>CAYJMY010000166.1:0-10974 GCA_964371125.1 uncultured Mesorhizobium sp. | reverse complement strand
ATCATGAGCGGCGACAACGAACAGCGGGCGGTGCGAAACCAGGACGACGAAAGGCGCCTGCGCGCCGCGTGCCGTTTCGTCGGCGGCGGCCTGACCGAGGTGTGCTGCCAGGCTTCGGGAGGCGTTGGAGCCGGCGGGCAGGGCCGGCGCGACCGGATCCTGCTCGACGGCGGCCCGCGCGGCGCGCACGCGGTCGACAAGGCCATCCTCCTCGCAATGACCTCGCGCGGCCTCGGGAAAAGGACGGGGGCCATCCTGGCGCTGAGCGCGGACGGACGCGAGTTCGTCGCGGATGCGACGAAGCGCGACGAGCCGTTCGCCGCACGTCCGCGCCAGATCGATCAGGGCGTGGTCGTCGGCGAGAGCGGCGCGGAAACCGTCACGATGAACGCGGCCGAATCGCCGCTCGCGCAACTGGCGAGACTGAAGGGCCGGGACGGCTCGCCCTTCCTCGCGCCGGAGGAACGGGAGGCCGGCGAACGGCTGCGCACCGACTTCACACGCGGCCAGATGCTGCCGCGGCTCGGCGCCAACTGGAAGGCTTCGGTCGCAAGCGGCAGGCGCGGCGGCGGCCCGGTCGGCGCGGCCGACATCACCGATGTGGCGCTGGCCGCGCGGCTCAGGGTCGAGAAGGCGCTCGTCGCGGTCGGGCCGGAGCTCTCCGGCGTCCTCGTCGACATCTGCTGCTTCCTGAAAGGAATCGAGACCGTCGAGTTCGAGCGCGGCTGGCCGGCGCGTTCGGCCAAGCTCATGCTGAAGACGGCCTTGTCGGCGCTGGCGCGCCACTACCGGCCGCCGGCTCCGGCGGCGCGGGCGCGCGTGCTGCACTGGGGCGCTCAGGATTTTCGCCCGCGCATCGGCTGAACGCGGTCGTGGGGAGTGCCGTCGCCGATTGGCGCGCGTCCGTCAGGCCGGGGCGAGGGCTTGCTCGGCCTCGCGACGGATGCGGCGGATCATCGAGCGCAGGCCATTGGCCCTCTGCGGCGTCAGATGTTCGTCGAGACCGAGGCCGCGCAGCGTCGCCTCGGCGTCGATGGCGAGTATCTCGCTGGCGCGGCGGCCGGAAAACAACGCCAGCATGATCGCCACGAGGCCGCGCACGATATGGGCGTCGGAATCGCCAGCGAACTCGATCACCGGGTCGGCGCCGGTTCGCGGCTTCGTCTCGAGCCAGACCTGGCTGACGCAGCCGCTGATCTTATTGGCGTCGGTGCGCGCTGCCTCGGGAAGCGGCGGCAGGTCCTGGCCGAGCTCGATGATGTAGCGGTAGCGGTCTTCCCATTCGTCGAGAACGGCGAAGTCTTCGCGGATCGTGTCTATCGAAACCATGGCCGGCATATAGAGCCTGCCGCGGCCGAAGGGAACCGCCGAAGCGTCGGCGGCGATCGGGAACCGGTACGAGTCGCGGCGGCGGGCCGGTGCGGGCTTCAGTTCGCCGGAACGGGCTCGGCCGGCCGGGCGACGGGGACGCTTCCGGTGCTGATGCTCGTGTCGGCGTCGCCGGAACCGTCGTCGAGGAGCTCGTAGGCGATGCGCGCGCCCTCCCGCGCCCGGGAGCCGATGGTCGCGAACGCGGCTTTTCCGGTCTGGCAGACGTCCGGCTTGCGTTCGCACAACCCTGCGACGTCGCCGATGGCCTCGCGCGCCGCCGAAATCGCCTGGAGCGGGCTCACCGGAGGCGGGCTTCCGGGCGTCGTTCCGGCATCGAGCGGAAGCACCAGCAGCACCAGCGAGAACCAGAAAACCATCCTGACGAGGAAGAACATCCGCCGTACTCTCGATCCGTGACGGGCGGCACCGCTGGGGTTGCCGCCTCTTTGCATTGGGACGCTCGCACGGCCCCTGCCAATGGCGGGTTGCGTCTGCGGTTCGACTTTTCCGCGAATTTTACCTGCATTCTAGAGGTTCGGATTTGAGGGAAATTCGCGGCAAATGCCGACGGTTCCAGTGACGATTCGGTAACCATCCAGGTAGCTGTTTTCATTGATGAAACGGGCCCGACGGCAGGAAAGGCGCGCCGCCGCGGCCCGGCGCGGCGCGGCCGCCGCCGTTCACCCCCCATTTACCATGGCGTCAACTCACGGGCCGTTTGGCCACTTGTCGCCGGATAAACGCCGCGTTCCGCCCTCTCAATGACCACGCTTTATCCATTCCTTAAACGCTGGGGTGAGAGGGTCGTGGCAATAAACAGCGATCCGCGAAGCGGGCTGAGGCGAGTACGTGCGTTGAGCGTGTCGGCGACCAGGATATCGGAAGTGCTGACCGGTTTTTCGGCCGGGTGCGATCGTCTGTTGCATCCTTCGGTTGCAGCAGGCCCCGATCGTGCCCGCCAGCGCAGGCTGGTCGGCGTTCTGCTGTTCGGGCCTTTCCTCTTTGCTGCCGCGGCTGCGCCGCTCTTCATCCCAGTCTTCGGCGCCGCGGTCGCTCTTGCCCTGGTCTGCGCGATCTTCGCCGGCGCCTTCCTGGCAATCGCGTCGCTGTCGGCTACCGGCGACGACATCGCGGCGGGTGTCGCCGCGCTAGTTCTCGCCACGATCGCGGGCGGCCTGATCATCGTCGCCGCCGGCGGCCTGGCTTCGCCGCTGGCGCTCCTTGCGCTGGCGCCCTTGATCGAGGCTCACTGGATTCGCGGGACGCGATCGTCGGCGGCAGCCGGAGCGTCGACCGGAGCCGCAATTGTCGCCCTGCAGGCGCTGCTCGCCTACGCGGTCCCGGTTTCCGCGGCGACGCCGGAAGCATGGCACTGGATTGCCGGGCTGGCCTATCTCGCCTCGGTCTTCGTTCGTTTTTCCGCCAATGATCGGGTCGACGCGGCGAACGGCAGCGCGGCGGTCGCAATCGAGGAGCTGCTCGACGGCATCGCGCTGAAGCTGGCGCGGTCCGGCGAGGTGACCGATGCCTCCGACGACGCGCGCGGATTGCTCGGCCTTGCTCCCGAACTCCTGCTCGGAAGCGGCTTCTTCGATCGTATCCACATCGCCGACAGGATCCCGTACCTGGCCGCGGTCGCCGACCTGCGGGAAGGCGCGGCGCGCCGTCGATGCGAACTCCGAATCCGCCTGCCGCGCGTGCCGGGCGAGGCCGCGTCGGAGAACTTTCACCCGTTCCGGCTCGACCTCGTGCGGCCGTCGTCGGGCGGCGATTTCGTCGGCCTCCTGTCCGATCAAGGGGAAGTCGCAGAGTTGCGCGCCATTCTCGCTTCGGCGCGGACGAAGGCCGACGGTGGCGAGATCGCCAAGAACCGGTTCCTCGCTGCCGTCAGCCACGAGCTGCGAACGCCGTTGAACGCCATCATCGGCTTCTCGGACATGATGCTGGAAGGCATGTGCGGACCCGTCGCGGATAACCGCCAGCGCGAATATGTCGGCATCATCAAG
The DNA here is from genome assembly GCA_964371125.1 of uncultured Mesorhizobium sp. GTDB lineage: Bacteria > Pseudomonadota > Alphaproteobacteria > Rhizobiales > Rhizobiaceae > DUSC01. The sequence continues at coordinate 7,597 of CAYJMY010000166.1, read as the reverse complement.
GACGCGGGCAACCACCTCCTCGACGTCGTCAATGCCATCCTCGACGTCTCCAAGATCGAATCGGGCGCCTACGATGTGTCGCCCGAACCCTTCCGCTTCCGCGAAACGGCGGAGATGTGCCGCTCGATGATGGCCCTGCAGGCCGACGCCAAGGGCGTTGCGTTCGATCTCCATGTGGCGTCGACGGTGGGCGAGATCGTTGCCGACCGGCGCTCCGTGCGCCAGATGCTCATCAACCTGATCTCCAACGCGATCAAGTTCACGCCTGCGGGCGGACGGGTCACGCTTTCGGCGAATCGCCTGGGCAACAGGATCCATTTCCAGGTCAGCGATACCGGCATCGGCATCGCGGCGGCCGATCTCGATCGGCTCGGCGAGCCTTTCATCCAGGTGCAGAACGACTACACGCGCCAGTTCGAGGGAACCGGGCTCGGGTTGTCGCTGGTCAAGGGCCTCGTCCGCCTTCACGGCGGCACCATGACCATCGAGAGCGCACCCGGCGCCGGCACGACTGTCGCCATCACCCTGCCGATCGACGGCTATCGCGGACCGGCGAACGGCGCGATCGTGCCGATCGCATCCCTGCAAAAAAGAGACGACCGAGATGCCACGCTCCGCAAGATCGCGTGATTTCCAGGACGAGCCGGACGGTTTCGTCGGCCGCGGCGCGGCCGTGGTGGGAGGCGCTATCGCACGCAATCCCGCGCTCGTCGGCGGCATGACGGCGTTTCTCGTCGCCCTCACCTACGTCTCGGCCAACGCGTTGTGGTACCAACCGCATTTCCACACGGGGGCCTTCTTCGCCACCCGCGATCGGGTCGAGATCGGTCCACGTCTTGATCGCGGTCCCGCAGCGCCCGCCGGCGAGACGACAATCCGCATCGAGCGGCCGGAGACCGCCGTGGTACGTTCGGTCGATCCCGACGTCGAGCGCATCCAGAGCATCCTGCGCGACCTCGGCTTCTACCAGGGCGCCGTCGACGGGCTGGCAGGACCGGCGACGCGCTCGGCCGTCGCCGCATACCAGAAGACGGTCGGTCTCGATCAAACGGGCGAGGTCGATGCGGTCCTGCTCGAACATCTCGGCGCTGGGACGACGACCGCGGGCATCGCGCCCCGGCCGGCGCCGGCTCCGCGCGACGAACGGGCCGCGGCGGCGCCACGGACGGCGACGCCGGTCGTCCTGCCCGCCGAACCGCCTACGCCAGTCGCCGGCGCCGTGCGGGCGGCGCGCGAATCCGATCCGCGTATCGTCAAGATCCAGGCCGGCCTGAAGGCGTTCGGCAATGACGGCATCGAACTGGACGGCGTCGTCGGCTCCCGGACCAGGGCGGCGATCAAGGAGTTCCAGACGCTGTTCGGCCTGCCGGTCACCGGCGAGCCCGACGAGGCGCTCTATGCGAAGATGCGCGAGACCGGCTTGACGAACTGACGCCGCCGCTCCTCAATCCGCCACGTCGCCGGAACGGCGTCTCCTGTCGTGCGGCCAACCGCGCTGCATTCACCACCCTGCAAGGACGGTGCCGGAGCCAATGCGAGTAACGACGGAGTTCTTCGTCTCGGCCCTGATCCGGCGCGTGTTCGGCGGCGGCGGCTTTGCCGCCGTCATTCGCCGCGGGGCCACCGAGGCGGGCGCGGTGTTCATCGTGACGCGCAGTCGCACGGGCGAGGCCGCGCTCTACGGACCGGCGGCGCAGACCGCCTACGGCTCGGATTCCGGAGGCGGAAGACAGTTCACGCTGGTAGGCGAGAATCTCGACCAGCAGTCGCTCGACGAGCGGCTGGCCCGGGAACAACGTTTCGACAGCGATATCTGGGTCGTCGAACTCGAACCTGGATCGACAGCGCTCGGGGACTTCGTCGGGATTACGAAGCCCTGAGACGGTCGTCGCGGAGCGGCTTGTTCCCGTTGGCGCCGGATTTGGCCTCCGGCGCGGCGGCCATGGCGTCGGCGAGCGTTTCGGCCCGCCATCCGCGCAGCCGGTCGCGGGCCTTCTCCCGGTGACAGAGTTCGTAGCGGTCGACGAACAGGCGCACGCTCTCGGCGTGACCGAACATCGAAGGATAGGTCGCAAGGACGAGGAGCAGGGCGCCCTCCGTGTCGATGTCGAGGGCGCGCAGCGCCAGTATCAACTCCGCGTAGGTGGACGAGCCGGCGATCGCCTTGGCCTGGCGGAAGCCTATGCCGAGCGCGTCGGCGAGCGCCGTCTGAAAGAACGCCGCATTCCCTGTCAAAGCGGTCGCACGCAAGCGGCCATAGGGGGCGGTTCGAGGCACGCGCTCCTCTTCCGGGATCGCGCTCCGCGGCGCCAGATCTCCGGCCGGCAGCATCATCGAACGCAAGCGACCGCGAACCGCCTCGGCATTGGTCAGGGCAGGCGAATCGGTCGGCGTCGGCGGTAATTCGGGTTCGGCCATGGCTGGGGTCTGCTTCTCCTGGTGAATCTCTGCATCCGCATGCCCGGACGGCGGCGAGGGCGCTTCCTCCATGCGCGCCGGGCGATCGAGCACCCGGATCAGGTTGGCGATCGCCGGATTGAGGTCCTTGCGCCGCGCGATGGCGCGCGCGTGGGGAAGACCGTGGCGGCTGATGACCGCCAGGAGATCGATGTCGTTCAGTGCGGGGGACCGGATCAGGAGCGGCGCGGCGACGTCGACCGGCTGTTCGCAGAGGCGACCCACAAGCGTCCTCGGCGGATTGGGCAATTCCGAGAGGACCGCTGCAACGTAGCGCCGCGATTCCGCACTAACCGAATCAAACAGCGGCAGGACGAGGTCCTCCAACTGGACGGTGTCGCGCCGCGATGGTCGGGGCAAAGCGCAATAGGCGGAAACGGCCGCGCGGAACAGGCGGTCGGTCCTGGCATGCAGGGATCGGTCGGCGATCTGCCGGAAATCGGAGGATGGCACGGTGTACGCCTGACGCTACATTACGCTCGGAAAGGCATGGAGGCCGGCCGTATCCTGCCTTCCGCCCTCTCCCGAATGCAACTCTAGCCGATACCCGTTAGCCGATTGTTAATCATGGGGCGAGGGACGGCGGGCCCGCGGATTAAGCGCGTGTCGCGTAAATCCGGATCATGTCTGTTTGCCGCCTGGCGAGGCGATCGGCCAGGAAGGTCGCGAAGGTCGATGCGGGACATCGGCCGCGCAGAGGCCTTAAGACGCTGTTAACCGTGTGGTGTCCTAATCGCGTCGGAGGCGTTGCGTTGTAGCTCCGGTTTGACCGAGAGGGCGCGAAGTCATGGGTGCGATACTGTCGTTCGTGCCGCGAAATGCGGCACGGAAATCCGCCAAACCTCTCCCGGACGGGGAGGGGACGATCATCATTTTCCCGGGGGTCCGCTACGAGAGGCCGTCGAAGGCCGACGAAGCCGCGCCGTCGGCAAGATCGGTAGCCGCTGCCGCCGGGGACAAGGCGCCGTCGAAGCACTGACCGGGCCGGCCCGGCATCGATTGCGACACCGGGTTCTATTGCGCGTCGCGCTCCAGGCTATTCGGCAGTGCAGGAAAGCGCACCGAGGTGGCGCGTGATGACCGGCGCCCAGCTAGAGTCCGGCACGAAGCCGCGCACCACGACGATGCCTTCGCCGATCTCCGCTTCGACAAACACCGATTCCGCATAGGCCTGGGGCAGGTCCTTGCGCACCTCGATCATCTGAGCCGGCGTCAGCACGACGAGGTCGAGGGTGCCGACGTTCGAGGAACGATCGTTGAAGGAGTAGATGTTCCTGCCGCCGCGATCGTAGACGGATACCGACCAATAGGGCAGGCGGCCAACGCCGCGGATGTGGGTGACTCCGTCGGCGAGATCGAACCGGCAGGCGACGGCCTGGAGCAGGGGATCGATGGAGCGCAGGACACGCCGATCCGCCTCCGCGCCATAGAGCGGGGTGACGGTATAGAGGCCGCCCGCCTGGGATAGTCGCGACCATGCGTCCCTGTCCGATACGACCGGCATAAGAAGAAGGACCGCGATGTGAACGATGCCGGCACCGACGAGGCCGAGCAGGACGGTGTAGAGCAGCCTAAGCATCGCAGCCGGCCCTCAAGACCTGGGGGAGTTCGAACTCACCCAGTCCGGACCCGCCGGTCACGGGCGTATCATACAGCGTGAGCACCAGCGCCAGCGGACCGGCGCCATCGATCCTTATCCAGTTGCCGGCCGCCGGGTGGGGTCCGACGGCGATGGCGAAGGAATTGTCCGCCTTGCGCAGGATCTGCCGGGACTGGACCGCCGAAGCGCGGCCGCCGTGGTCGAGCGCGGCAAGTGTTTCGTCCGCGGCGACGAGGGTCCAGAAACGGGCCGTGGGCGTCACTCCTTCGACCCGGTAGTCGCAGTCGCGGCGAAGCCGGTTGCCTGCGGAGTCGCGTTCGGCGATGAAGGCAAGCCCCTCGGCCCGCCCGAGCGGCAGGATACCGTCGCGGGCGATGCGGGCCTTGGCGTAGGGGTCGGCCTCGGGCGTGCCGATAGCCGGGAAGGCCGTCCAGTCGCCGACGGTGAGTGCCCCTATCCCCTCCTGCGCGCGCAGCACGTACCAGACGCTCGCAGTGCCGCCGCCGATGGCGATCGCGATGACGATCAGGATGAAGACAGTACGCTGGATCATATGGCGGGCCGGCCGGTTGCCCGGTGGGGATAGCGCAGCATCACGAACCGGCGCAAGCGCCGTCGCCGGGGAACGGCATGCCCATCATAGCGCCGAGAGGGTCTCGGGTTCCGGCGGCGCGTCGAGGACCGGCGATTTGCGGAACAGTTCCACGATCTCGAGAAGCACGCGGGTGGTTGCCGCGGAAAGGACGGGCGGCCTTTCCGCCTCGGCGGCCCCGGTTTCGTCCACCTTCTTGTCCCCATCCGCTTTGGCCTCGGCGACGGCGGTATCGTCCAGAAACGGCTTGTCGATGCCCGGAATCGGCTTCAAATCGATGTTCTGGTGTGCGTAAGCCATCAACCGTTGCCATGTCATCGCGGGGAGGGAGCCGCCGGTCATGTTCCGGGTCGAGGTGAAGTCGTCGTTGCCCATCCACACGGCGGCGACGTAGTTGCCGGTGAAGCCGACATACCAGGCGTCGCGGTAGGCCTGGGTCGTGCCGGTCTTGCCGGCCGAGCGGATTCCGGGCAGGGCGGCGCGCCGCGCCGTGCCGATCTCGGGCACCTGGACGAGGATCGAGTTCATCGACGCCAGCGCCTCTTCGGTGAGCACGCGCACCGGCCCGGGCGCATCGCGCGAATGGTCCCAGACGACCTTGCCGCCATGGGTGAGGATCTGGGTGATGCCGTGGCGCATGCCGGCATAGCCGCCGTCGGCGAACACCGAATAGCCCGTCGCCTGGTCCATGACCGTCATGCCGGACGTGCCGAGAACCATGGTCTTGTGCTCGTTGAGCGGCGATTCCACGCCCATCGCCCTGGTCTTCTCGACGATCGGGCCGATGCCGAGCTTCTCCTTGGCGAGACGGACCGGCACGGTGTTGATCGACTTGACCAGCGCCGTGGTCAGTGTGACGCGTCCGGCGTAGCCGCGCCCGTAGTTCTTCGGCGACCAGCCGTTCCAGGTGATCGGACCGTCGGAGACGACCGAGTCGGGCGTGAAGCCGTTCTCCATGGCGGTGGCGTAGACATAAGGCTTGAACGAGGATCCGGCCTGGCGCAGCGCCCTCGTGGCGCGGTTGAACTGGCTGGCGCCGTAGTCGCGGCCGCCGACGATGGCGCGCACGGCGCCGTTGGTCTCCATCATGACGATGGCGCCTTCGGTGACGCCGTATTCCTTGCCGTGCTGGCGCAGGTGGAACTCGAGCGATTCCTCGGCCGCCTGCTGCAGATTGGCGTCGAAGGTGGTACGCGCCACCATGGTGTGGATGCCCGACTCCGCGGCGATGCGCTTGGCCTCCTCGAAGGCCCAGTCGAGGAAATAGTCGGGGCTCTTCTTGTCGCCGCGGTCGACGATGCCGGCCGGGTGGAGCCGCGCCGAGAGCACCTGGCCCTCGGTCATGAAGCCGCCCTGCACCATGTTGGTGAGCACTTCGTTGGCGCGGGCGCGCGCCGCGGGCAGGTTGATGTGCGGCGCGTACTTGGCCGGCGCCTTGAACAGGCCGGCCAGCATGGCCGCCTCGGCCAGCGTCAGATCCTTGATCTGCTTGCCGAAATAGAAGTCGGCCGCGGCCGTGATGCCGAACGTGCCGCCGCCCATGTAGGCGCGGTCGAGATAGAGCTGGAGAATCTCCTTCTTGGAGAGGTTCATCTCCAGCCACACCGAGAGGAAGGCTTCCTTGATCTTGCGTTCGAAGGTGCGCTCGTTGGTGAGGAACAGGTTCTTGGCGAGCTGCTGGGTGATCGTCGAGCCGCCCTGGACGACCGAATTGGCGCGAACGTTCTCGCTCATGGCGCGCGCCAGGCCGAAGAAGTCGATGCCCCAATGCTCGAAGAAGCGGCGGTCCTCTGTGGCGAGCACGGCCTTGACGACGTGGTCGGGGAACTCGTCGACGGGCACCGAATCGCGCTGGATGATGCCGCGCTGGCCGATCTCGTTGCCGTAGCGGTCGAGGAAGGTGACGGCGAAGTCGCCCTGGTTGCGCCAGTCGCTGGCGGTCTCCTCGAAGGCGGGCATGGCCAGCGCCAGCATGACGACCGCGCCGCCGGCGCCCATCGTCGCCGCCTCGCTGAAAAGCTCGACGAACCAGCGACGCCAGCCGCTGACGCGGAAGCGGCGGAAGAAGATGGTGATCGCCTCCCACAGCTCGCCGGCCCTGAAGCCGGCGTCGTAGAGGCTCGAATCGATCCACGCGTCGAGCGCCAGAAGGCGGCCTGCCTTCGGGCTACGCGGTTTGCGCGGTTCGAACGGGTTGTCCATCGAAAGTTGCCCGGCCCTGGAATGGCGGTACTGTGAAGACGCATGAGGGCATTTTCGCGGCGCCGCCGCCGGGCCTTGTCTTGGCGGATTCTGTCGGGCGCCACAAGGATCGAACGGCAACACTCGCCGAATCTTGAACGGCAGGGTTAAGCGGCGCGCTTGCGTTCGATCAAGGGCGGTGGGCCGCGGCCGGGCTAGCAAGCAGGGCAGCGGGGCCGCGGGACGCGGCCGCGACACCGATGGAGACGAGTATGCACATCGACTGGAAGGACTTCGTCCACGGCCTGAGCGGGCCGCTGCGCGAGCTGAGGGGCGGGGCGCCCGACGTGATGAAGAATTTTTCGGCGATCGCGCAGGCGGCGCTGAAGCCCGCGGCGCTCGACACCAAGACCAAGGAACTGGTGGCGCTGGGCATCAGCGTCGCCATCCGCTGCGACGACTGCATCGCCTTCCACGCCAAAGCCGCCGTCGACCAGGGCGCCAGCCGCGAGGAGGTGCTGGAGACGCTGGGCATGGCGATCTACATGGGCGCCGGGCCGTCGGCGATGTATGCCAGCCACGCCATCGAGGCCTTCGACCAGTTCGCCGCGGCGAAGACCAAGGGCTGACGGGGGAGTACGAGTCGGGCGGAGCAGGGGGCCGAACATGGAGATTTTCGCGCCCCCGCCACCATGCTTCGCATGGTCCCCCTCCCCCGTGAACGGGGGAGGATCCGGCGCCGCGGCCGTCCGCAACCTCGATCCTCC
>CAYJMY010000165.1:0-11199 GCA_964371125.1 uncultured Mesorhizobium sp. | reverse complement strand
GGTTGATCGACCCCTTGTCGGTGATCTCGTGGGCATCGACGGACGGCGGCTCGCAGAGGATGATGGCGCGGGCGACGAGGGTGGAACTGCCGGTCGACCGGGCGGCGAGCGCGTTGAGCCGCTCCTGGAAGGCCGCGCGGACCGCAGGGTGCGCGGCGATCTCTGCGTCGCCGGCGTGGCCGAGATCGGCGTGGATCGCCCGGCACGCTTCGACATCCGGGAAGAGCAGCGCGCCGATGTGGTCGAGGTTGAGCCCGGTCAGCACGGAATCGCGGACATAGGGGGAAAACGCCTTGACGATGGCGGCGCGCACGGAGGCCATGTTGACCCAAGTGCCGGTCGAGAGCTTGAAATCCTCGGCGACTCGGCCGTCGAAGAGCAGGCCCTTGCCGGGATCGGCCGGGTCGACCAGCTTCAGCGCGTCGCCGATGCGGTAGAAGCCCTCCTCGTCGAAGGATTCCGCGGTCTTGTCGGGCTGGCGCCAGTAGCCGGGCGTGACGTTCGGGCCGCGCAGGCGCAGCTCCAGCTTTTCCTCCGCCGGCACCAGCTTCAGTTCGAGGCCGCGGGCCGGCAGCCCGACCTCGCCGGGGCGGTCGACCGGCCAGGCGGTGGTCAGGGCGAACGGCGCAGTCTCGGTCGAGCCATAGCCGGTGATGATCATGATCTTCTCGCCGACGGTCTCGGCGGCGAGGTTCTCCAGCGTGTCCCAGACATGCTGGGAGAGGCCCGCGCCGGCATACTGCAGGAGCTTTATCTTCGAGTAGAAGTTCTCGCGCAGCCGGCGGTTCGTGGCGAGATGCGTGGCCAGCATCTCGTAGCCCTTGGGCACGTTCGAATACCAGGTTGGGGCGATCTCCTCGAGATTGCGGACAGTCTTCAGGATGCCGGCCGGCGACGGCGAACCGTCGTCGATGTAGAAGCTGCCGCCGTTGAAGAGGGCGATACCGAAATTGTGGTTGCCGCCGGCCGTGTGGTTCCATGGCAGCCAGTCGAGGAGGACCGGCGGCTCGTCGCCGAGGAAGGCGAGTACGCCGAGGATCATCACCTGATTGCAGCAGATCATGCGCTGCGTGTTGATGACCGCCTTCGGCATGCCGGTCGATCCCGACGTGAACAGGAACTTGGCGATCGTGTCGGGGCCGACCCGGGCGTCGGCCGCCTCGACGGCGTCGGTCGGCGCGGTCGCGAGGAGGTCCGAGAAGTCGATCGTGTCAAAGCCCTCGGCGAAGTCGCGCACGGAGACGAGCGACATGCCGGGCTTCATCACCGCGCGCAGGGCCGCGGCGAACGGAGCGGCCTCGGCGACGAAGACCATGCCCGGGGTGACGAGGTCGAAGATGTGCCGGAGCTTGGCGTGGTCCTTCGAGACGAGCGAATAGGCCGGCGATACCGGGGCGATCGGAACGCCGATCGTCATCGCGGCGAGCGCCAGCAGGCCGTGTTCGAGGCCGTTGCCGGAGAGGATCGCGATCGGCCGCTCGGCGGAAAGATCGTAAGCGAGGAGCGCCTGCGCCAGCGCGCGCACACGGTCGAGCGTCTGTCGGTAGGTCACGGTTCGCCAGGCGCCGTCCCTGCCGCGATCGGCGAGGAAGATGCGGTCGGGCGCGGCCTCGGCCCAGTGGCGCAGCCGGTCGACGATGGTTCGCGGATAAGCGGGCAGGTCGCCGCGGGCACGCAGGATGAGCGTACCGTCCTCCCGGCGTTCGCTGTCCACCGACATCGATCCCATGTGGACCGGGCGCAAACGCGCGGTCACGGATGCCGACATCGCTCTCCTCCCTGAGAATTGTTATTCAACATAACAATCAAACGACCGGACCGCAAGATGCCGCCGCTGGGCGCGGCGTCCGTATCCACGGACCGGCATGGATGACGAATCGGTCGCCGCGCTGCGGGCAGGAAGAGCCTATCGCGGCTCGATCTCAATGAGCAGGTCACCGGCGCGCGCCTGCCGGCCGACGGAAACGTGCAGCGTCCGCACGGTGCCGGCGATGGCAGCCTGGAGCACCGTTTCCATCTTCATGGCCTCGATGACGAGGAGGATCTGGCCGACCGCGACTTCCGAGCCCGCCTCGACCGCCACCATTCGGACCAGTCCGGCCACCGGCGAAACGACCCGCGACGGATCGGCAGGCGGCTCTCGGCCGGCGAGTTCGTCGGGTTCGGAAAAGACAAGGGTGCGGCCGTCGCGGTCGAGCCACAGGTCGCGGCCGTCGACGACCGCCAGCGCCCGGCCGGCGCCCGCGGCGGCGGACCAGGCAATCTCGGGCAGACGCGCCGTGAAGCTGTCGAAGGCCACCGTCTCGCCCGCAACGTCCACGGAGACGAGCCGGCCCCTTTCGAAGCGGACGATGCAATGGCGCGTCTCGGCGCCATTGCCGAGCGCGACCGGGCATTCGGCGACGCCAGTCGAGCGGAACCAGTCGCCGCCCGCAGCCAGCGCCAGCGCGCCGGCGGCGATGGCGCAGTCGAGCGCCTGCGCCGCCTCGGCGCGTGCGAACGGACCGTCGCCGGCGGCCCAGTCATCGATGAGGCGGGTCGTCATGCGACCGCCGCAGAACGCCTCGCTCTGCAACACGTCGCGGAGGAAGGCGCGATTGGTGCGTACGCCCATCACCGGCAGGTCGCGGAGCGCCGCGTCGAGCCGCGCCGTGGCCTCGGCCCGGTCGCGGCCGCGGGCGATCACCTTGGCCAGCATCGGATCGTAGAACGGCGACACCGAAAAGCCTTCGGCGATGCCGTCGTCGACGCGGACGCCTTCGCGCTCGCCGACCTCTCGCGGCCGCCAGTGGAGGATCCGCCCGGTCTGCGGCCGGAAGCCGGCGGCGGGATCCTCGGCGTAGATGCGCGCCTCGATCGCGTGGCCGGCGAGCACGATCTCCTCCTGCGCGAGCGGCAGCGTTTCGCCGGCGGCGACGCGCAACTGCCATTCGACGAGGTCGATCCCGGTGATGAGTTCGGTCACCGGGTGCTCGACCTGGAGGCGGGTGTTCATCTCAAGGAAGTAGTAGCGGTGGTCCGCGGCGACGATGAACTCGACGGTACCGGCGCCCCGATAGCCCACGGCGCGCGCCGCCTTGACGGCGTCCTCGCCCATCGCCGCGCGCATTGCGGCGTCGACGAAGGGCGACGGCGCCTCCTCGATCACCTTCTGGTGGCGGCGCTGGGTCGAACAGTCACGCTCGCCGAGATGGACGACGTTGCCGTGACTATCGGCGAAAACCTGGATCTCGATGTGCCGCCCGTCCTCGACCAGCCGTTCGAGAAGCACCGCGGGATCGCCGAAGGCGTTCGCCGCCTCGCGGCGCGCGCTCTCCAGCGCCTCGAGGAAATCGTCCGGTCGCGCCACGGCGCGCATGCCGCGGCCGCCGCCGCCGGCAGCCGCCTTGATGAGCAGCGGATAGCCGAGGCGCCCGGCCTCGGCGGCGAGATGCGCCGGCGACTGGTCGGCTCCGGCATAACCGGGCACCACCGGCACGCCGGCCAGTTCCATCAGCGTCTTGGCACGGGCCTTGTCGCCCATGGCGTGTATCGCGGCGGGCGGCGGACCGACGAAGACCAGGCCTGCAGCTTCGCAGGCCCCGGCGAAACCGGCATTCTCGGAGAGGAACCCGTATCCGGGATGGACCGCGTCGGCGCCGGCCTTCCGCGCGGCATCGACGATCGCGGCAGCATCGAGATAGGTCTCCGCCGCCGCGTTCCCCGGGATCCGCAACGCGAGGTCGGCGGCGCGGACATGCGGAGACGCAGCGTCGGCGTCCGAATGGACGGCGACCGTCCGCATCCCCATGCGCCGCGCGGTGCGGATCACGCGGCAGGCGATCTCGCCGCGATTGGCGATGAGGAGCGTGCGGATAGGGCGGGCCATCAGTGCTTCTTGGCGAGCTTGTTCGACGTCCCCGGCAGGGTGCCCTCTAGCTTGCAGATGATGCCCAGCATGACCTCGTCGGCGCCGCCGCCGATCGAGATCAGCCGCGTGTCGCGATAGGCCCGGCTGACGGGGTTGTCCCGGGTGTAGCCCATGCCACCCCAGTATTGCAGGCAGGCGTCGGTCACCTCGCGGGCGAGCCGGCCGCATTTCAGCTTGGCCATGGAAGCCAGCCGCGTGACGTCCTTGCCGGCGATGTACTGTTCGACCGCGCTCCAGGTCAGCGCGCGCAGCGCCTCGACCTCGGTGCGCAGTTCGGCCAGGCGGAAATGCACGACCTGGTTGTCGAGCACGGACTTGCCGAACGCCTTGCGATGGCCGGTGTAATCGATGGTCAGGTCGATCAGCCTGTCGAAGCCTTTCAGCGAGCTCATCGCGCCCCACAGGCGCTCTTCCTGGAACTGGAGCATCTGCATGGTGAAGCCCATGCCCTCCTGGCCGATCAGGTTGGCGGCGGGCACGCGCACGTCGTCGAAGAACAGCTGCGCGGTGTCCGAAGAGTTCATGCCGATCTTGTGGATCTTCTGGCGCGAGATGCCGCGCGCGTCCATCGGCACCACGATCAGCGACTTGTTGCGGTGAGGCTGGCCTTCGGAGGTGTTGGCGAGCAGGCAGCACCAGTCGGCCTGCATGCCGTTGGTGATCCACATCTTGGTGCCGGAGATGACGTAGTCGTCGCCGTCGCGGCGCGCCGAGGTGCGCACCGCCGCGACGTCGGAGCCGCCGCCGGGCTCGGAGACGCCGAGGCAGCCGACGACGTCGCCGGCGATCGACGGGGCGAGGAAGTTGCGCTTCAGGTGGCTCGATCCAAACCGGTTGAGGGCCGGCGTGCACATGTCGGTGTGGACGCCGATCGCCATCGGCACGCCGCCGCAGTTCACCAGGCCGAGTTCCTCGGCCATGACCATGGAATAGGAGAAGTCGAGCCCGAGCCCGCCGTAGTCCGGATCGTACTTGATGCCGAGCAGGCCGAGATCGCCGAGCTTCTTGAAGACCTCGTGCGAGGGGAACTCCTCGGCATCTTCCCAGATGTCGACGAACGGATTGAGTTCCGTCTCGACGAACTTCGCGACCGTGCGGCGAAGGTTCTCGTGTTCAGGTGTGAGTTGCATTCCATCCTCCGGTCGGTCGTCGCTCGCAGTACGTCGGTCGTGTTGCCGCTGCTCTCCGATCGACGTCCGACGTCCGCCGACCGACTCTTTCCTTCACATCCTCGCCACGCCGAAGCTGTTCGGCCGCAAAATCCGCCTATCGCCCTCGGCGGCGATCGAAAGGCAGAGTGCAAGCACGCGGCGCGTGTCGCGCGGGTCGATGATGCCGTCGTCCCAGAGCCGCGCCGTGCCGAAGAGTGCGCTCGATTGCTGCTCGACGCCGGCGCGGATCTGCGCCGACATGACGTCAAGCATCTTCTCGTCGACCGGCTGGCTCTCGCGTTCCGCCTTGCCGCGGGTGACGATCTCCATGACGCGGGCCGCCTGCTCGCCGCCCATCACCGCCGTCCGCGCCGTCGGCCAAGAAAAGATGAAGCGGGGCGAGAACCCACGCCCGCACATACCGTAGTTGCCGGCGCCGTAGGAACCGCCGATGACGACGGTGAACTTCGGCACGCGGGCGTTGGCGACCGCCTGGATCATCTTCGAGCCGTGCTTGACCGCGCCGTCGCGCTCGGCCGCCGTGCCGACCATGTAGCCGGTCGTGTTCTGCAGGAAGACGAGCGGCACGCCGGCCTGGTCGCAGAGCTGGATGAACTGCGCGGCCTTGAGCGAGCCGGTCGGCATGATCGGCCCGTTGTTGGCGACGATGCCGATCCTGTGGCCGTCGACCGCGGCGTGGCCGCATAGCGTGTCCGGCGAATACTCCGCCTTGAACTCGAGCCATTCCGAGCCGTCGACGATGCGGGCGACGATCTCCTTCATGTCGAAGGGCGCCTTTTCGTCCGCCGGCACGATGCCGAGCAGTTCCTCCGCGCCGAAGCGCGGAAGGAGCCGGTCGTCGGACGTCGGCCGTCGGTCGAGAGCGTCATGACCGACCGCCGACGAACCGCGACCGACTTCATCCCATGCCAGGTGGGCCATGATCTGCCGCCCGATGGCGATCGCCTGGGCGTCGTCCTCGGCGACGTATTCGCCGAGCCCGGTCACCCGCCCGTGCAGGTCGGCGCCACCGAGATCCTCGTCATCGGCGTCCTCGCCGATCGCCGCCTTCACCAGCGGCGGCCCGGCGAGGAATATCTTTGAACGGCCGCGCACCAGCACGACGTAGTCGGAGAGGCCCGGCAGATAGGCGCCGCCGGCCGTGGACGAGCCATGCACGATGGCGATCTGCGGGATGCCGGCGGCCGACAGCCGCGCCTGGTTGGCGAAGGCCTTACCGCCCTCGACGAACATTTCCGCCTGGTAGAGCAGGTTGGCGCCGCCGCTCTCGACCAGGTAGATCAGCGGCAGGCGGTTCTCGAAGGCGATCTCGTGCAGCCTGAGCGCCTTCCTCAGGCCGATCGGCGGGATCGTGCCGCCCTTGATGGCGCTGTCCGAGGCGGACACCACGCAGCGTCGCCCGCCGACGACGCCGATGCCGGCGATGGTGCCGCCGCCCATGATGTTCTTGCCGCCGTCGTCGTCGTGCATCTTGTAGCCGGCGAGCGTCGACAGTTCGAGGAACGGCGCGCCGCGGTCGAGCAGCCTTTCGACCCGCTCGCGCGGCAGGATCTGGCCCCGCTCCTCGAAGCGCGCCCGTCGCGACGCGGAGTTGCGCCTGACCGCCTCTTCCAGCGAGCGGATTTTCGCCAGCTTTTCGGCCATGGCGGCGGCGTTGGCGGCGAAGCTCGCCGAGGTCGGGTCGAGCGCCGAACGGATCGCCGGCATCAGTCCCTGCTCCCCTCGCCGAGGACATCGGGCACGACGGCGCGGTGGAAGCCGTCGAAGGGCGCCGATCCCCTACCCTGCACGATCGGGAAGAGCGCGGTGCCCAACGGCGCGCCGCCGTCGATCGGCACGGTGACGCCGGTGACGAAGGAGGCCGCGGGCGACAGCAGGAAGCAGATCACCGCGGAGACTTCCGCTTCGACGCCGATGCGGCCGAGCGGCACGTGCTTCTTCAACTGCGGGATCAGGGCGCGCGTCATGCCGCCATAGGTATCCATGCCCGACGACGCGATCCAGCCCGGCGCCACGGCATTGACGCGCACGCCGGCATGCGCCCATTCGTAGGCAGCGGACTTGGTCAGGTTGACCATGCCGGCGCGCGCCGCGCCCGAATGCGCCATGCCGGGCATGCCGCGCCACATGTCGGCCGCCATGTTGACGATGGCGCCGCCGTGCTGCTGCATCGACTGGACGTAGACCTCGCGCATGACGAGGAAGCCACCGGTGAGGTTGTTGCCAACCACGGCCTCGAAGCCCTTCTTCGAGATCGCCGCCATCGGCGACGGGAACTGGCCGCCGGCATTGTTGACGAGGCCGTGGATCCGCCCCTTTCGCTCGACGACGCCCTCAACCGCCTGTTTTGCCGCCTCTTCGTCGCGGATGTCGAAGGCAAGGGTTTCGACGTCGCCGCCGTCGTCGGCAATTTCCGCCGCGACCCGGTCGAGCTTCTCCTGGCGGCGTCCGGTGATGACCACATGCGCGCCGAGGCTGGCGAGTTCGTGCGCCACGCAGCGCCCGATCCCGCTCCCGCCGCCGGTAACGACGTGCACCTCGCCGGCGAAGCAGCCGCCACGCAGAATGCTCCGATAGCCCATGGGCTTCCTCCTTTTCGGACGCTAAATCACGTTGACGTAAACGTCAATGCGCAGCTATAAGCCGGCGTCCGGCGCGGCCGGTCGCACAACGATTTGTTCCCGTCGCAATGCCGCGATAGGCTGGCGACGCAAACCACGAGGATCGAAGGATGAGCATTCAGGATATCGCTGCCAAGCTGAAGTCGCGCGTCGAGAGCTCCGGCTTCGACCGCTCCGTGAAGTTCGACACCGGCACCGATGGCGTCCTCGTCATCGACGGCGGCGCGGTATCGACGGTCGACGCGCCGGCGGACTGCACCATCAAGCTGTCGCTGGCGAATTTCGAGGACCTGATCGCCGGCGACCTCAGCCCGACGACGGCATTCATGACTGGCAAGATCAAGGTCGAGGGCGACATGTCGGTCGCAATGGCGCTGCAGAGCCTGCTCTGACATCTTGTCCGCGCGCGCCGGCGGTGTAGGTTCAAGTGGAGCGGTGAGAACGCTCCACTTGAACCAGGGATTTTCGCCATGAGGTCGCGTATCTTTGCCTTCCTCGCCATCCTCGCATCTGCCGGCCATGCGATAGCGGCCAGTCTCGAGGACGGCTCCTACTCCTGCCATCTGGGGAACATGGTACTCGGGCAGATCGAGCTCGATGCCGGGATGTTTCGCGGTCCGGCCTTCGACGGGAATTTCGAGGGTGACTATCCGTTCGAAGTCACCGCTTCCGGCACGATCAACTGGGGCGGCCCTCTCGGAGGGCTGAGTTCGGACGGCAACACGGTGGTCAGCACGGTGCTCAAGAAGGCCGGCGACCGGATCGGATTCGACATCACGATCCAGAACGCACGCGGCAACTTCCAGACCATCAGCTGCTATCCGGACTGAGCAGGCGCTGCGGCAAGACTGCAGGCGCCGCTGGTCAATCCGCCCTGCGCATCACCGCCATGTTCATGGTCGCTCGCAGCCGGAAGCCGATCGAGCCGTAGAGGCCGATCGCCGTGGCGTTGGTCGCGTAGGCGTGGAGATAGGGCACGTCGCCCGCCTCGCGGATGCGCGCCATGCCGTAGAGCGACATCAGCCGGCCGAGCCCCTGCCCGCGCGTATCGGGATGCGTGCACACCCCGCTCAGTTCGCGGAAGCCCACCTGCCCGAGCCGCTGGCCGGCCATGGCGACCAGGCGGCCGCCGGAGCGGATGCCCCAGAACGGGCCGAAATCCTGCGCCCTCAGCGTGAAGGGACCGGGCTTCGTCAGCATGGCGAGGTCGAGCATGTCCTGCGCGTCCTCCGGGCCGAGCCGGACGATGCGTTCGTCCGCCACCGTCCCGGCCGGCTCCTCCGCAACCATCTGGACGAGCGTCGCCTGCGTCGTCGCCTCGAAACCGGCAGGAATGCCGATCGGAGCCGCCTGGACCACGATCAGGGTCTCGCCGGGTGATGCCAGGGCGCCGAGCGCGGCGAGGCTCTCCGGCGTTTCGTCGCCGGCGGCGGCGAAGGCTGAGACGGCGGCCGGATAGCGCTTCGCCAGCGCTCCGCCCTCGGCGAGGCGAGCATGGCGCGAATTCAGCGCGGTCCAGATCGGCCTATCGAGTACGTGCGTCATCGATATCCTCGGCACGGCGGTTGAGCGGGCGGTCGGAAAGGCGGTCCTCGATGGCGGCAAGCTGGTCGAGAAGGCCGTCCGGGAGATCGCGGCAGAGTTCGGCGACGGCCGCCTCGATGCGCGGCCAGATCACGGTCTTGCCCTGTTCCACGACCGCGCGGCCGGCGGCGGTCAGCGTGATGACCCGGCGCCGCTGGTCGTCGGGCGGCTGCTCCGCCGCGACGAGGCCCATCTTCGTCAGTTCGGAAACGGACCTGGTCGCGCCCGGCTGGGTGATGCCGAGCGCCTCGGCGAGTTCGCCGATGCCGAGCGGGCCGAGCCGGTCGATCGCCGCGAGCGGCGGATAGAGCGCCGGTTGCACCGGACCATCGAAGGCATCGACAATCCGCTGCGTGTCAGCCTGCAGCCGCTCGCCGATGCGCTTCAACCGGGTGCCGAGGCAGAGGTAGCCCAAAGCGCGAACCACGTCTTCGACCAAGCAGCATCTCCATAAGCCGTTATATAACCGGTTATGTAAATCCCCCTGCGTAGGTGCTGTCAAGTAGTATCCTGGTAGGCAATTCTCCACGACGCGTCATTCTCGGGCTTGTCCCGAGAATCTACTGCTTCGGCGAAGAGGCGCCGAGATCACCAGCGTCGGCAGATGCTCGGGACAAGCCCGAGCATGACGCTGAGAGAGTCGGCGAGAACGCAACCCAAGGCTTGGAGGGCGAACTACCCGCCTAGCGCACCTTACGCTACAGCCGCCAACCTTACCGCCTCCACCTTCCGCCCGGCCGCCTTGAGCACGCCGCTGGCGCCGTCGAGCGCGCCGGGTTTCAGTTCGAGCGCGAGGAAGCGGTGCTTCTCGTAGGGGCCGGGCATGGCGAGTCGGCCGGTCTTCTCCGAGGAGAAGCCGAACCGCGCATAGTACGGCGCGTCGCCGACGAGCAGCACGGCGCCGTGGCCGAGCCGGAAAACCTCGGCGATGGCATGGCGCATCAACGCCGAGCCGATGCCGGCGGACTTCAGCGCCGGGTCGACCGCAAGGGGGCCGAGTAGAAGGGCGCGCCCCTCCCTCCCCCTCGAGGGGAGGGTGGCAGGCGCAGCCTGCCGGGTGGGGTGGCGGGAGGCAGCGCACAGCGCAGAATTCGCGGTGCCTTCTGAAGCTGCCCCCTCTGTCGGCTTCGCCGACATCTCCCCCTCCAGGGGGGAGATTTCGCGCTCCACCACCACGTCCCAGAGCCTGACCGTTCCCACCACACGGTCGTCCGCGTCGCGGGCGACGAAGGCGAGCCCTTCCGCCGGCAGGCGGCCGCGGCGCAGCTTCTCCGACGACTTGCGGCGCCAGCGCGGCCCCATGGCGCGGTCGAGCAGGGCGTCGCGCGCGGCGACGTCGCGCGGCGTCTCGGCCTCGATGGAAAAAGCGGCGGAAAGGGCTACAGGCACTGTGTTCACGGCATTGTCCTCAGGCGTGCGCTTCAACGCACCCCAAAACAACGGGTTGCAGGAAAAGATGGGTCCCTCCCCGCCAGGGGGAGGGTTCTTCTCAGATGACGTAGGCGCGGAGCGGCTCGAAGCCGTTGAACGCCACCGACGCGTAGGTCGTCGTGTAGGCGCCTGTGCCCTCGATCAGCACCTCGTCGCCGATGGTCAGCGTCAGCGGCAGCGGGTACGGCGTCTTCTCGTACATGACGTCGGCCGAATCGCAGGTCGGGCCGGCGAGCACGCAGGGCGCCTTCTGGTCGTCGTCACGCGCGGTCACGATCGGGTAGCGTATCGCCTCGTCCATCGTCTCGGCGAGACCGCCGAACTTGCCGATGTCGAGATAGACCCAGCGGACGTTGTCGTTGTCGGCCTTCTTCGAGATGAGCACGACCTCCGACTTGATGACGCCCGCATTGCCGACCATGCCGCGGCCCGGCTCGATGATCGTCTCCGGGATCTGGTTGCCGAAATGCTTCGACAGCGC
>CAYJMY010000164.1:0-11271 GCA_964371125.1 uncultured Mesorhizobium sp. | reverse complement strand
TTGTACGGCCCGGAGACATAGGTAACAGTTTGTACCTAAGACATGGCTGACAAGCTCGTGCCGAACGGGTTGTCGATAGTCTGCAAGGATCTCTGTTCCAGGTCGATGCATCCGAAATCATAGTGCATGTAGGAGACGAGCCAAATGCCGTCGTCGACGTCCTTGATTCCGAGCTTCTGACCGGCGTGCACGTGGGAGATGTTGATCTTCTTCCTCATCATGCAGATGCGGCCGCATGTGGTGACGATGATGTCGCGGTCATTGAAGGGGTAGGTGAGTTCCGGCAGTCCGTCATAGGCTCTTGAGGCGGGCGTGTAGAGTTCGGCCGGGGTTTTCTGTCGAGCGCCTCGTGGGGGCGTTCGCGATTGAACTCGCTGACGAATCTGTCGAAGCGGTCCTGCTGCTGGAGGCTGTTTGCGCCGGCCGGTCGTGTGGTCTCGGCCTTGAGCGTCCGGTGCATGCGCTCGTGTCGGCCGTTCTGTTGCGGGCGGCCGGGCTTGATGCGTTCGATGGCGATGCCGAGCCTCAGCCACCAGACCGACAGCCTGGAGAGGTTGTTGAGGCCGTTGGGCGAGGCGAACGGCGGATGGCGGTGGGCAGGCCGCGCTGCCTGAACAGCCGCACGAAAGCCTCGATGACCGGCATCTCCTTTGTCGATTCAAGCGCTTCGCAGGCCAGGATGAAGCGCGAGGCCTGATCGGAGACGGTCAGGGGGTAACAATAGCGGCCATCGCCGAGCTCGAACTCGCCCTTGAAGTCGGCGCACCACAGATAGTTGGGCCGCAACGCCTGCGACAACTCGGTGCCTTCGGCCTTGAAACGGCGCCGCTGGCGGGCGTGGGCCACCAGGCCGTGACGGTCGAGCACCGCATGCACCGTCGACCTGGCCGGAATGCGGACGTCGCCGGCCAGCTTCCTCACCAGCAGCTCGCGGATCTTGCGGGCGCCCCAATGCGGCTTGTCGCGCTTGGCCGTCACGATCATCCGCTCGATCGGCCCGGCAGCTGGTTGGCGTAGCGCACCGGCCGGCGCGAACGGTCGGTGAGCGCCTCGACCCCCTCCTGCCTGTAGCGGCTGACGATCTTGTAGCCGGTCTTGCGCGAGATGCCGAAGTCGCGGCACACTGCGCTCATCGCCTCGCCGTCCGGAATACGGCCGACGAAACGAACACGTTCGTCCATCACCGAACACTCCCTCCACGGCATCAACACCTCCCACCACAAAGCGGAAAGTGTTAGCCATGTGTCCGGTACGTTCTGTCACCTATGTCTCAGGCCGCTCAAGTCGGCTCCCGGCACCATCCGGATTGTGGAGCCAAACTCGTTCGGCTCAAACCAGCCGAGCCGCCCTCGCGTGCCGCTTAACGCCCATAGCTCAGCGCGGTGGCGCCGAAACGACAAGGCCGCCCCTTAGGCGGCCCCGCAACGCCAATCCGAGGTTTCGGGATTTTCAGCCGCCGAAGCCGAAGCCCTCGGGCATGTCGTCGAGCGTGATGCCGAAGGGCTCGAGGCTCTTGACGATCCAGGTCTGGTTGTTGCCCATGCGGCGGTTGTAGGCCGCCCAGCCCGACACGAAGCTCTTCCAGACCTCGTCGGCGCCGTAGTTGATGGCGACCACGGAGGGCGAGGACAGGACCGGCGTCGGCACCATCACCTTGCCGAGTTCCGTCGTCTTCTTGGTCATGACGAGGCCGTTGAGCATGGTGTTGACGAGCCCGTCGGCCTTGCCGGTCACCACCGCCACGATCGCCTCGTCGCGCGTCTTGAAACGCAACATGTTGGCCTTGGGCAAGTACTGGGTGGCGATCAGGTCCTGCGCGGAACCGAGGTCGACGGCGAAGGTGTACTGAGGATCGTTGAGCTCAGCCCAGGTCTTGCCGTTGAGCTCGCCCTTCGCCGAAACCACGACGAATGAGTTGAAGTAGGTCGGCTCGGAGAACCAGACCGAGAGCGCGCGCGTCGGCGTCGCGGTGACCGCGAAGGCCATGTCGACCTTGCCGCTCTGCACGTCGAGGATGGCGTTGGCCCAGCTCGATTCCACCACCTCCAGCTTCACGTCGAGCGTCTTGGCGATGTCGCCCGCCATGTCGATGACGAAGCCCTTCCATTCGCCGGTGCGCGGATCCTTGTTGAAATAAGGCACCTCGTTGAGGATGCCGGGCACCCTCAGCACGCCGCGCGCCTTGATCTCTTCGACCGTGCTCTGCGCTTGCGCGGCGCCGCTGATCAGGCCGAGCGCGACAGTCGCCCCGACCAGTATCTTCCTCAGGATGTTCATCTGCCAAACCCCTTGTTGTTCCCCTGTCCGCTCTCACGGAGGACCGCTCGATAGGTGGACCCGGTCGCAGCGTAACCGCGAGGCACCCGGGAACAATGCTAGACAATGGTGGCCGCTTATCTCGATTTTTGTAGGTTGGGCCTCGCTGCCGCCTTTTTCAGATACCGACGGCGCCCGGCTCGTCGAGTTCCCGGCCGACCAGGATCTGCCGGCAGACGGCGAACAGTTCCCGCACCGCCGGGTGGTTCTGCAGGAACTCGGCATTGCCGAAATAGACGCCGACGGCAGGAAGGTTGGTCAGCCTGACGCTGGCTATCCCGCGATCCTCCTCGCGGATGCACCAGGAGGGGATGATGGCGAAGCCAAGCCCCGCCTCGACGCAGCGCTTGACGCTCGAACTGCCGGAGGTGGAGATGGCGGGCTGCGCGGCGACCCCGTCGCGGCCGAGGAAATCGAGCGCCAGGTTGCGCAGCGTCTGGCCTGGCTCGTAGGTGACGAAGGGGCGGCCAGCGCTCCAGGCCGGTACGTCTTCCGGCGCGGGCGGCGGCCCCCAGCCGTTCGGATAGACCAGGCTCAGCCTGTAGGTGCCGAGCAGCTTCTGCGGCACGACCGGGTCGCCGAAGTGCCGCTCCGAAAGGCAGATGTCGAGACTGCCGTTCTTGACCATCTCGGCCAGCACCGTGTCGCGTTCGGCGGCCGCGATCTCCATGTCCGGATGGCGGGCGCGGAAGGTCGCCAGGATTTCGGGGAACAGGTAGAAGAAGATCGCCTGCGGCATGCCGACCCGAAGTGCGGAACGCTGGTTCTCCAGGAGCTTCGACAGCCGTTCCAGCATGATGTCGAATTCGGGATGCAGCAGGTTGAACAGCGCGCGCCCACGCGGGGTCAGCGAGATGCGCTTGGCGCCCTGCTCGGATTCGATCAGCTTCGCCTTCAGCATCTGCTCCAGCCGGCGCACATGGTTGGCCGCCGACTGATAGGAAATGTTGAGTTCGCGCGCCGCACCCGAGAACGAGCCGTGGCTGCCGACCTCGTAGAAAGTCTGGATCAGCGTGAGGCTGATGCCGCTTCGTCCACCGCGTGCGTTTGCCAAGCGAAACCCTACAAATTTCCTGAGCAGGCAAGCCTGCCTTCTTGCATCGACAGTCCCGCACCACCCGCTGACAATCCGTCCCGCCGGCAAGTCGCCGGATCGGAACGGGTGGCATCGGCAGTCGATGACGGGAAGCATAGGCGGAAAATCGGTGGTTGTCGTCGGCGCCGGCATCGTCGGAGCGGCGACCTGCTATTTCCTGGCGAAACGGGGCTTTCGCGTCAGGCTGATCGAGGCGTCCGCACCGGCGGCCGCCGCCAGCGGCGCTGCGGACGGGGCGGTCTCCGTGGCCAGCAAGCGGCCCGGTGCGATGATGACGGCCGCGCTCGCGGGCATCGCCCTCTACCGCCAGCTCGAACGGGACGGGCCGTTCGCGGGCCTGTTCAAGACCCGCCCGACGGTGATGGTCGCCGAAGACGACAGGGAAGCGGAAAGGCTCGTCGAACACGCCGCAGCCCTCGCCAGCGAGGGCATGCGGCTGCGCCATCTCGAGGGCGGGGCGCTGCGGCGGCACCTGCCCGGCGTCGCACACCATGTTCAGCTGGCGGTCGAAGTCGGCGAGGAGGGCCACGCCATCGGCTACGAGATCGTGCGCCGGCTGATCGAGGCGAGCGGCGTGACGGTGGAGCGCGGCATCGCGGTGACCGGCCTGGCGCCGGTGGACGGCAGGACAGGTATGACGGCGGTACGCACGGCGCGCGGCGTGGTGGAGGCAGACCACGTCGTGATCGCGGCAGGCGGCGGATCGGCGGCTCTGCTCGGACTGGCGGACGCCACGCGGCCGCGAAAGGGCCAGCTCGTCGTGACGGAGCGGTCGCCGGCGCTGGCCGCCTCGCTGCCCGGATCGCTGATGTCGTGCCGCTATCTTCTCAGCAAGGACGCCATACGGGCGGCGAGCGCCGGGACGGGCCGGCGGTTCGGCCTGGTGATCGACCCCTTGCGCACCGGCCAGTTCCTCATCGGCAGTACGCGCGAGGAGCGCGACGACACCGGCAACGACCACGACGCGGTGAGCCGTCTGCTGGCGAGCGCGGTGAAGCTTATGCCCGCGCTGGCGCAACTGCGCGCCATCCGCGCGTTCGCAGGCGTGCGCACGGCGACGCGCGACGGCCTGCCCATCGTCGGCCGGATGCCGGGCTTCGAAAACCTGCTGGTGGCGACCGGCTTCGAAGGCGACGGCATCTGCCTCGGACCGCTGATCGGACGCGAGATCGCGCGGCTGGTGGCCGGCGAGGTGACGGAACTCGACCTCACGCCCTTCGCGCCGGGTCGCTTCGCGCCGCGGAGCCTCGTGGCATGAGCGGCGGCAGCTTCCTGTGGAAGGGCGCGGCGGTGCCCTTTCGTGACGGCGAAAGCCTTGCCGCCGCGCTGATGCGCGCCGGGGTTCGCGATCTCGGTAGCGACGGCGCCGGCGCCGGGCTGCGCTATTTCTGCGGCATCGGCGCCTGCCAGAACTGCGTCGTCAGCGTCGGCGGGTCGGTTGTCGAATCCTGCCTGACGCCGGCGCGCGAAGGGATGGCCGTGGAAGCCGTCGAGGCGATCCATGGATAGGCCCGCCGACATCGTCTGCAACGCGCTGGTGGTCGGCGGCGGGGCCGCCGGGGTCGCGGCGGCGATCGAGCTTTGCCGCGCGGGATTGAACGTCGAGCTGGCGGAACAGCGGCCGGCACTGGGCGGCGCCTACTATCGGCAGCCGGCACGCGCGACCGGAATGCAGCCCGGCGACCGCCGCGCGCAACACTGGTCGCGGCTGGAGGACGAGCTTCGCCGCGCGGCGGTGACACCGCGCCTTCGTCATGTCTTTCTCGGCATCGATGCCGACGGTCTCGTGCTCCTCGACGACCGGAAGGCCGGTCGCGTGCGGACGGTTCGCACCCGCGCCGTGGTCGTCGCGGTGGGCGCCGTCGAGCGCGTATTGCCGCGCCCCGGCTGGCAGCTCGACGGCGTGGTGACGGCCGGCGGCCTGCAGATGCTGATCAAGGAAACCGGCGATGCGCCGGAGGGCGACATCGTGATCGCCGGCAACGGGCCGCTCACGGTCGCGCTGGCAGCCGATCTCGCGCGCCTCGGCCGGCCGCCGATCGCGGTGGTCGAGGCCGGCGATCCCCTCGCCCGTCCTCTGGCTGCCCTCCGCATGGTCGCGTTTCCGGAACTGGTCGCGGAGGCGACGGCGCACCTGGCGCGCATGCGTGCAGCCGGCACGCTCTGGTTGCGCGGGTCCCGGCTGACGTCTATCACACGCGACGAGGACGGGCGGCTCGTCGCCACGGTCGAGGACCGCGCCGGCGCCGTGCGCCGGTTCCGCGCAGACACCGTCGCTCTCCATGACGGCATCCGCCCAAACGATTTCGGCCTGCCCTCCATGGTGCGCGGCGAACCCTTCGTTCTGTGTGCCGGCGACTGCCGCGAGGCGCTGGGCGTGGGCTCGGCAGAGGCGGACGGCCGCGCCGCCGCCCGCGAAGCGATCGCGCTGCTGTCCGGCGCGGCGGCGCAGCGACACACGCCGGAGGTGCTGCGCCAGCGGCGGGCGCAGGCCGTGCTCGCCGCGCTGTTCAAGCCGGTGCGCGACGACGGCGGCCTCGCCGCGCTGCCTGACGAGACGGTCCTGTGCCGCTGCGAGGGACGCACGGTCGGCCAGTTGCGCGCCATGCTGACGGAGCCGGATCCGGTGGGTCCGCGCGAGATCAAGCTGAACGGGCGTTTCGGCATGGGGTCGTGCCAGGGCCGTTTCTGCGCCGACAACGTGCAGGCGCTCATCGCCGCGGCCCGTCCCGGCGCGGAGACCGGTCCGCTCAGCCGCGACCGCTGGCCCGCACGCCCCGTCCTGATCGCGGCGCTCGCCGCCGAAGAAGAAACACGAGAGGAATGATGTCCCACGCCGCCCAGAGAAAGACCCCCGCGACACCAGCCGCCGTCATCGTGCGCAGTCCCTGGGGCGGCGCGCCGGTCGGCGAAGTCGGCGTCGCTTCCGCCGTCGACATCGGCCGCGCCGTCGCCCGCGCCAAGGCGGCGCAGCGGGATTTCCGGCTTTCGACCCCGTTCCAGCGCCGAACGCTGCTCGACGCGCTGGCCTCCCGCATCGCGGCGCACGCCGAGGAACTGGCACAGATCCTCTGCGCCGAAGTCGGCAAGACGATCCGCGAGGCCCGCAACGAGGTGCGCCGAGCGCAGAACACGCTGCGCCTCTCCGGCGACGCCGCGACCTTCCTCGACGGCGAGGTGCTTCATTGCGGCATCGTGTCGGGCGGCGTCGACCGGCATGCGTCGATAACATGGCAGCCCGTCGGCGTCGTAGGCGCGATCACGCCCTTCAACTATCCGCTCAACCTGCTCTGCCACAAGCTGGGGCCGGCTATCGCCGCCGGAAACGCGGTCGTGGCGAAGCCCTCGCCGAAGGCTCCCCTCGCCGCCGCGCGGCTCGCCGAACTGGCGATCGAGGCAGGCTTTCCCGAGGGTCTGTTCCAGGTGATCCATGGCGGCGCCGAGGCTGCGCTTGCGCTCTCCCGCGCACCGATCGACCTGTTGTCCTTCACCGGCGGCCCGGCGGCCGGCCTGGCGCTGAAGAACGCCAGCGGGCTCGTGCGCTGCCTGATGGAACTCGGCGGCAACGATCCGCTCTTCGTGCTGCCCGACGCCGACCTGGACAGGGCCGTGGCCACGACCGTCGCGCATCGCTTCGAGATTGCCGGACAAAGCTGCGCGGCGGTGAAGAAGCTCTTCCTGCACCGCGACATCGAGGCCGAGTTCACCCGGAGGCTGCTGGCGGCGGTGGCGGCGGTGCGCACCGGCGATCCCGCAAGCGACGACACCGACATGGGACCGGCGATCGACGAGGATGCCGCGCTCGTGGTCGAACGGCGCATGCAGGCGACGCTCGCCGGAGGGGCGAGGCTGCTCGCCGGAGGCGGCCGCTCCGGAACGCTGGTCGAGCCGACCGTGCTCGGCGCGGTCGCTGCCGACGCGCCGGTGATCGCCGAGGAGACGTTCGGGCCGGTGATCGCCATCCGCACCTTCGCCGACGCGGACGAGGCCATCGCCGAGGTCAATGCCGGGCCCTACGGCCTGCAGGCGGGCGTCTTCACGAACGACCACGCGCTGATCAAGCGGTTCTCGCGCGACCTGGCGGTCGGCGGCGTGATGGTCAACGAAGGACCGGACTTCCGCGCCGAGCACGTGCCCTTCGGCGGCATCAAGTCGAGCGGGCTCGGACGCGAGGGGGTACGCATCGCGCTCCGCGAGATGTCGGAAACGCGCGTGGTCATCGACTAGGGGGCAGCAACATGGATTTCGACACGAACAGGTTCGACGGGGTCTTCACGGCGCTCGTCACCCCCTTCCGGGACGGCGCCGTCGACGTCGCGGCGTTCGAGGCGCTGGTCGAGCGGCAGGTCGCTGCCGGGGTGGCCGGGCTGGTCGCGGCCGGCACCACCGGCGAGGCGGCGACGCTGCGCCAGCACGAGATCGACGACCTCGTCGCCCGCACGGTGCGCATCGCGCGCGGCAGGGCGGTCGTTCTCGCCGGGATCGGCACCAACGACACGCGCACGACCATCGAAAAGGCGCGGCATGCCGAAGCCGCCGGGGCGGAAGGGCTGCTCGTCGTCACGCCGTACTACAACAAGCCGACGCAAGCGGGCCTCGCAGCGCATTACGGGGCCGTGGCCGAAGCGACCCGCCTGCCGGTGATGCTCTACAGCGTTCCCGGCCGCTGCGGCATCGAAATCGCGGCAGACACCTGCGCCCGCCTCGCGGAGCGCCATGCCAACGTCGTCGCCATCAAGGAGGCCGGAGGCTCGGTCGAGCGCGTCACGCGCATCCGGCGGGCCTGCGGGAAAAACTTCCCGATCCATTCGGGCGACGACGCGCTGACGCTGCCGTTTCTGGCGGCGGGCGCCGTCGGCGTCACCAGCGTCGTCTCCAACGTCGCGCCGGAGGGCATGGTGGCGCTGGTCGATGCCTGGCGACGCGGCGACGCCGCCGCCGCGCTCGCCCGCCACGAGGAACTGGCGGAACTGACCGAAATGCTGTTCGTCGAGCCGAACCCGGTGCCGGCGAAGGCGGCCCTGTCGCTGGCGGGACTGGCGAGCGCCGAGCTTCGCCTACCGCTGACCGCGATGGACCCGGGCAATCTCGAGAGGCTGGCAGCGGCGGTGTCGCGCTATCGCGCGGCGACCGCGCCGGCCCCGGCGGCCGCGTGACGTTGCCGCCGCCGATCAATCGAAGGACAATGCGGCCGGCCATCCAAAGCCGCAGCCAAGGGGAACGCTGATGTACAGATGGGATTTCAACGTCCTGTGGCAGTACTGGGACCTGTTCATGTACGGCCTGTGGCTGACGGTGGCCTACACCTTCGGCTCGATCCTGTTCGGCGTCCTGATCGGCGCACTCACCTGCGCGGCGCGCCTCTCGGGCTGGAAGGTGCTCTCGCTCACCGCGCGGGCCTATCAGGAAATATTCCGCTGCTCGCCGCTGCTGGTGCAGCTGCTGTGGTTCTACTACGCCTTCCCGCTGCTGGTCGGCATCACCATCGACAACCGCATCGCGGCGATGCTGACGCTGTCGCTTTATGTCGGCGCCTTCTACGCCGAGATCTTCCGCGGCGGCATCCTCTCCATCGACAAGGGACAGCGCGAGGCGGCGGCGGCCATCGGCATGAGCCCCTGGCAGTCGATGAAGCGCATCGTCATGCCGCAGGCCTTCAAGCGGATGCTGCCGGCCTTCATCAACCAGTCGGTGATCCAGTTCAAGAACACATCGCTGGTCTCGGTGATCTCGGTCGCCGATCTCGCCTACATGGCCGCGGTGGTGAACGGCCAGACCTACCGCCCGCTGGAATCCTACACGGTGATGGCCGCGCTCTACATCGCGGTGCTGTTCCCGCTGACGCAGGTCGCCGACTGGATCGAACGGCGCATGCGGGCGAGCGATTGAGGAGATCGAGATGAGCACTGCGCAAACCTCCGCGCCAGCCCCGGCGGTCCTCGAGGCACACGCCATCAGGAAATCCTTCGGCACGCTCGAGGTGCTGAAAGGGGTCGATCTCGCGCTCGCACGCGGCGAGGTTGTGGGCCTGATCGGTCCGTCCGGCTCCGGCAAGTCGACCCTGATACGCTGCCTCAACATGCTGGAGATGCCGACGGGCGGCGAAGTCGTCTTCCGCGGCCGGCGCATCGGCACGAAGTTCCGCGACACGGACGACGCGACGGGCATCGGCACGCTTCGCCGCCACGTCGGCATGGTGTTCCAGCACTTCAACCTGTTCCCGCACAAGACGGTGATCCAGAACGTGATCGAGGGCCCGGTCATCGTCTGCGGCACGCCCCGGGCGGAGGCGGAAGCCCACGCGATGGAGCTCCTGTCGCAGGTGGGACTGGCGGAGAAGCGCAACGCCTATCCGAGCCACCTCTCCGGCGGCCAGAAGCAGCGCGTGGCGATCGCCCGCGCGCTGGCGATGAAGCCGGAAGTGCTGCTGCTCGACGAGGTCACCAGCGCGCTCGATCCCGAACTTGTCGGTGAGGTGCTGAGCGTGATCCGGCGGCTGGCCGACGAAGGCATGACCATGGCGATCGTCACGCACGAGATGGCGTTCGCCGCCGACGTGGCCGACCGCATTCTTTTCCTCGACGGCGGCCGGATCGTCGTCGAGGGCACGCCGGACGAGACGATCCGCAATCCCGCGAACGAACGGCTCACCGCCTTCGTGTCGCGGTTCAACCACTAGGCCGCGGCGATGGCGCAAACAGATGGCATGAGGGTCGCGGTGATCGGCACGGGCCGCGTGGGCCTGTGCCTCGCCGAGATGCTGGCGGCGACCGGAGACTACGCGGTCGTGGCGGCAGACTGCACCGAAGAGGCGCTCGCGGCCGCGCAGGCGCGCGGGCTGGCGGTCCGCCATGTCGACGCGGCGCGGCCGGGGGAACTCGCACGGCTGATGGCGGAAACCGACCTCGCCGTGGCGGCGGTGCCCGACCGGCTGGTGCCGAAGGTCGCTCACGCGGCGGCGGCAGCGGGCATCTCCTACCTCGACTTCTGCGAGGCGAACGAGGAAACCCGGGCGGCCGGCTCATCCCTGGCGGCGAACCGGGCATTCCTCACCGGCTGCGGCGTCTCGCCGGGCCTGGTCGACGCGGTGGCGAACGACCTGGCGCAGCGCCTGGATCCCGGCTGCGACCTCGACGTGCGGGTGGGCGCCATCCCCGCGAAGCGGACGAACCGCCTCGGCTACGGCCTGATCTGGAGCCTCGACGGGCTGATAGACGAATACACCGCGCCGTGTGCGGCGATCGTCGAGGGCCGGCTGACCACACTGCCGGCCCTCTCCGGCCGCATCGAGTTCGAGACCGACGGGGTCGACTATGAGGCGTTCCTGACCGCGGGCAGCATCGACGCCCTGACCGCCCTCGTCGGGCCGCGGGTGAGCAACCTCGCCTTCCGCACCATCCGCTATCCCGGCCATCTCGACTACATTCAGTTCCTGCTCGACGATCTCGGCCTGCGCGCGCGCCGCGACCTCCTGGCGACGGTGCTGAGCAACGGGCTGCCTGCCGCGGAACCGGATGCCGTCGTCATGCACGTTCGCGCAACCGGCACGCGCGACGGCCGCCCGTCCGAGGAGTTGTTTTCGTGCCGGATCGAGCCGCAGAGCTCCGCGGGTGAACATGGGGCGCTTTCGCTCGCAAGCGCGGCCCATGCCTGCGCCCTGATCGAACGCCTTCGCGCCGGCGCGTTGGCCGGCAGCGAGTTGCGCAACGCGGCGCTGGCGTCGCATGAGGCGGTGATCGCGACCCGCCATTTCGAGAAGCTGCGACTTCGGAGCTAGCAGGCTGCTGAAGAAGTAGCGCGTTTTGCTGCGTCGCTGTGTATTGTCTTGGGCTTTGAGCCATCTTTGAGGCTCGGTCACG
>CAYJMY010000163.1:3820-11278 GCA_964371125.1 uncultured Mesorhizobium sp. | reverse complement strand
TCCTCGTCCTCGTCGTCCTGTCCGACGTCGTTCGCGCCGTCGTCGGCGCGACCGCCGAGCCCGCGGCTGCGATGGATCAGCCCGGCGCCGTAGCCGAACAGCCAGAGGCCGGGCAGGGCGAACAGGATGGCGACGACGATCGAGGCGATACCGGACGGATAGGCGCCTATGAACAGCGCCGGCAGCCGCAGCGCCATGTCGCCGAGGACGCCGCCGAGGCCGGTGGGCAAGGGCCATGTGGGCGGCGGCGCGAAGCAGCCGGCCACGCCGGCGACGAGGACGGACGCGGCGAACCATGCCGCGAGCCGGCGCGGCATGCGGTCGACGCCGCGCGCCGACACGAGGAAGATGCCCCAGACGACCGCCGGGACGAGCCCGACGACGGTCGAAAGGCCGTAGAACTGCATGGCGAGGTCGGCGAAGACGGCGCCCGGATAGCCCATGGCATTGGTGACGGGATTCGACGTCGCGTGGCTGAAGCTCGGATCGGCGACGTTCCACGTGCCGAGGCTGGCGAGCGCGAAGGCGACGAGGACGAACAGGCCAACGCCGGCGAGACGCCGTACCTGGCGCAGCGTGAAGGCGTGCAGACCGCGCTCGCGCCCCGACAGCGTTAGCTGCGCAGTTATCCCTGAACGCATGCCCGAAACCCCGTGAGCGAATGGACCACCGACGGTTCCGAATGGAGCCGGCGGAATCGTCCGGAGTCTATGGCGCGGAAGGTTAAGGCGGCATTAACCATCGATAGGCGGCGCGGGGCGGCGCCTGAAGAAAAGAAGGCCCGGACGATGCCGGGCCTTTGAGGTGTGACCGCCACCCAGGGGCCGCCACGACGGGAGGATGCGGGCCGGCGGCAGGGCCGCCGGCCGTGTTGTCACGAGTGGTACGCGACTTCGCCGTGCGAGGTCAGGTCGAGGCCTTCGCGTTCGGCTTCGACGGTCGGGCGCAGTCCGACGATCAGGTCGACGACCTTGTAGAGGATAGCCGAGATGATGCCGGACCACAGGATGGTGATCACGACCGCGGTGAGCTGGATCATGAACTGCGAGCCGATCGAGAAGTCCTCAGCGCCGGTGCCGCCGAGCATCGGCGAGGTGAGGATGCCGGTGCCGAGCGCGCCGATGATGCCGCCGATGCCGTGCACGCCGAACACGTCGAGTGAGTCGTCGTAGCCCATCTTGATCTTCACGACCGCCACGAAGAAGTAGCAGCCTGCGCTGGCGATGGCGCCGAGCACGATGGCGCCGACCGGACCCACCGTACCGCAGGCTGGCGTGACCGCCACGAGGCCGGCGATCATGCCCGAGGCGGCGCCGAGCATCGACGCCTTGCCGCGGATCAGGCCTTCGATGATGACCCAGGCGACGATGGCGCCGGCGGTCGCGACGAAGGTGTTCAGCATGGCCAGCGTGGCGCCGCCATTGGCTTCGAGGTTGGAGCCGGCGTTGAAGCCGAACCAGCCCACCCACAGGATCGCGGCGCCGACCAGGGTCAGCGTCATCGAATGGGGCGCCATGTTGTCCTTGCCGTAGCCGGTGCGCTTGCCGATCATGATCGAGCCGACGAGCGCCGCGATGCCGGCATTGATGTGGACGACGGTGCCGCCGGCGAAGTCGATCGCGCCCATGCCGAAGATGTAGCCGGAAGCGTCCCAAACCATGTGGGCGACGGGGAAGTAGACGAAGGTGACCCACAGGATGACGAACAGGATCACCGCCGAGAACTTGATGCGCTCGGCGAAGGCGCCGATGATCAGGGCAGGAGTGATGGCTGCGAAGGTCATCTGGAAGACGATGAAGACGTATTCGGGCAGCACGACCCCGTCGGAGAAGGTGGCGGCAGTCGAATCAAGGGTCACGCCGGCCAGGAAGAGCTTGCCGAAGCCGCCCCAGAACGGGCTGGTGCCGCCGCCGAAGGCCATCGAGTAGCCCCAGACGATCCAGACGATCATGACCACCGCGCCGATGACGGTGCACTGCATGAGGACGGAGAGCATGTTCTTGGCGCGCACCAGGCCGCCATAGAAGAGAGCGAGGCCCGGGATGAGCATGAACAGGACCAGCAGGGACGAGGTCATCATCCAGGCGACGTCGCCCTTGTCGATGACGGGCGCCGCGGCGGCCGCTTCCGCGGCAGGCGCGGCAGCTTCCTGGGCGAAGGCAGCCACGGTACCGAGGATGCCGAGGGTCGCGGTGCCGAGCAATGCGCTCTTCGCAGCCGCCGTGAGTGAAGTCGGAAATTTCATCAAACTCTCCATGAAGTCGTGGTGCCGGGCTCAGAGCGCGTCGGTGTCGGTTTCGCCGGTGCGGATGCGCACGGCCTGATCGATGCCGAAGACGAAGATCTTGCCGTCGCCGATCTGGCCGGTCTTGGCCGAGTTGGAGATCGCCTCGACGGCCTTGTCGACGAGATCCGCCGGGACGGCGATCTCGATCTTGATCTTGGGAAGGAAGCTCACGGCATATTCGGCGCCGCGGTAGATTTCAGTGTGTCCTTTCTGACGCCCGTAGCCTTTGACTTCGGTGACGGTCAGGCCCTGGATGCCGACGGCGGTGAGCGCTTCGCGCACCTCGTCGAGCTTGAACGGCTTGATGATTGCCATCACGATTTTCATAAGGTTGTACCCTTTTCGCTTTGCGGGTCCCCGCGATTTCCGTGACATCGCCGACAGCCCGAAGGCGGCGGAGATTGCGCATAGCAATTCAAGCTCCGTGCCAGTTGCGCGAAACGTCTGTTAACCTCTTGTTATTCAATGAAAGAGGGCGCTACCGCCGCATGATTCTTCGCACATGCAGCAAAGCGAATGCATAAAAAATGTGCAAAAAAGGAAAAATGTCTATTTCTTCACCTTCGTGCGCAGGCGGATCAGCCCCTCCTGTGCCACCGAAGCGATCAGCGTGCCGTCGGCGGCGTAGATCATGCCGCGCGTGAAGCCCCTGGCGCCGGAAGAGGACGGGCTGTCCTGGGCATAGAGCAGCCAGCCGTCGAGGGCGTTCGGCCTGTGGAACCACATGGCATGGTCGATGCTCGCCACCTGCAGGTCGGGATCGAAGATGGCGCGGCCGTGGGCGAAGGTCGACGTGTCGAGCAGCGTCATGTCGGAAAGATAGGCGAGAACCGCCGTCTGCAGCGCGCGGTCGGCCGGCACCGGACCGGTCGTGCGCATCCAGATGTTCTGCCGGGGCGGCAGCTTCTCGCGGCTGATGTAGTGTTCGAGGCTGACCGGGCGGATGTCGAGCGGCCGCTCGCGGGCCCAGTAGCGCCGCACCGCCTCCGGCACGTGCTCGGCCTGTTCGAGCAGTTCGCGCTGCGAGGCGAGCGACTCGGGATCCGGCGTGTCGAGCGGCGCCGGAAACTGGTGCTCCAGCCCGGACTCGTCGACCTGGAAGGACGCCTCGAGCGAGAAGATGGCCTCGCCATGCTGGACGGCGACGACGCGGCGCGTGTTGAACGAGCCGCCGTCGCGGATGCGGTCGACCTCGTAGACGATCGGCACCGAGGTGTCGCCGATGCGCATGAAATAGCCATGCAGCGAGTGTACATGGCGGTCGGAGGGAACGGTGCGCTGGGCGGCGACGAGCGCCTGGGCGATGGTCTGGCCGCCGAAGACCCGCTGCCAGGTGGTCTTCGGGCTGCGACCACGATACAGATTGCGCTCGATCTCCTCGAGATCGAGTATGGAAAGGAGTTCCTGCATGGCGGCTGACATCGATCGCGTTCCCGGCTGCGCACCGGGCCGGTTTCAGCCGATCGCGGGACGGTGTCAAGGCGCGACAGGGTGACGGCGATGGACCAGCAAGCTTCTCCGAAACATGGCGGCCCGATCGACGTGCTGATCGCCGGCGCCGGCTATGTCGGCCTGGCCGCCGCCGTCGCCATCCGCCAGGCGCGGCCCGGCCTCGGCGTTGCCGTCGTCGACGCCGCGCCCGCCGGCGTCTGGCAGAAAGACGGGCGCTGCTCGGCGATCGCGGCGGCGGCCTGCCGCATGCTCGACCAGCTCGGCGCCTGGCGGGAGATTGCGCCCGAGGCCCAGGCGATCACCGAGATGATCGTCAGCGATTCGCGCACCGCCGATCCCGTGCGCCCGGTGTTCCTGACCTTCGACGGCGAGGTCGCGCCCGGCGAGCCGTTCGCGCACATGGTGGCGAACCGGGCGCTCAACGGCGCGCTGCGCCGCCGCGCCGGCGAACTCGGCATCGACATCATCGAGGGCGTCGCCGTCGCCGCCTTCGAGACCGGACCGCAGCACGTCGCTGTGCATCTCGCCGACGGTGTCACCCTCGACACCCGCCTGCTGGTCGCCGCCGACGGCGTCAAGTCGCGGCTGCGCGACATGGCGGGCATCAAGACCGTACACTGGGACTACGGCCAGTCCGGCATCGTCTGCACGGTTGTGCATGAGCGCCCGCACGACGGCCGCGCCGAGGAGCACTTCCTCCCCGCCGGTCCGTTCGCCATCCTGCCGCTGAAGCCGGACGAGAAGGGCGGCAACCGCTCGTCGATCGTGTGGACGGAGCGCACCGCCGACGCCGACCGCCTCGTCGCCGGCGACGCGATGGTCTTCGAGGCCGAGCTCGAGCGCCGCTTCGGCCTGAAGCTCGGAGAGATCTCCGTGGCGGACAAACCCCGCGCCTGGCCGCTCGGCCTGACCCTGGCGCGCGATTTCGTCAAACCGCGCTTCGCGCTGGCCGGCGACGCCGCGCACGGCATCCACCCGATCGCCGGCCAGGGCCTCAACATGGGCTTCCGCGACGTGGCGGCGCTTGCCGAGGTGGTGGTCGAGGCAGACCGGCTCGGCCGCGACATCGGCGCGTTCGACGTGCTACAGGACTACGAGCGCTGGCGCCGCTTCGACACGGTGCAGATGGGCATCACGACGGACGTGCTCAACCGCATGTTCTCCAACGATTTCGGCCCGCTGCGCGCGCTGCGCGACGTCGGCCTCGGCCTTGTCGACCGGATGCCGCGGCTGAAGGACTTCTTCATCCGCCAGGCGTCGGGCCTCGGCGAAGCGACGCCGCGCCTGCTCAAGGGCGAGCCGATCTGAGCGGACGGGCCGCTGCCGGCGCGGCGCAGAACGCGTCGGCTGTCGCCTTCCTTTCACAATCGCCGCGCTATATGTGATGCGTCGGGACGGCGGCCCGCGGCCGCCGGTTGACGGAGATCACTCTTGGCGCTCGAAAATGCGGTGCCGTCGCGCGCGGCGGCGCCCGGCAACGTCGCACTGGTCGTCGGCCTGCCGCTGCTCTTCCTCATCCTCGGCACGGCGATCCGCTACGCCGCCTTCGCCTCGGCGACCGGCGAGGCGGGCTTCGCCGCCTATGCGCAAGGCCTGTGCAACTGGGACTGCCACTGGTACGTACGCATCGCCGAGGAGGGCTACGACCCGTTCCCGACGCCGCAGGCGAGCAATGTCGGCAACTGGGGCTTCTTCCCGCTCTATCCGATGATTGTCTCGACGATCGCCGCGGTGGTGCCGGCGCCGGTCATCCAGATCGCCGCCGTGACTTCGCTCGCCGCGACCTTCGCCGCCTGCCTGGTGTCGTGGCCGCTGCTCGGGCGCGACAGGCCCGCCTATGCGCTGTGGTGCGCCTTCCTGCTCGCCGGGCCGTTCTCGGTCTACTTCGCCACCTTCATGACCGAGCCGATGTTCGTGCTGCTCACCTGCTGCGTGCTGGCGGCGCTGCAGCGCTCGAACTACCTCGCCGCCGCGCTGTTCGCCGCGCTGCTCTCGGCGACGCGCATCGTCGGCGTGTTCATCTTCTTCGTCATCTTCCTGCAGATGTTCCTCGGCCACCGCCGCGCCGGCGGAACGGTGCTGTCCTTCCCGGGCCACCTGCTCGGCCGGCCGGACCTGCTGGTCGCCATCTTCCTGGCGCCGGCCGGCCTGTTCGCCTACATGCTGACCCTCCATCTCGCCATGGGCGACGGGCTGGCCTTCTCGCATGTGCAGCGGGCCTTCGGCCGCGCCGTGGCGCCGCCCTGGCAGTGGCTGTGGGACGGCCTGACCAAGTTCCCGAAGGCCGGCTGGACGCCGACCTCCTCACAGTACAACGCGCTCGCCGCCGTTCTCGGGCTGGCGCTGTCCGCGTGGCTCGCCTGGCGCCGCCGGTTCGGGGTCGCGCTGTTCTGCGCAATCTGCCTCGTGCTGCCGCTGTCGTCGGGGCTGGTATCGCTGGTCCGCTACACGGTCGGCCTCGTCCCGCTCGGCCTCGCCGCGGTCGAGATCCTGGCGCGCTGGCGGCCGCTGGCGTGGGTGGCCGTCCCGCTTTTCCTCATCGCCTGCTACGCCTTCACCGCCGCATGGATCGGAGGCCACCTTGCCCTGGTATGATCGTGCGAACGGGATGACCCCGCTGCGCGCCGCAGCCTATGCCGGCGCAGCGGCGCTGGCGCTCGGCGAACTCGCCATCCTCGCCCTGGCGCTGACGCCGAAGGTCGACGCCGCCTACCGCGCCTACTATCTCGACCGGACGACCACCTGCCTCGACCGCAAGGTGTCGGGCGAATACGCGATCGGCACGACCGTCTCGTTCCGCCCGGACGGCGCCGAGGCGATGACGAAGATCCGCGTCTGCGGGCTCGACGGGCCGGTCGACGACGGCACCCATTCGGTGGGCACGTCGTCGCGCCTGCGCATCGTCGCCACGAGCGCGTCGGCGCTGACGCTGCGGCTGACACTCGACCGGGCGGGGGCGGCGGCCGGCACCAGGCAGCGCGTGCGTGTTCTGGCCGACGGTGCGACAGTCGGCGAGATCGCCGCCGACGGCGACGCGGAGCAGACGGCGGAGTTCGCGCTGCCGGCGGTTCTCGCCGACGGGACGGCCGAGATCGTGCTGGAATACCCTGACGCGGTAAAGCCGACGCCGCTGACCAGCGAGACCCGCCTGCGGGCGATCCGGCTCCTGTCGTTCCAGCTTGTCGAGAGCTGAGCCCGCTCAGGCGGCTTCCTGCCGCGCCGCAAAAACCCAGCGGTCGAGGACGAACAGGTTGAGCAGCGGCACGACGATGCAGGTGGCGACCACCGGCACATAGGGCGGGAAGCCGAGCAGGCCGCTGAAGAGGGCCGGCATCGCCGTGGCGACGCCGAAGCCGACGGCCGTCAGCACCAGGAACTTCGGCAGTTCGCTGCGATGCGCGCCGGGCGAGCGGAAGGCGAGGAACTTCTGGCCGAGATAGGAGAACACGGTCGCCACCGCATAGGCGAGCACGGAAGCCTGGATCGGCGCCAGCGCCAGCTGCGAGAACAGCAGCGCAAGCGAGGCGTAGAGCAGCGTCGCGCCGATGCCGACCATCGCGAAGCGCGAGACCAGCCCGGCCCCCAGCCCGGCCCTTGGCCGGCGCCGCGCGCCGGCCTCAGACACGGGCGCTTGTCGCATATTGCGCCCCGAACGGCAGAGAGGAGAAGGCGCGCTCGACCCGGCGCGCCTCATTCCGGTGCTCCACTACGACGGCACA
>CAYJMY010000163.1:0-3810 GCA_964371125.1 uncultured Mesorhizobium sp. | reverse complement strand
GGCGCGCTCCACCCTTTGCGCCAGCGGGCGGGCGCTGGGCAGGAGCAGGATGTGCTCGTTGTCGATGTCGGTGAAGCCGGCCTCGCCCATCAGCCGCCGCGCCGTGCGCGCGCTGAGCAGCACGGCGTCCTCGTCGAACGGGCAGCGGAACACTGCGAGCCGCGTCAGCGGGTTGAGCGGATTGTGCTCGATCAGGCAGGCGACGCCGCCGGGCCGCACCACGCGGCGCATCTCGGCAAGGAAGCCGGCCCAGGCGTCCGGCGGCACGTGGTGCAGCACGCAGCTGGCGAAGGCGAGGTCGAAGGCGCCGTTGGCATAGGGCAGACGCGGCGGCTGGTAGGTGGCGTAGTCCACGCCGGGCCGCTCGCGCTTCGCCCGCTCGATCGATTCCTCGGAGATGTCGCAGCCGGCGATGCTGTTGAAGATGCCGTCGAGATAGGGATGCAGTGAGCCGATGCCGCAGCCGACGTCCAGCGCAGCGACCGGGCGGCCGCCCTCGCGCAGGCCGCGCGCGGCGACGAGGCGCTTCAGGTACTCCGCCTTGGCGACGAGGAAGAAGTCGTGCTTCAGGCCGGAAAAGTTGATCGACTGCTCGACGACGTCGCCGTAGCTCGTCTTGTACTCGTCGAAGAGCGTCGCCATCAGCCGTGCCTGCGTTCCATGGCGGCGTCGATGTCGGTGCGCGCGGCCGCGCGGATCGCCTGGTCGAAGCCGGTCAGCCTGTCGACGACGTAGAGCGGCCGCCGCTTCACCTCGGCGTAGATGCCGCCGACATAGAGGCCGATGACGCCGGTCATGAACAGGTTGAAGCCGGAGAGGAAGGAGACGACGACGACGGTCGACGTCCAGCCGCTGATGACGTCCGCCTTGAAGGCCCAGGCGAACACCGCGTAGAGGCCGTAGAGCACCGCCAGGCCGGAAACGGCAAGTCCGCTCCAAAGGGCAAGCCGCAGCGGCTTCTCCGAAAAGCTGACGATGGCGTGGGTGGCGAGCCGCATCATCTTGACGAGCGGGTACTTGGTTTCGCCATGCTCGCGCGCGGCGCGTTCGAACAGCACTTCGGTCTGCCGGAATCCCATCCAGGAGAACATGCCGCGCACGAAGCGGTCGCGCTCGGGCATGCTCTTGAAAGTCTCCAGCGCCTTGCGGCCGACGAGGCGGAAGTCGCCGACGTCGCGCGGGATGCGCACCTGCGTCATGCTTTCCAGCAGGCGGTAGAACAGGTTGGCGGTCAGAAGCTTGAACCAGGTCTCGCCCTCGCGCTTGATGCGCTTGGCATAGACGATCTCGTAGCCTTCCTTCCACTTCGCCACGAGGTCGAGCACCAGCTCGGGCGGATCCTGGAGATCGGCGTCCATGACCACGACCGCGTCGCCCGCGGCGGCGTCCATGCCGGCCGTGATGGCGATCTGGTGGCCGAAATTGCGCGACAGCTCGATCAGCTTGTAGCGCGGCTCCGCGGCGATCGCCTGCTGGAGCACCGCGACGCTACGGTCGCGGCTGCCGTCGTCGACGAAGATCGCTTCCGCGCGCCCGTCGAGCCGGTCCATCAGCGCGCCGATGCGCGCCAGCAGCATCGGCAGCACCTCTTCCTCGTTGTAGATGGGAATGACGAGGGAATAGCGGATCGCGTCCTGGTCGGAGGCAAGCCTGATCCGGTGGACCGGCGGGTTTTCCATGACGTTCTCGCTGACGCAAAACGATAGAGGGAAACGAACGCTGCAACTGCGAAATCGTTCCTGCCCGACCATCGGCTCTTTCGCAAGTGCGGCATAAGTATGGTCGTCATCGTCCGCGGCTTCCCGCGGCCGCGTGGCAAACCGGAGACAGGGGGATCTCCCGACACTGCGCGTCGAGGACGGAAGAGGCGAGCCCGCCATGGCGAAGGGGTGCGAACGCGCTATAGTCCGTCCAGGCCCGATCCGGGCCGAGCAACGCAGGAGACCCCCCAATGGACCGTCACGCCACCGCGATCTGGAAAGGCAACCTAAAGAACGGCACGGGCACGCTCGACACGCAGAGCGGCATCATGAAAGGCCAGCCCTACTCGTTCAAGATGCGCTTCGAGGACGAGAGCGGCAAATCGGGCACGAATCCCGAGGAACTGATCGCCGCCGCGCATGCCGGCTGCTTCGCCATGCAGCTTTCCCACTTCCTCGCCGAGAACGGCACGCCGGCGGACAAGCTGGAGGCCAAGGCCGTGGTGACGCTGATCCCGGGAACCGGCATCACCGGCT
The DNA here is from genome assembly GCA_964371125.1 of uncultured Mesorhizobium sp. Lineage (GTDB taxonomy): Bacteria > Pseudomonadota > Alphaproteobacteria > Rhizobiales > Rhizobiaceae > DUSC01. Next base: position 1,573 of record CAYJMY010000163.1, on the reverse strand, counting down.
CCGCCATCACACTGGTCGGCACGGTGCCCGGCATCGACCAGGCAAAATTCGCCGAGCTCGCCGACAAGGCGAAGGCCGGCTGCCCCGTTTCGAAGGCGCTGGGCGCCATCAACGTGACGCTCGACGCCCGCCTCGGCTGAGCCGCGGCGCTTCGCGAACTTTTGCGACACGGACGCCCCGGATGACGCAAGGTAACGTCGCCGGGGCGGCGAACTTCGAAACCAAATGACCCAGCTTCCGGTTTAGTCTCCCGACACCCGCAATCCTCCGCCGCAAACGCCGCGGCGGAGCACCGCGATCCCAGGGAGGAAATCCGTGCTGCACGCCCTCGACACCCGCCGGCTGCGCCTGCCGGTGGTAGAAACCAGCCTTTCGCTGACCGACATCACCGCGCGGGCCGCCACGCTCGGCGCCTATGACGGGCACGAGCGCGTCTGGCTCGGCAGGGACGAGGCGCGCGGCCTGACCGCGATCGTGGCGGTGCATTCCACCGCGCTCGGACCGGCGCTCGGCGGCACCCGCATCTGGCCGCACGATAGCTTCGAGGCGGCGCTGACCGACGCGCTGCGCCTGTCGCGCGGCATGACCGACAAGGCGGCGGTGGCCGGCCTGCCGCTCGGCGGCGGCAAGGCGGTGATCATCGCCGACCCGCGCAAGGACAAGACACCGGACCTGCTGGAGGCCTATGCCGAGATGCTCACCGCGCTCGCCGGCCAGTACTACACGGCGGAAGACGTCGGCATGACGCTCGCCGACGCCGATTTCCTGGGGCAGCGCGCGCCGAACGTCGCCGGTACGACGCGCGGCGGCTCGGGCGATCCTTCGCCCTTCACCGCCCGCGGCGTCTTCCTCGGCCTGAAGGAGGCGCTGCGCCGCCAACGCGGCTCGGCGAGCGTCGACGGGCTGACGGTCGCCGTCCAGGGGCTCGGCTCGGTCGGCTGGGCGCTCGCCGCGGCACTGCATGGCGAAGGCGCCCGGCTGGTCGTCGCGGATCTCGACCGCGCCCGCGCCGAGAGGGCCGCGGCCGCCTTCGGCGCCGCGGTGGCGGAACCGGAGCGGATCGTGGCCGTCGAGGCCGACGTCTTCGCGCCCTGCGCGCTGGGCGGCATCCTTTCGGAGACGGCGATCCCGGCGATGCGGACCGGCATCGTCGCCGGCGCGGCCAACAACCAGCTGGCCACGGCGGAGGACGCCGGGCGCCTCGCCGCGCGCGGCATCCTGCACGCGCCTGACTTCGTCATCAATGCCGGCGGCCTGATCAACGTCGCGGCGGAGGTCGCTCCCGACGGCTACGACCTTGCGGCGGTGGCGGAAAAGGTGGCGCGCATCCCGCAGACGCTCGCCGCGATCTTCGATCGCGCCGAGGCGGAAGGGCGCACGCCGGACGCGGTGGCCAGGGCGATCGCGGCGGAGCGGGTGGCGAGGGGCTGAGGCCGACGCCCCCTCCACCATGCGTCGCATGGTCCCCCCCGCTTCGCAGGGGAGGATCCGAGGCCGCGGTCTTCGGTCGCGGGTGAGCGCCTAGCAGGCTGTTGAAGAAGTCAGTCGCGCTCGCAGACGAAGCCTGAATCGT
>CAYJMY010000162.1:0-11311 GCA_964371125.1 uncultured Mesorhizobium sp. | reverse complement strand
GTCGGCGGTCGCGGCGCGGATCGCCGAGATGCCGCAGATGCGCAGGGTCGCCGCCGGCGAGTTGACCGAGGCCGAGGCAGCGGCGGGCCGGGCCGGGGTCATCGCGCCGTCGCCGGTCACCGGATGGCGGCAACGACCGCATCGGCTGCGAGCCTTCGCCACCGGCACGGCTATCGGCGTTGCGCTGTTTGCCGCCGGGGCTGCCGGATACCTGTTCGCGTCGCGGGTGGCGCCGGCCGCGCCTCTGCTGATCGCCGTGCTCGAAACCGCCGACGGAATCCCCGGCGCGGTTCTCGAGATCGGCGCCGACCGGTCGCTGCGCCTCGTCGCCGCCGGGTTGGCGATTCCGCCGGGACGGTCGCTCGCGTTGTGGACCGTCACCGCGGCTGGCAGCGCGCCCGTGCGGATCGCACCGATAGCGCTCGCCGGATCGCAGGTCCTGCCAGGCGGAGGCCTTGCCGAAGCGCGAGCTGGCCAAGTCTACAGGCTTGTCCTCGAACCCGCGGCTGGCGAGGCGGCGCCGGGCGCGGTGCTCGCCGAAGGCGCCGCCCGTCCCCTGCTCGTCCCCTGACGGCAGGCAGTCAGAGGGTCGGCAGGAGCCAGAAGGCGCCTCCGCCTGCGGCGAGCGCCAGGGCAGTCGCCGCAGCGAGCGGCATGGAATAGCGCAGTGGACCGGCCGCCATCGCCAGCGCCAGCCGAACGACGGCATTGGCGGCGAGCGCGGCGAGCACCGCCTGTCCGACCACGGCAACACCGACGGCACCGTCGACCATGCGCAGCGCGCTGAGCACCGCGACGTCGACGTCGAAGGTGCCCGAGATGGCCGACGTCGCGATGACGCCGCCGCCGCCGAAACGTCCCGCGAGTGCGGCGCTGATGGTCGAGACGACGGCGAAGGATACGGCAAAGAGGGCGAGCGGGGCGAGTTCGAACGGATTGCGCACGGCGGAGGCGCCGGGATCCTTGCCCTTGTCGCGCGAGACGAAGAGGAGGCCGCATGCGACGAAGACCCCGGCCGCGGCGATCGCCGGCACGCCGACCGTCAGGATCACCTCCGGCTTGAGCAGCAACACCACGGCACAGACACGCAGAATCGAGACCATCGCCGCCAGCGATGCGGCGCCGGAAAGCGCCAGCGCGTTCGAAGCCTCCTTCGCGTGACGGGCGAAGGCCACAGTCACCGCCGTCGACGACACCAGCGCACCGGCGATGCCGCTGACCAGCAGGCCGCGGGATGGACCGAGGACGCGCACCGCGATGTAGCCCAGATAGGAGATGGCCGCGACGATGACGGTGAACAGCCAGATTTCGAAGGGATTGAAGCCGCCCCAGGGATCGAGGGCGCGGTCGGGCAGAAGCGGCAGGCCGATCGCCGTCATGACCGCCAGGACCAGCGCCGAGCGCAGTTCCACCCACGATAGCCGCCGGAGCAGCCCGTGGAGAAGCTCACGGCTGGCGAGAACGCCTGCGAGCGCCGCACCGCCGGCCGCGGCCGCGCGGTAGTCGCCGGACACCGCCAGCGCTCCCAGCGCGAAGACGCCGAGGCCGGCGACGACGCCGGTGACGCTGAAGGTCTCGTCATGCGCCGCTTCGCGCGACTGGTACCAGGCAAAGATCGCAGCGAAGCCGAGGAAGCCGGCGGCAAGCACCAGCGTGCTGTCGAGCGACTGTGCCAACGCGGCGAAAATGCCGCCGACCAGGCCGACGAGGCCGTAGGTGCGGATGCCGGCCGTCCGGCTTCCCGCCGGGGCGTCGCGTTCGCGCCAGCCGCGCTCGAGGCCGACCAGCAGACCGATCGCCAGCGCCAGGCCGAGCCGGGCGATCAACGTGTCCACGGAGCGGTCCCTTGCGCCGACAGGACGTGCGACCGCGACCCGCGGCACGGCGGCCTAACCGGCGTATCGGCAGCGGTACTCATGGCTGGCTTCACCGGATCCCCCTCGCCCTCCAGGCAACAGCGTCACGAGGGGCGCGGCGATAGCCGCGTCCGGGTCCACTCGACAATCTGCCGCGTCGACATGGCGCCCGAACTGCGGCCGATCTCGGTGCCGCCGCGAAACAGGAGCAGGGACGGGATGCCACGGATGCCGAGGCGCCCGGCAATCTGCTGCTCGTCGTCGGAGTTGAGCTTGATCACCCTGACATGGGGCTCGAGCTCCTTCGCGGCCGCCTCGTAGGAAGGCGCCATCGACCGGCACGGACCGCACCACGGCGCCCACACGTCGACCAGAACGGGAATCGTGCTGCGTCCGACCTGGCGCTCGAACATGACGCCGTCGACGTCGGCCGGGTGGCCTGAGAACAGCCGCTCGCCGCATACGCCGCACTTCGCAGCGAGCGCCTTCGCCGTCGCAGGCACCCGGTTGACCCCCGCGCAATGCGGGCAGACCACGTGTTCGGTTTCACTCATCTCACAGACCCTCGACGACCTCCTTGAGGAGGCCGCGCACCGTATTCGCGACCTCGCCGAGCGACGGGTTCGAGATTGCCGTCATCGACGCCACCGGATCGACCGCCGAAACCTCGACCTGGCCCGGGGCCGCTTCCGTGACGATGACGTTGCAGGGCAGCATGGTGCCGATCTTGTCCTCCGCCTGTAGGGCCTTGTAGGCATAGTGCGGATTGCAGGCGCCGAGGATGATGTAGGGCTTGAAGTCGACGCCGAGCTTTTTCTTCATCGTCTCGCGAACGTTGATCGTGGTGAGCACGCCGAAGCCCTTGCCGGCCAGCGCCTTGGTGACGTGCTCGACGGCGTCGTCGAACGGCATGGCGATGGTCTTGGTGAAATGATAGCTCATGGGGTCCATTCTCCCTTTGGTCCGGCGGGTGGTCTTACCCGCCCGCGGCCTCTAAACTGTATGGCCATTGAGGCCGGCGATGGCACCGCGACATTGATCCGTGTCAAGTATGCGCCGCCAGCCTCTCATATGGGTAGTCGCGACGCGCGCGCGATGCGGCGCGCCGCCGCGCGTGTCGGTTGAACTGTCATCAAGGCCGGGCGATCCTGTGGCATAGACGAACCGAGAAACGAGGGCTCCGCCATGACCATCCGCAACCTCGAGTTCGCCGTCCGGCCGCGTTCGGTCGCCGTCATAGGCGCCTCGATCCGCGACGGGTCGGTCGGCAAGGTGGTGCTCGACAACATCGTCGACGGCGGTTTCGAGGGCGGCATCTGGCCGGTCAATCCGAAATACGACACGATCGGCGCGCTTCCCTGTTATCCCGACGCCGACGCCCTTCCTGGCGTGCCGGATCTCGCGGTGATCGTGACGCCGCCCGACACGGTTCCCGGCATCATCACCGCGCTGGGCAAGCGCGGCACACGCGCCGCCGTGGTGATCACCGCCGGCCTGACGATCCGCAACGGCCTCAGGCAGAAGATGCTGGACGCCGCCAAGCCCTACCTATTCCGAATCATCGGCCCAAACACGCTCGGCCTGATGATTCCGCCGGTGAAGCTCAACGCCGGCTTCGCCCACATGGCGGCGAAGCCGGGCGGGATCGCGCTGCTTTCGCAGTCGGGCGCGATCGCCACGGCGCTGGTCGACTGGGCGGCGGCGAACAATCTCGGCTTTTCGCAGATCGTGTCGCTGGGCGACATGGCCGACGTCGACGTCGGTGACTATCTCGACATGCTTGCCGGCGACATGAAGACCCACGCGATCGTCATGTATCTCGAGAGCATCCCCAACCCGCGCAAGTTCATGTCGGCGGCGCGGGCCGCTGCGCGCATCAAGCCGGTCGTGGCGATCAAGGCGGGCCGGCACGAACAGTCGGCCAAGGCGGCTGCGACCCATACCGGCGCGCTGTCGGGCGCCGACAGGGTGGTCGATGCCGCGCTTTCGCGCGCCGGTATCCTGAGGGTTCTCGGCCTCTCCGAACTCTTCGACGCCGCCGAGACGCTGTCGCGGTTCAAGCCGCTGGCGCGGGCGCGGGTCGGCATCGTCACCAATGGCGGCGGCGCCGGCGTGCTCGCGGTCGACCGGCTAATCGACTGCCGGGGCGAACTCGCGGAACTCTCCGAGGAGACGATCACCCTCCTCGACCACCACCTCCCGCCGACCTGGTCGCGCGCCAATCCGGTCGACATCATCGGCGACGCCGCCGCGGAACGCTACAAGGCGGCGGTGGAGGCGGTTGCGGCCGATCCGGGTACCGATGCGCTCATGGTGCTGAACTGCCCGACCGGGCTCGCCTCGCCTACGGATTCTGCGACCGCGGTTGCCGCCCTGACGACGAAGGGCCGGATCAACGGCAAGCCGGTGCTGACCTGCTGGCTCGGCGAGGAGACCGCGCGCAATGGCCGGCACATCCTGCAGAACGCCGGCGTCGCCAGCTTCGAGACGCCGGGCGACACGGCTACGGCCGTCGCCTATCTCAGCGACTGGTCGCGGGCGCAGAAGGCACTGATGCGGGTTCCGTCGAGCCGCGGCGACGACCGCGCCGGCGGCCGCGACGCCGTGCTCGCCATCTTCCGGGCGGTCGCGGCGGACGGTCGCCGCATCCTCACCGAGCCCGAGGCCAAGGCAGCCATCGCCGCCTACGGCATCCCCGTGCCGGAAACCGTGGTCGCATCGACGCCGGCGGAGGCGAAGAAGGCCGCGGCCCGGCTCCTCGAGGGCGGCGGGCGCATCGTCGTCAAGCTCCTGTCGAAGGCCATCTCGCACAAGTCCGACATCGGCGGAGTGGTGCTGAACATCGAGACGGCGGAGGCCGCCCACCTGGCCGCCAAGAAGATCGCGGAGCGCGTCAGGAAGATGGCGCCCGACGCCGACATCCAGGGCTTCGCCGTACAGCCGATGGTTGTCCGCAAGCATGCCTACGAGTTGATCCTCGGCGTCAGCCGCGATCCGATCTTCGGCCCGGTGGTGCTGTTCGGCGCCGGCGGCGTCGCAGTCGAGGTCGTCGACGATACGGCGATCGCGCTGCCGCCGCTCGACGATGTGCTCGCCGGCGACCTCATCGACCGCACGCGAATCGGCCGGTTGCTCGCCGGATTCCGCGACCGCAAGCCGGCCGATCGCGCGGCGATCGCCGACGCGCTGAACGGGCTGTCGCGGATGATCGTCGACTTCCCGTGCATCGTCGGGATGGACATCAATCCGCTGCTTGCCGACGCCGACGGTGTCGTGGCGCTCGACGCGCGCCTTGAGATCGATCCGGCGGCCGTGGAACAGCCCGGCCCGAACCCGGCGCTGGCGATCAGGCCTTATCCCGCCGGCTGGGAGACCGACATCGGTGAGAGTGACCACGCCTATCACATCCGCCCGATCAGACCGGCGGACGTCTCGCTCTACCCCGACTTCCTCGCCAAGGTGTCGCCCGACGACATCCGCCTGCGGTTCCTGTCGCCCAGGCGCAACTTTTCGGATGAGATGCTTCTGCGGCTGACCCAGCTCGACTACGACCGCGACATGGCGTTCGTGGCGCTGGACGCCGGGACCGGGGAACTCGCCGGCATCGGCCGCCTGTCGTCCGATCCCGACCGCGCCGTCGCCGAATACGCCCTGCTCGTGCGCACTGATCTTCAGGGGCACGGACTCGGCTGGGCGCTGCTCAGCCGGATCGTCGACTATGCCCGCGCCGAAGGCATCGCCCGCATCACCGGCATGGTGCTCAGGGAGAACGTCAAGATGCTGGCGATGTGCCGCGAGTTCGGCTTCACGCTCGCCCACGACGCCGACGAACCCGGAATCTACCAGGTCTCGCTCGATCTCGCGGAGAAAAGGCTCAAGCCGACATGAAGCGGTTCAGCCGCACGTCGTCGAGCAGCGACCGGGTGACGCCGCCGAGCACCCACTCGCGCAGGCGGCTGTGCCCGTAGGCACCCGACACGACGAGGTCGGCATGCAGGCCCGCGGCGAACTCGGCGAGCCGGGCGCCTTCGTCGCGGCCCGGCAGGACCTCGCCGCGCGCCTTGACGCCGTGCCTGCCGAGCCAGGCGACGACGTCGGCCACGCTGTCGCGGCTCTGGCGCGAGCCGTCGGGATCGACGGTCGCGACGACCACCTCGGTCGCCCGCGACAGGAACGGCACGGCGTCGGCGACGGCGCGCCGCGCCTCGCGGCCGTCCTTCCAGGCCACCAGGGCCTTGCGCGCCAGGAGATGTTCAGCGCCGGACGTCGACACGAGGACAGGTCGGCCGGCATGGAGAAGGAGGTCGCCGAGATCGGTGGCGCGATAGGCGCTGCCGGCGCGGGCTCCTTCCGGCGCGCCCGTGACAATCAGGTCGGCCATCCGCGCCGAGCGGACAAGCAGGCGCGTCGGGTTCATGACGTCGCTGCGCCAGTCCGTCTCGATCCCGTCGCCGACCAGGCTGGCGAACTTGCCGCGCAGGTGCTCGAGGCGCGCCTCGATGTCACCGCGCTGACGTTCCAGCATTTCGCCGTCGACGACCATGCCTTCCATCGTAACCATCGGCGGGACGATGTCGGCCGCCGAGCAGCCGATGAGCCTTGCGCCGAACTGCCGCGCCAGATCAGCCGCGAGCTTGATCAGCGGCGTAACAGGACCGTCGATGTCGATGTTCACCAGGATCGATTTGTAGCCCATGTCTGATCTCCCTTCAGCGACTGGAATCGCCCGTCAGCATAACGTCACGCCGTAGCCGCGTCTCGGTCCGGGCGATATTCCCTTGCCGATCGATCGGCCCCGCGAATCCGGCTCACTTCTGCAGCGATTGGATATAGGCCGCGAGCTGATGGATCCGCTCCTCCGTGACGATCTCTCCGCCCGACGGACCGAAGGTGACTGCGTCCTCCTCGAGGAACTGGCGTCCCCACACCGGCATGTCGCGGTCGCCGTGGCCCGGTACGACGAAGCGGCCGTCAATGGTGGCGAAGACCCGGAAATACGGGAACTCGCCGCCGTTGCTCTCGGCGAGTTTGGTCAGGTCGCTCGGGCGCTTGACGAGTTCGTCCGCCAGCGGGCCGTTCCCCTCGCCGGTGGTGCCATGACAAACCGCGCACGAGTTGAGGAACTCGGCCTGGCCGTAAGTCATCTCCTGCGCGGCGGCGCCCTGCGCCAGAGCAAGGATGATCGCCGACGCGGCGAGGGGGACGGAATGCTTCGGCACACTTGCTCTCCGGTTGATGCAATGAAAACCGTAGAGGCCGGAGCCCTGCCCTTCCTTGACGCGGATCAAGAACCGGATCGATCGCTCCCCCAGGGCCTATTGATCCATCGCAACGATTTGCAGAGGCGACCACGATAGCTAGAAGGAAAAACCACGCCATCGTAGCGGAAGCTAAGGGAGATACTGCCATGCCGTTCAAGACCATCCTGGCCGTCGTCGGGATCGACCAGGGAGATCGCGACGTCGAGACGGCCATCGGGGTGTGCCGGGAAATTGGCGCGCATCTCTCGGTCCTCGTGCTGGGGCTCGCCTCGCCGCCGCCTGTCGGGGCGTATGCGGCGGTGGTTTCGGACACATGGATTGAAGAACGGGAAGCCGACATGAAGCGCCTTGCCGCGCGGGTCGACGCGATCGAGGCCCTCGTCGCCAGGGAGGGCATCCCCGCCGACGTCGAGTGCGAGTACGCAGAAATGGCCTGGACCGACGCCATGGCCGGCCGCCGCGCCCGCTACGCCGACCTTACCTTGATCGGACCGGACCTCATCGCCGACGGCGATCTCAAGCACTTCATCCTCAACGGCGCACTGTTCGAATCCGGCCGCCCTCTCCTTCTCGCCCCATCCGGACACAAGGCGACCCTGCGGCCGAAGCGGGTCATGCTGGCATGGGATTCCCGCATCGAGGCATCTCGCGCCGCTCGCGAGGCCGTGGAACTGATCGCCGCCGCCGACGAGGTCAGGATTGCACTCGTCGATCCTGAGGCAGGCGATCTTGCGCAGGGAGACGAGCCCGGCGCCGATGTCGCCGCCTGGCTCGTCCGCCACGGCGCGAAGGTCTCCGTCGACCGTCTCGCCAGCGGCGGGCGCTCGGTGGTCGGGGTTCTGCGGCAGCATGCCGTCGATTGCGGCGCCGACCTCATCGTCATGGGCGGATACGGACATTCGCGCATGCGCGAGCGCATCTTCGGCGGCGTCACCAAGTCGATGGTAGACGAGCCGCCGCTGCCCGTGTTCATGGCGCGGTAGGGGTTCGGCGCGAGGAGCGGATGATCGCGGGGGCTGGATTTCGTCGCTGCGGGCGGACAGGGCGCGTATATTCCGCCGCCCTCGCGCTCGCCCGGTTCGGCAGGATTATCTGGGGAACGTCGACCGCTCTTGCGGCCGCCCTGCTGCTCGCCGGATGCGTTCATTCCGGCAGTCCCGGCGGTGCCTGCTGCGACGGCGCGGAGCGCTATCCCCGCTGGATGATCGACGTCTACGAACCGGTCGCGCCGGTTCTCGGCGATGCGATCGGCCGGGTCGAGCTGAGGCGCGGCCTTCTGGCGGAAAGGCCGGACGCGCTACGCCACATCGCGCAAAGGCTGCGCCCGCTGGACATCCTCATCGTCAGTTCCAAGGGGCGGCTCACCGGGAACCTGATCCCAGGCCTGTTCAGCCATACTGTCGTCTATGTCGGCAGCGAAAGTGAGCTGAAGGCGCTGGGCGCATGGGACGATCCTGCCGTCCGCCCGCATCACGCGGCGATCAGGGCCGGCAAGGTCATGATCGAATCCGACCATCGCGGCGTGCACCTGACGACGGCAGCGACCGCACTGGACACCGACCGCGTCGCCGTATTCAGACCCCGGATCGGCAGCCGCGGCCACCACCGGCGCGTCGCGGCGGTGCTCATCTCGCATGTGGGCACGCCGTACGACTTCGTCTTCGACAACGGCGACGCCGAGAAGCTCTACTGCGCCGAGTTGATCGACCACGCCATGCCGGGGATCGGTATGCCGAGCCGCGAACTCTACGGGCGCCGCATGTTCCTGCCCGACGACGCGATCGCCGCGGGCACAGACGGGCGGATGCGCGCAACGCCGGTGCTTTATGTCCGCGCCACGGCTTCCGGCTGGGAGGGCGTCGGCACCGCGGAGCTGAAGCGGGATCTCGCCGCGGCCTGGCGCCGGTGAGCGCCGGTTGACGCCGATCAACGAGAACCCGAACCTCCAGCCGGTAGTTTGGGAAAATCAGGATGATGGGAGTAGCCGAATGAAGCGCATGGTGCCGATCCTCATGGTTCTCGGCTTCGCGGCGCCTGCCGGTGCGCAGGATGCCGACGGCGTCGCGCACGGAAAGGCGCTGGTGGAGGCGAACTGTGCCCGCTGCCACGGGATCGGCGCCAACGATGCCAGCAACCATCCCGAGGCGCCGCCCTTCCGCACCCTGTCGGAGCGTTACCCACTGGATGCGCTCGAGGAAGCGTTCGTCGAGGGGATCACGACCGGGCATCCCGACATGCCGGAGTTCGTCGCGACGCCGGAGCAGGTCGCCGATATCCTCGACTACATCGAAACCCTGCAACCCTGACCGTGGAGGAACGCACTTGAGGAAGGACATCCTGGTCCCGCTCGTCACCTATCCTGATGCGAACTCGGAAGCCCTGATCGGCCAGGCGGTTGCCGTTGCAGCGCACCTCGGCCGTGACCTTCACGCTATCGCGCTCGACGTCAGCATTCCCGACGTTTCCAACCTCGTGTCGCGCTTGCTCATCGGCCTGCCCGACATGATCCGCAGAACCGAGGCCGACAGCCGCGCCAAGGGCGCTGCGCTGCTCGACGCGATCGCGGCCGCCGCGGGGACCGCCGGCGTTCGTCTGACCCGAGAAACAGTGGCGGCCGAGCCGGCGCTGTTCGGCGACCGCGCCGCGGAGACCGCCCGTTACCACGATCTCGCCGTCATCGGCCTGGAGGCCTCCAACGACACGGCGCGCATGGTCGCGGAGGGCATCGTCTTCGGCTCCGGCCGGCCGGCGCTGCTGATGCCGGCCGCGGCAACGATCCACGGGTTCGACCGCGTCGCCATAGCCTGGGACGGCAGTCGGGTCGCGGCGCGCGTGGTGGCTGACGCCGAGCCCTTCCTCGAAAGGGCCGTAGAGGTCATTGTGCTCACCGTCACCGACGAGAAGCCGCTCGCGGGCGCAGACGTCGGCACGAGACTCGCCGCCAGGCTCGCCGCAAATGGCCTCGCGGCAAGGGCGGCGCCGGTCTTGCGCGGAAGCCGGCCGATCGCGACGGCGCTTCAGGCGGAGGCGGCTGTACTCGGCGCCGGTCTGCTCGTCATGGGCGGCTACGGCCATTCGCGCCTGCGGGACTTCGTCCTCGGCGGCGCCACCGAGGGCGTGCTGTCGGCACCGACGATGCCCGTGCTCCTGTCGCACTGAGGCGCCGGGGCATGGCCGTGCACGACCTTCTCGACGACGATGCGCAGCGCTCGATCGCGGCGCTCGCGCGCAGCAGCGCCCCGCGCGGCACGGTGCTGTTCCGACCGGGTGACGAGCCGGGCGGCTTCCTGCTCGTCACCGAAGGCGTCATCGACGTCTATCTCGTCGGCCGCTCGGGCCGCGAGATGCTGCTCTACGAGGTAGGCTCCGGCCAGACCTGCATCCAGACCACGCTCTGCCTACTCGGCCGCCAGCCCTATTCCGGGGAGGCGGTGGCGCGAACCGACGCCAGCTTCGTGATGGTGCCGAAGCAGGCTTTCGCCGATCTGCTGGCCGGCTCGGAATCGTTCAGGAGCTTCGTCTTCGGCGCCTTCGGCAACCGCCTGAAGGAGGTCATGGCGCTGCTCGAGAAGGTTGCCTTCGTCCGCGTCGAGGCGCGCCTCGCCGACGAGATCCTGCGGCGGGCGGACGGCAATGGCGTCGCCTCCTCCACCCATCAGGAACTGGCCACCGCTATCGGATCGGTGCGCGAGGTCGTTTCCCGACGGCTGGAGGCGCTGGAGAAGTCCGGACTGGTGCGCCTGGAGCGCGGCCGCGTCGCCATCGCCGACAGGGCGCGACTGGCGAGCATGGCGCGGGATGCCGGGTGACCTAGTCACAGACGCTACAAACGCGACGTGCAATATGCGGGCGTCCCCCGGGAGATCCCGCGTCAGCCATGGAGGTAGAAATGTTCAAGACCAATGTCGGCTCGGCCGACCGCGCCATCCGCATCGTGCTCGGCGTGATCATCCTCAGCCTGTTCTTCATCTATCCCGGCGCGTGGTGGCGCTATTATACGCTGATCGGCATCGTGCCGATCCTTACCGGGCTCGCCGGCACCTGCCCGCTCTACTCGATCCTCGGCCTCTCCACCTGCCCTGTGCGCAAGGCCTGAGGAAACCGGAATCAAACAGAATGGCCGGCCCCCGGGTCCGCCCGGCCCGCCGTTTATTTAGTCGGGGCCCGGACATAAGGGGCGCCGCACCCCGGAGT
>CAYJMY010000161.1:0-11391 GCA_964371125.1 uncultured Mesorhizobium sp. | reverse complement strand
GCGTTGACCAGCTTCGGCTCGTCCTCGTCGTAGAAGGCCTTGGCGATGTCGACATATTCGGAGACGATCACGGCGACGGGCACGTCCGCCCGCTCCATGAGCTCGTAGACTCCGGCGCGCAGGATGGCGCGCAGCGTCGAATCGAGGCGCGACAGAGGCCAGTCCTCGGTCAACGCCTCGCGGATGATCGGGTCGAGCGTCTTCTGGTGCTCGACGACTCCGGCGAGGATGGCGCGGAACCACTGGGCGTCGGCCTCGCGGTAGAGCGCGCCGTCGACTTCCTTGCCGAGGCGGAAGGTCTCGTACTCGGCGGTGATCTCGAGCAGGCCACTGCCGGCGACGTCCATCTGGTAGAGTGCCTGCACCGCCGCGAGACGCGCGGCGCCGCGCTTGTTGGCCTGACGTACGGCCTGCGCCGGCTTGCCGGTCTCCCCGGTCATGGTCAGGCTCCGAACCGCTGGCGATGCGCGATCATGGTCAGCGCGGCGCGGGCGGCGAAACCGCCCTTGTCGCCCTCCGTCCGGCGCGCGCGCGCCCAGGCCTGCTCGATGTTCTCGGTGGTGAGGATGCCGTTGCCGACCGCGAGTGACTCCGCCACTGCCAGGTCCATCAGCTTGCGGCTCGATTCGTTGGCGACGATCTCGAAATGATAGGTCTCGCCGCGGATCACCGTGCCCAGCGCAACGAAGCCAGCATAGTCCGTACCGCCCTCCTCGGCGCCGTCGAGGGCGAAAGAGATGACGGCCGGAATCTCCAGGGCTCCGGGGACGGTCACGACGTCGTAGGTCGCGCCGGCTTCCGCCAACGCCGCCTTGGCGCCCTCGAGCAGGGCGTCGGCGAGGTCGTCGTAGAAACGCGCCTCGACGATGAGGAGGTGGGGCTTGCCGTCCGGCTTGAGGAAGGCCGAGCCGTGCTGATGGGTCGATGCCATGATGTGCTCCGGGTCGCCGGTGACTTATGCCGAAGCGGTCGGAACCGCAAGCCGTCTCCACTGGGCCAAAACGTCCGGGCGGGGCGACTGCCGAGCCGACGCCCGCGAAGGCGCGACCGTGATCGCGCCGGAAATGCCGAGAATGGCGGACAGCTCTCGTTCGCGCACGTCGCCGGCGACTGCGCTATCCTGATACCTTGACACCAAGGTATGTAGATTGCTAGTCATGGCACCATGAAACAGATCGAACGCGTGCAGACCGGCCTCCGGATCGAGAAACGACTGCTGAAGGTCCTCAAGGGTCTGGCCGAGCATCTGGAGATTTCGGTCGCCGAGCTTATCGAGGCCATCGCGCTACACAGTTTCGAGGGCAAGGCGCCGTTCTCTGCCGCGGCGATGGAAAAGATTCGGCAGTTGAAGGTCGTCTACGATCTCGACCTCGGCGCCGAAGACAGTCACCGGCTGATGGAAGGTGATGGGGGCAAGGATGTCTGACGGATACCGCTCGAAGCTGACCAAGCTCGTCGAAAACGAACTCGACCCGGCCGAATTCGCACACAAGGACCATATCGGCGTCGCCTATGAGGCGCTCGCCAGCCACGACTTCGGGGAGGCGGTGCACCGGGTGTACGCCGGCATCAAGGCGCTGGCCGAACGGGCGGGGGCACCCGAGAAGGCCAATGCGACGATCACCTGGGCCTTCATGAGCCTGATCGCCGAGCGGATGAACACCACGAGCCATGCGGACGCCGAAGATTTCATCACCAACAACCCGGATCTTTGCCGGGCCGATGCGCTCGCGCCCTGGTACTCGCTCGAACGCATCCGGTCCGACCTCGCGAGGTCCGTCGCGCTGCTGCCAGACCGGGCGCCTATGGCCTGATCGGCCGGATCAAAGCCCTTCCCGCCTCGGCAAGGCGCGCCGCGTAGCGCGCCATGGTGTCGATCTCCAGATTGACCCGGTCACCGGCCTGGCGTTCCCCCCAGGTCGTCACCTGCAGGGAGTGGTGGATCAGGAGCACGTCGAAGCGCGTCCCCTCGACCTTGTTCACGGTCAGCGACGTGCCGTCGAGCGCCACCGATCCCTTCGGCGCGATGAAGCGGGCGAGTTCGCGCGGGGCTTCCAGCTTGAAACGCACCGCGTCGCCTTCCGCCTCCCGGGCGAGGATGGTCGCCGTGCCGTCGACATGGCCGGAGACGATATGGCCACCCAGTTCGTCGCCGATCTTCAGCGCGCGTTCGAGGTTGATGCGCGTTCCCGCCATCCATGAGGCTGCCGTCGTCAGCCGCAGCGCCTCCTCCCAGGCTTCTACCTCGAACCAGCGCCGGTTGGAGCCGGATTCGGGGAGGCCGGTCACGGTCAGGCAGACGCCGGCGCAGGCGATCGAGGCGCCGATGGCGATCGTGTCGGGATCGTAGACGGTGTCGATGCGCAGCCTGACGCCTTCGGCGAGCGGGGTGACGGCGGCGACCGCGCCGACGTCGGTGACGATTCCGGTGAACATCAGATCCTCCTCAACCACTCGGCATAGGCATCGTCGCCGAAGCGCGCTTCGCGCACGAGGTTGAAGCCGGCCGGGATGCTTTCGGCCGAGATCGGCGCGGCGATGCCGCCGTCGCCGATCCGCATGGAGCCGAAGAACAGGGCGATGCGGTCGACGAGGCCTTCGTCCAGGAAGATGCGCGCGGTTTCCGCGCCGCCCTCGACCATCAGCGTCGACAGGCCCTGCGCGGCGAGGTCTTCGAGCAGTTCGGGGAGCGCGATGCGGTGGTCGTAGGCCTCGGTGGCCAGGAAGCGGACCCCCAGTCCTTCCAGAATCGTCCGCCGCTCGCGGTCGGCCTCGGCCGAAGCGGCGACCAGCACGGGGACTTCGTGTGCCGTCATGGCCAGCCGCGAATCCTTCGGCAGCCGCGCCAGCCGATCGAGCACGATGCGCGCCGGCGAACGCGCTTCCAGGCCGGGCAGGCGGACGGTCAGTTGCGGATCATCGGCAATCACGGTGCCGATGCCGACCAGGATGGCGTCGCTGGCAGCCCGCATCATGTGCGCCTCCGCGCGCGAGACGGCGCCGGTGATGGCGATCTGGCCCTCGCCGCGCCGCCCGATCATGCCGTCCGCGGAAAGCGCAAGCTTCAGAATCACTTCAGGACGCTTCCTCACCGAGCGGATCAGATAGCCGGCCATGTCGTCGGCGGCTTCGTCGGCGAGCACGCGCTCGTCAACGGCGATGCCGGCGTCGCGCAGGATCGCATAGCCCCTGCCGGCGACGCGCGGATCGGGATCGCTGGCGGCGCCGACGACGCGCGCCACCCCGGCAGAGACCAAGGCGTTGGCGCAGGGCGGCGTGCGGCCGTGATGGGCGCAGGGCTCGAGCGTCACATAGGCGGTCGCCCCCCTCGCCCGCTCGCCGGCCTCGGCGAGCGCCTCCGTCTCGGCATGCGGACGGCCGCCGCGCGCGGTGACGCCGCGGCCGACGATCACCGGACCGTCGCTGTCGTCGCGCACGATCAGCGTGCCGACGGACGGATTGGTCGAGGTCAGGCCCTGGTGGGCGCGCGCCAGGCGGATCGCGGCCGCCATGAAGCGGCGATCGAGCGCATCCTGTTCGGCCGGCGAGCGCGTCATTCGGCGACGGCGTCCCCCTCGCCCTTCAACTCGCCGAGCACGTCGTGGAAATCCTTGGCCTCGCGAAAATTGCGGTAGACCGAGGCGAAGCGCACATAGGCGACGTCGTCGAGCGATTTCAGCGCCTCCATGACGAGGCGGCCGATTTCGGCCGACGGAATCTCGGTCTCGCCGGAACTCTCCAGCTGGCGCACGATGCCGGTGACGGCGCGGTCGATGCGTTCCGGTTCTACATTGCGCTTGCGCACCGCGATCTCGACCGAGCGCAGCAGCTTGTCGCGGTCGAATGGCACTTTCCGGCCCGATCGCTTGACGACGACGAGATCGCGCAGTTGCACGCGCTCGAAGGTGGTGAAGCGGCCGCCGCAATCAGGACAGACGCGCCGCCGGCGGATCGCCGATCCGTCTTCGACCGGCCGCGAATCCTTCACCTGGGTGTCTTCGGACTGGCAATAGGGACAGCGCATGAGTGTTCCGGCGGTTGCGATTCTTGTCGTGCGGAAGGCTTAAGGCCTTTCCACGACGGGTGCAAAGGGAGGCTTCGCCCGCCGGAGGAGATGGCGATCGGCCCGCCCGTTTCGCCAGGCGAAAGCAGACGCGTCGGCAAGGCTCGTATGTCCGCGCCGCCAGTAACCGAAGCGGCGGCCGACGGCTCAATCGCCGCCCACCGCGGGCCCTCACCCCATGTAGCCGTACATCGGGAACCTGTCCGTTAGCGCCACGACCTTCTTCTTCACCGCGGCTTCGACGGCCGCGTTGCCCTCGTCGGAGTTCGCAACCTTCAGCCCGTCGAGGACCTCGGCGATCAGCTGGCCGATCTCGCGGAACTCTGCCTCGCCGAAGCCGCGCGTCGTGCCGGCCGGCGTACCGAGGCGCACACCCGAGGTGACGAAGGGCTTTTCCGGGTCGAAGGGGATGCCGTTCTTGTTGCAGGTGATGTTGGCGCGGCCGAGCGCGGCCTCGGCGCGCTTGCCGGTGGCGTTCTTCGGCCTGAGGTCGACGAGCATCAGGTGGTTGTCGGTGCCGCCCGAGACGATGTCTAGGCCGGTGTCCTTGAGCGATGCGGCGAGCGTCCTGGCGTTGGCGGCGACGTTCTCGGCGTAGGTCTTGAACTCGGGCTTCAGCGCCTCGCCGAAGGCGACCGCCTTGGCGGCGATGACGTGCATCAGCGGGCCGCCCTGGAGGCCGGGGAACACAGCCGAATTCATCTTCTTGGCGATGTCCTCGTCATTGGTGAGGATCATGCCGCCGCGCGGGCCGCGCAGCGACTTGTGCGTCGTGGTGGTGACCACATGGGCGTTGGGCAGCGGCGACGGGTGCACGCCGCCAGCGACCAGGCCGGCGATGTGGGCCATGTCGACCATCAGCCAGGCGCCGATCGAATCGGCGATCTCGCGAAAGCGCTTCCAGTCCCAGATGCGCGAATAGGCGGTGCCGCCGGCGAGAATCAGCTTCGGCTTGTGCTGGTGGGCGAGCCGCTCGATCTCGTCCATGTCGAGCAGGTGGTCGTCGCGGCGCACACCGTAGGAGACCACGTTGAACCACTTGCCGGACATGTTGACCGGCGAGCCGTGGGTCAGATGGCCACCCGAATTGAGGTCGAGGCCCATGAAGGTGTCGCCCGGCTGCAGCAGCGCCAGGAACACCGCCTGATTCATCTGGCTGCCGGAGTTCGGCTGGACGTTGGCGAACTTGCAGTCGAACAGCTTCTTGGCGCGCTCGATGGCGAGTTCCTCGGCGACGTCGACAAACTGGCAGCCGCCGTAGTAGCGCTTGCCGGGGTATCCCTCGGCGTACTTGTTGGTCATGATCGAGCCCTGTGCCTCGAGCACGGCGCGGGAGACGATGTTCTCCGAGGCGATCAGCTCGATCTCGTGGCGCTGGCGGCCGAGTTCGTTGCGGATGGCACCGAAGATCTCCGGATCGGCCTGTTCGAGGGCGCCGTTGAAGAAGAACTCGTACTGGGCCTTCGCGGCCTTCGCTGTCGCCATGGGTTCCGTTCCTCGATGTACTGATCTCGCAGGGTGGCGCGCTCTAGCACACATCCCGGTGGTCATCCACGTTCGAGAAGCGAATTTTCATCGCCGCTTTGCGGCAGACTCCGCGGCGGAGCGACAAACGAAAAGGGCCGCCATGGCTGGCGGCCCCCTGAAAACAAGACTTCGCCGCTCAGAGAGCCGAGATCTGCAGTTCGTCGACGCCGTCGCGGCCGTAGATGTCGTCGCGGAAGTGGACGACGCCGTCGCCGGTCGACCAGGCCGAGATGTAGGTGAAATAGACCGGGATCGGGTTGGGGATCTGGACCGGCACACTCTCGCCGCTCTTGATCGTCTGTTCGAAGCGCTGGCGGCTCCAGCCGGGCGTGTCGCGCAGCAGCCAGGTGACGAGGTCACGCACGTTCTGCACGCGCACGCAGCCGGACGAATCGAAGCGCATCAGCTTGGAGAACAAGCTCTGCTGCGGCGTGTCGTGCATGTAGACGTTTTCGGGGCTCGGGAAGTTGATCTTGACCGAGGCCATCGCATTGCCGGAGCCGGGATCCTGGCGGAAACGGAACTTCGCCGCGTCCTCCGTGTTCCAGTCGATCGTGGCCGGATCGACCTCGTTGCCGTCGGGCCCGAGGATGCGAATGTTGTTCTCGGCCAGATATTGCGGATTCTTGCGCATCAGCGGGATGATGTCCTTGCGGACGATCGATTCCGGCGCGTTCCAGTACGGATTGACGATGATCTCGTTGATCTTGGAATTGAGGATCGGCGTCTGCCGGTCGATCTTGCCGACGATAGCGGTATGACGCAGCGCGACGCGGCCGTTCTCGACGGCCTCGATCTGCGCCGCCGGCACGTTGACCATCACGTAGCGGTCGCCGAGGAAACCGGACATCGACCGCAGCCTGACGAGATTCGTCTCGAGCTGACCGAGGCGGACGGGCGCGCTGACGTTCATGGCGGCATAGGTGTACTTGCCCATCACACCGTCGGAAGGCAGGCCGTGGCGCGCCTGGAAGCGCTTCACCGCGGCGTCGACATAGGTGTCGTATGCCTGGCTGATGCCGGCCATGGTCGACAGGTCACCCGAGATCATCAGTCGCTTGCGCAGCGCCTCTACATCGGGGTCGACGACGCCGAGCTTGAGCTTCTTCGTCGCCGGCACGATCGGCCAGCCGCCCATGCCGACGATGTTCGCGTACTGAGCGATCGCCTGCTCGAGATACGTCACCGTCTCGGGGCTGAAGATCGGCAGGTTGGAGGCGACCTTGCCGCCCTGCGAGACGCTAGCGTCGAACTGCTCGTTCCAGTTGCCGCGGCGCGGCGAATTGAGGAAATCGGCGATCACGTCCTCGGCGCGCGCCGCGCCGGCGATTGCCGCGGCGGCCATGGCGGAGGCGCCGGTGAGGAAATGGCGACGGCTTGCTTTCATGATTTCCCAGACATTCCCGTGATCCGCAGGATACCGACCCTAGCGGTCCGACCTTAACATTTCGCCAACCATGACAGCAGTCCGGACGACGTTCCTGCCACGGCGACCGGGAAGCACCATCGGCGACAGCCCGGCTCCGGACATACTGACTGCCCGTATCCTCGCTCCCATCCGAATATGGCGGCAACGTGGCCACCGCCGACACGGATATGTGAACGTTCTCGGAAAAGAAGAGGACCGGACGCCGCGATGGCGCCGGTCCTTTGGAGGCTGGAGGTCCCGCGGTCGTCTTCTCACGCCGCGGTTGATGCGGTGCTATCCCTACATGCGGTAGGCGATCGTGTCGTTCCAGAAGCGGTCGAGGCGCTGCAGGGCGCGGTTCATCATGCGGAACTCGTCCTGGTTGATGCCGCCGACCTGCTCGATCGAGCCGATGTGCCGCTCGTAGAGACCGGCGACGACCTCGGCGATCGCCTGGCCCTTCGGCGTCAGGCTGACGCGCACCGAGCGGCGGTCGATCCGCGAGCGCTGGTGGTTGATGAAGCCGAGGTCGACGAGCTTCTTCAGGTTGTAGGAAACGTTCGAGCCGAGATAGTAGCCGCGCGAACGGAGCTCACCGGCGGTCAGTTCGGCATTGCCGATGTTGAACAGCAGCAGGGCCTGGATGGCGTTGATATCGCTGCGTCCGTTGCGGTCGAATTCGTCCTTGATGACGTCGAGGAGGCGACGATGCAGCCGCTCGACGAGCTGGAGGGATTCGAGATAGAGCGTGCGGATCGCATCGCGGCGGTCGTCCTGTACGGGGGCGGGCTTCGCCGCCTGGCGCGTCGTGATCATGGATTGGCCTCTCGTTTGTCGCCCGGTGATGGTTTTTGTTTCACCTTGGTCGCGACCCTATCGAATGCCGATAAAATTCGACTTAAACGTAAGGCTTAACAGCTGCTTACGACAGGGCGGACGCGAAAGAGCCTTAACGAAGGGTCACGCGCGAAGGAAAAATTGACGCTATTGCGCCGGTTCCTTCTTGCGGCTCTCGCGGACCTTCTCGAGATGGATGACGAGGCGGAAGGCGACGTAGAGTACCGCGATGAACAGGTGCGAGACCGGGATAATCGGACGGTGCCCGTAGAGATCGGGAAACACGACATACATGACGGTTTCGGTCACCGCGCAGATCGCCCAGATGACCGGGCCCCAGGAGGCGAGCATCCACAAGCCGATCGCCGCAAAGGGAAAGAAGACGGCGAGCACCACCCCCGCCACCTGCCAGTAGACCGGCATCAGGTCGAAGCGCCACAAGACGCCGGAATAGAGACCGATCAGGCGAATCCAGTAGAGCACGCCGAACAACAGGCAGTAGCCGGCGATTACCCGCTGGAACCAGACGAACGCGGTCTCGGCGAGGCTCTGCCGCGGCAGCCGGCCGGGTGCGTCGAAGGCCGTCACAGGGTGAGGTCCCCGGAGCCGAGCGGCGCGAAATACGCGTCAACCTGCGCGTCGGCGACCTCCTCGAGGGTCGCCGGCTTCCACACCGGCGTCGAGCCCTTGTCGACGATCGCGGCGCGGATGCCCTCGTAGAAATCGGCGCCCGCCAGCATGCGCGTCAGGATGCGGAACTCCATACGCATGCAGGCGTCCATGGAAAGGTTGGCGCCGGCACGGATCTGGCGGAAGGCGACCTTGACGCTGGTGGGCGAACGCTTGCGGATCGTCTCCAGCGTGGCGACGGCGGCGGGATCGGCGTCTGCCGCGAGGCCAGCGACGATCTCCTCGAGACTGTCCTTGGAAAAATGGCGGGCGATCGATCGCCGGGTCGCCTCGTCGGTCTCGGCGGGAACGTCCTCTGCGAAACGCCCGATCGCGGCATCGGCCCCCTCGCCAGCGCAAAGCGCGGCAAGCAACGGCTCAAGCGCCGCGGCGGGGACGCAGTGGGTAGCGAGACCGGCCCAGCGCGCATCGCCGCGGCGGATGCGGTTGCCGGTGAGCGCCAGGTACATGCCGTAGCCGCCCTTCAGGCGCGGCAGGATGTGGCTGCCGCCGACGTCGGGGAAGAAGCCGATGCCGACCTCGGGCATGGCGAACAGCGCGTTCTCGGTCATGACGCGGTGCGAGCCGTGGAAAGAGACGCCGACACCGCCGCCCATGACAATGCCGTCGATCAGCGCAACATAGGGCTTGGCGAAGCGGGCGATCCGGGCGTTCAGCCGGTACTCGTCGGCGAAAAAGTCGACCGGCGGGCTACCGGCGAGGCCCGCCCTGTAGATGTCGAGGATGTCGCCGCCGGCCGAGAACGCCCTGCCCTCGCCGCGGATGACGACCAGCGCGACCTCCGCATCGCGCTCCCAGGCGTCGAGCGCAGCGGTGAGCGCGCGCACCATGCGGTGGGTCACGGCGTTGAGCGCCTTGGCGCGTGTCATCGTGACAACGCCCGCCGTGCCGACTCGTTCGAACAGGATCTCGTCGCCGCCGCCGAAATCGATGACCATGCTTCCTCCACCGTCGCCGGCAAGAAGTGCTAAGGGGCGCGCCCTAGGTCGTCAACTGCGCACGGCTAGCGCGGGCATGCCGCCGGCCACCCAACCGGAACCGGGGAATGCGCACAGCTACGCTCCGTGATGCTCTTGCCGAACGACGCGGTTGTGCCAGATTGACCGCGGCTCGAGGCGCAAGGAGCCAACGATGCGAGAATGGGCGCTCCTCGCGGTGTTCGCAGCAACGATGGCTGCGCTCGTCCCGCTGGCGCGGGCGGATGAATCGCCGGTCCGCGACGAGCTCTACCGAAGCCAGGCGATCGTCACCGGACAGGGCGAAGCCAATCGCTTACCCGGCCTCGCCGAGTGCCTGAGGCAAGTCCTCGTCAAGGTCTCGGGCGACCCGCGCCTCCTGACCTCGCCCGCGGTCGAACCATTGCTCGCTGAGGCCGGCAAGCATGTTTCCTCCTTCGGCTACCGCGATCGCCTCGAAGGCATTCCGATCCACGACGAACAGGGCACCTACGACCGCCCGCACGACCTCTACTGTTTCTACGAACCGGCGACGGTGGACGCCCTTCTTGCCGGGCTCGGGCGCCGGCCATGGCTCGACGAGCGGCCGCGGCTTGTCGTCTTTCTCGGCGCCCGCGATGCGCGCAGGACGTTCTCGCTGGCCTCCGACGGCGAGGAAAGCCCTTACATGGCCGAATCGCTCCTCGACGCCGCGGCGCCGCTCGCAATGGCCCTGGCGCTTCCGCCGGGCGCCGCGCTAAGCGCCGCGGGTCTCGATTTCGACACCATCGCCGGCACGCCGACGGAAACCCTCGATGCGGTCGCCCGCTCGCTCGGCGGCGAACGGGCCCTTGCCGGAACGATCGTCTGGAGCGACGGGGACAGGGGCTGGGTCGCCGAATGGCGGATCGGCGAAGGAGCCGGGGAACACCGCTGGACGATCCGCGGGGTGAGCTTCGACGACGCCTTCCGCAACGCGGTGCGCGGCGCAGCGCAGATCCTGTCCGGTAACGGCGAGCCCTGAGGGCCGCTGTCGCCCGTCTCCCGGCTTGGTCATTCCGGGGGTGGCGTGTTAAAAGCGCCCGCGTTTCGGAGACCGGCCGATGAACAGACATAGCCCATCCCGCAATAACGGCGGCCGCAGCGTCGACGAGATCACGTCCGGCCGGCGCTTGCGGCGCATGCGCAAGGCCGACTGGTCTCGGCGGCTGGTCCAGGAAAACCACCTCTCCGTCGACGATTTGATCTGGCCGATCTTTCTTGTCGACGGCGACGACCGCGTCGAGGAGATCGCCGCCATGCCCGGCGTCTACAGGATGACGGTCGACCGCGCCGTGCGCGAAGCGGAGCGCGCGGCCAAGATCGGCATCCCGGCGATCGCGACCTTCCCCAACATCGAGCTCTCCCGGCGCGACCAGACGGGTTCGCACATTCTCGATCCTGACAACGTCATCAACCGCGCCACGCGCGCCATCAAGGCGGCCGTGCCGGAGATCGGCGTCATCACCGACGCCGCGCTCGACCCCTTCACCAGCCACGGCCACGACGGCATCCTGCGCGACGGCGTCATCGTCAACGACGAATCGGTCGAGCGGATCGTCGCCGCGGCGGTTGGCCAGGCGGCGGCCGGCGCCGACATCATCGCGCCCTCCGACATGATGGACGGCCGCATCGGCGCGATACGCGACGGGCTCGACGCCAACGGCTTCCAGGACGTGGCGATCATGTCCTATGCGACGAAGTTCGCCTCGGCCTTCTACGGCCCCTACCGCGAGGCGGTGGGCACGGCCGGACTGCTCAAGGGCGACAAGAAGACCTACTATATCGATCACGCCAATTCGGACGAAGCCGTGCGCGAGGCCGAGCAGGACGTCCACGAGGGCGCCGACATGCTGATGGTCAAGCCCGGCCTGCCCTATCTCGACATCATC
>CAYJMY010000160.1:5978-11566 GCA_964371125.1 uncultured Mesorhizobium sp. | reverse complement strand
GTCACCAACGTCGTCTCGCGGATACTCGGTCCCTTGCTGACGGAAGACATCGCCCGGCGTTCGGTCGCCGCGCTGGCGGAAGCGCTGCAGGCCGCCATGAATGACGCCGAAGGTGTCCGCATCCGCATCACCGGCTCGCCGGTCCTCTACGAAGCGCTCTGCGCGGCCGCCGGCGACAAGGTCGATCACTTCGACTTCACCGAGAGCGCGTCGGTGGATCTCAGCGTCCGCATCGACGAAAGCCTGTTCGAAACCCGTGTCTCCGAATGGTCGACCGCCATGGAAAAGGCCCTCGGATGAGCCTCGCCGGCAACGAGCACCAGCACGAGATCATCATCGTCAAGCACCGCGGCGGCGATCACGAAGACGGCCACCACGGCGGTGCGTGGAAAATCGCGTTCGCCGATTTCATGACCGCGATGATGTGCTTCTTCCTCGTCATGTGGCTGATCAACGCGGCCAACGAGGAGACGAAGGTCGCGGTGGCGAGCTACTTCAATCCGGTGAAGCTCGTCGATCGTAACAGCGCCAAGCGCGGGCTGGACAGCCTCGGCGAGGGACCCCAGTCGGCCGACAGTTCGACGGAGACCGCCGAAAACGAGACGAAGAAGCCCGCCGAGGAAGGTCCGAAAACCGCCGGCGCGACCGAGGCCGAGAACAAGGCCGATCCGACCGACGCGAAGAACTATACGGACGAACATCTCTTCGAGAACCCGTATGCGGTGCTCGCCGAGATCGCGGCCGACACCGGCGTCGCACAGAACACCAGTTCCAAGGGCGACGGCGGCGCCGCGGACGCGGGTCCGGCGACAGGCGCTTCGGGCGGCGAGGCCTATCGCGATCCCTTCGCCCCGGATTTCTGGTCGCAGGAGGCCGAGAACCAGCCTGAGCCTGAGATGGCGGAGAATACCGCACCACCAAATCCGCTCGCGGACGAGGTCGGCCAGCCGGCCAGGGCGGTGGCCGCGACAGAGGCGGCCAACGATCTCCAGGCCGCCTTCCCGGCGCCCGCGGGCCTTGCCGTCAGTGAAGAGCAGGCGACGCTTCCGCCGGCGGCGCCGCTCCCCGAACAGCGGCCGTCGCCCGAGCAGGTCGCAGAGGCAAGCGACCCAGCGCAGGACAAGCCGGTCGAAAAGCCGGAGGGCAGGCCGAGCGACAAGATCGTCGCGGAGGCGGAGCGCATCGGCGAGGTGCTGCGCAAGGCGTTCGGCGGAGACGACAAGATGTTCGGCGGCATCTCGGTCGTTCCCACAGAGGGCGGCGTGATGATCTCAGTCACCGATCAGCTCAATGTCGGCATGTTCGAGATCGGCTCGGCCGTACCGCGCCGAGACCTGGTGCTGGCCATGGAGAAGATCTCGGCCGTGCTCAAGGGCGAGCAGGGCAACATCGTCATCAACGGCCACACCGACGGACGCCCATTCACGTCGAAGCTCTACGACAACTGGCGCCTCTCCACCGCGCGCGCGCAGGCCGCGTATTACATGCTGGCGCGCGCCGGGCTCGATGAAGAGCGGATCGTCTCGGTGTCCGGCTTCGCCGATCGCAAACTGAAGGTGAAGGACGATCCCTTCGCCGAGACCAACCGCCGCATCGAAATCCTCCTGGAGACGGGGACTTGATACCGAGGACGGCTATCGGCGTGGCGCTGCTGGTCCAGATGGCCTCCTGGAGCCACGCCACGGCGGCGGCTCAGACGCCGCCGGCGCTGGCACCCTACCAGATGGTCCGCTCGCTGCAGATCGTCCAGGACCGGATCGCCGACGGCGATCACGCGGCCCTGCCGATGCAGAAGAAGATGATCGAGATGATCGACAAGCGGCTGCTCTCGGCGAGCCCCGAGGAGTTCGCCGACCGGCGCAACTTCGAGGCCCTCGTCATCTACGGCATGAGCGGCGGCAATCCGAAGACACTCGAGACCGTCGCTTCCAGCCTCAACCTCGACCCGCACGACGCCGCGCTTACGGCCGGTCTCGTCGCCTACTTCAAGAGCAATCCCGGCAAGGCCGCCTCGCAACTTTCCTCGCTCGATCCTACGAAGGAAACGCCGCAGATCGGAGCGTTCCTGGCGCTCGTCAAAGGTACGATCAGTGCCCTGCAGCGCCCGGAAAAGGGGCTCCCGCTGCTCGACCTCGCCCGCCTCTATGCGCCGGGGACGCTCGTCGAGGAGGCTGCCCTTCGCCGCTCGATCTCGATATCGACGTCGATCGGAGACCGCGAGCGCTTCCTCAGGGCTTCCGAGCAGTACTCCCGCCGTTTCCTGCGATCTCCCTATGCGAGCCATTTCGCCGACGGCTTCATCAATGGCGTGGTGGCGCTGCGCGAGGGAATGGATCTCGAGGTCGTGGAGGCAATCGTCTCGGCGATGAACGCCGAACAGCAGCTCGCCATCTACCTTCGCATCGCACGCAAGAGCGCCATCGCCGGCTATACGGAGCTGGCGGAGTTCGCCTCGGCGAAGGCCCGGCTGGTGAGCGGCAAGGCCGACGGGCCGGAAGACCCCCGCGCCGCGTTCTACAACGCCCTCGCCTCGGTCACGACGCAATCGATCGCGGAGGTTGCCAGGCGGCTGGACGCGATCGATCGCAACACGCTGTCGAAGCGGGACATCCGCCTGCTCGACGCGGCGAGGGAAATCGTCAAGGGCGTCACGGCGTCTCCGTTGGGTTCGCCGGACGCACAGGTCGCCGACGCGCCCGCCGGCGCCGGGGCACCCACCCCTCCGACACAGGACGACGCCGGCAACGGCGAGGCCGCCCCCTCGCCCGCACCGCAGGAGACCGCGGCGGCGAACCAGCCGGCCGCGCCGGCGGACGCCACGGCCGGGGGCGGCGCCGCGGCGCCTGCCGAAGACACGGTCGCCGAAGAATTCCCATCACCGGCCCGGGACGTGGCCACGGCAGACGATGCGGCGCCTCCGGCTGCAGCAGACGGCCAGGCGGCACAGGCGACCGCCGCCGAGGCGGTGGCCGGCGAGCCGTCGCTCGACGATATCGTCGGTTCGACGCGCAAGACGCTCCAGGACATCGACGACCTGCTCAAGAAGGACGAAGAATGAACGCGATGCCGCCCATGGTCCGGCACCAGAGCACGGCTGCGCCCGGTCTGCACGGCCGCAGCCACGCGCGCGCCGACCAAGGGCCGGAGGCATTCGATCGCATCCTGTCCGAGGTCGGTCGCGGCGACAAGCCTTCCGACGAAGCCGACGGCGCCGACCTCCTGCTGGACGCGGACGTGGCGGACCGCGACGAGGCGGCGCCCGGGGCGTCACCCGACGCGACTGCCGGCCTCCTGCCGTTGCTGCGCATCGTCCTTCCACAGGAAGAGGAGGCGGGTGGAAAGACGGCGGAGGATATCAGTGCCGCCGTCGGCGGGTCGACCGGGCCCGTGGCGGAGCCAGAGGTTCCGGAGCCGGACCAAGCGTCGAAGGATGCGGCGTCCGGTCCCACCGTTGCCCCCGCACCTTCTGAGCCGCGGTCTGCGACCGAACCCCGGCTGGCAGCGGACACGCGCCAACCAGCGGATTCGCGGCCGGCACTGGACACGCGTCTGGCTGCCGAACCGCGCGCCGTCGCCGCCGAGGCGCAGGACGACAGCCAGCGCCGCGCCGGGGTAACGGTCACCTCCGCGACAACGCCGCCGGCCGGCGGCGCCGCCTCCGCGGCGAGCGCCCCGCTGTCGCTGCTCGCCCGGCTGAACCTGATGTCGACGAACGCAGACCGGGCTGCGAGCGCGCCGGCCGACGCGACCTCGTCCGAGACGTCGGCCGAAGAATCGGCAGCATCGGGCGACGCCGCACCGGACGATGCCGGCGAGACCGCTGCGATGCGGGCCCGGCCGCGGTCGGCCGGCGAAGAGCCGGGCGACGGCTCCGCGGGCCGGAGGGAACTGCCGGACGGAACCGGCCGCGCCACCGAGCGTGCCGCGCCGGTTGCCGCATCCTTGCCGCAGCCCGGACAGCCGACGAGCGTTCCCGCGCAGGTCGTCCAGGCCTTGGCTTCGAACGCGGCCGCGAGCGGCCCCGTCCGGACCGTCGTCGCAGCGGATCAGGACGGCGCTGCCGGCGGTGGAACCGTCCAATCGCTCAAGATCCAGCTGCGGCCGCACGAACTCGGACAGGTCACGGCCAAGCTGAGCATGGCCGGAGATCAACTCTCGATTGAAATCGAGGTCGACACGATCGAGGCACACCGCAAACTAACGAACGAGAGCGACGCGATCGTCAGGGCATTACGCGCCCAGGGCATCGCCGTCGACCAGGTGACGATCCAGCCGCCGTCCCAGCCGAATGCCGCGGCCGGCGACGGCGCGACCGCCGACACGCCGGCCTTCACCGGGCGCGACGCCCGCGACAGCGGCAGCTCGGGAAATCCCGCCGGCCGCAACCAGCCTTACGATTCACCGGATCGCGATCATGGACAGGAAACGCGTTCGACAGGCGAAGGCCATGCTTCTGGCATTCGCAGCAATGGCGGCGTCTACATATAGTGGCGCCGCAAGCGAAGGCGGCAACGCCTGCGAAGCGGAGATCCTGCGCGCCTCGGCCCGCTACGGCGTGCCCGAAGGCATCCTGTACGCGGTGGGGCTCACCGAGACCGGCCGCAAGGGCAGCCTGCAACCCTACGCGCTGAACATCGAGGGCCGCGCCGTCTTCGCGAATTCGCCCGCCGAGGCGATCGCCGAGTTCAAGGCGGCCACCTTGCGCGGCAGCAAACTCATCGACCTGGGCTGCATGCAGATCAATCACCACTACCATTCCGAGCATTTCTCGGGACTGGGCGAGATGCTGGATCCGCGCGCCAACGTCGACTACGCGGCGCGCTTCCTGGTGCGCCTGAAGGCGAAACATAAGACATGGTCGATGGCCGTCGCGCGCTATCACGCCGGGCCGGACAACGACCCGGCGCAGAAGCGCTACATCTGCCGCGTCATCGCCAACATGGTGGCCACCGGCTTCGGCAAGTGGACACAGAACGCCCGCGACTTCTGCGCCTCCTGATCCGGACCCGGCGTCCGAATCCCCACCGGGCCTCGCTCCGGTGCGCGTTAACCATTTGTTAACCATACCTAACTAATTGTGAGCCATAGCGGAATTCGATCGCGCGGGTGAGCGGCAGAATTCCCAAGAACTGACTCACAAGAAATGACGGTTTTCCAAGATTCCCGGCAGCGGATACCCGTTGTCGCGGGCGACGATGACAACTGATTCGGGGGGCGGGCCGATGATCGTGATAGTAGACGAGCGCGAGCGCGTAAAAGAAGGTTTTTCCTCGCTTTTCGGGCGCGAAGGCATCGCCAGCACGGGCTTCGGCGGCAATGAATTCGGCGAATGGGTGAGCACCGCTGCCGACGCCGACCTGAAGTCGGTCGGTGCGTTCCTCATCGGCGAGTGCGAAAGCCATCATTTCTCGACCCGGATGATCCGCGAGCGCACCCGTGCTCCGGTGATCGCGCTCAGCGAGCAGCATTCCCTCGAGAACACGCTTCGGCTCTTCGAGTCCGGCGTCGACGACGTCGTGCGCAAGCCGGTCCATCCCCGCGAGATCCTGGCGCGCATCTCGGCGATCCGTCGCCGCCAGCAGCAGGAG
>CAYJMY010000160.1:4058-5968 GCA_964371125.1 uncultured Mesorhizobium sp. | reverse complement strand
CCCAACTACTCGCAGATCGGCCCGATGCGCATCTTCGCGGACGGCAGGGATCCCGAAATCAACGGCGAGCCCCTGCCCCTGCCGCGCCGCGAGCGCCGGATCCTCGAGTTGCTGGCCTCGAACTTCGGCCGCCGCCTGACCAAGACGCAGGTCTTCAACTCGATCTACGGAATCTTCGACGAGGAGGTCGAGGAAAACGTCGTCGAAAGCCACATCAGCAAGCTGCGCAAGAAGCTGCGCGAGAAGCTCGGCTTCGATCCGATCGATTCGAAGCGTTTCCTCGGCTACCGCCTCAGTCTCTGACGTCGCGACCGCCGCTTTCTTCCAGGCGGCGAAGACGAAACGGGGAACAAGGCAGCCGAAATGCTTCGCCCAATCAGCTTCACGCAAGTCCCGACAACTAGTCTGATTTCCGGTTGCGGCGGAACTGAGGAATATTCACCATGAGCCTTACCGGGATGATGCGGACCGGCGTGTCCGGTATGAACGGCCAATCGAACCGCTTGTCGGCGGTCGCCGACAACATCGCGAACTCCAACACCAACGGCTACAAGCGCGCCAAGGCGGAGTTCTCCACTCTGATCGTCCCGAATGCGCCGGGCAGCTACAATTCCGGCGGCATCACGACCGCCATGCGCTACGAGGTCTCCCAGCCAGGCGTGCTGAACTACACGACCTCGGTGACGGACCTCGCGGTCAAAGGCGACGGCTTCTTCGTCGTCCAGGACGCGGCCGGCACGAACTACCTGACGCGCGCGGGATCGTTCGTACCCGATGGCGAGGGACGCTTCGTCAACGCCGCCGGCTTCTATCTGACCGGCTACAGCTACGCCAACGGCACGCCGAGCGCGACCGCCAACGGCTTCGGCGGACTGGAAGTGATCTCGGTCATGGATTCTGCCCAGATCGCGCTGCCCTCCACCCTTGGCTCCTTTGCCGCCAATCTGCCCTCGACCGCCGAGATCGTCGCCGCGGGGGGGTTGCCCTCGGACAACGCCGCCACGTCGACCTACACGGCGAAGTCGTCGCTGGTGGCCTACGACAATCTCGGCTCCCAGGTCATGCTCGACGTCTACTTCACCAAGACGGCCGACAACGAATGGGAGATCGCGGTCTACAACAAGGCCGACGCGGCGACCGGCGGAACGACGTCGTTCCCCTACGCCGCCGCAGCCCTTGCCACCCAGACGATGACGTTCAGCAGCACCAACGGCCAGCTGACCAGCGGCGGCGACCTCAGCATCGCGATCCCCAATGGCGGCACGCTGGAACTCGACCTCGGGTCGATGAGCCAGCTCGCCACCGGATACGCGGTCTACGAAGCGACGGTGAACGGAAACGGCCCGAGCGCCATCGACAGCATCCAGATTTCGGAAGACGGGATCCTGTCGGCGGTGTTCGAGAACGGTGAGGTCAAGTCGCTCTATCGTATCCCGCTCGCGACCGTGATCAGCCCCGACCAGCTCACCGTCCTGCCCGGCAACATCTACGCCCAGAGCGACGATTCCGGGAGCGTCCGCATCGGCTTCCCCAACGAGAGCGGGTTCGGCACGGTCGTGTCGGGCGCACTCGAATCGTCAAACGTCGACATCGCTCAGGAACTGACCGAAATGATCGAGGCGCAGCGCAACTACACTGCGAACTCGAAAGTGTTCCAGACCGGCGCCGACCTCCTCGACGTTCTCGTCAACCTGAAGCGGTGACGGATACGCAGATGTCGCCAAAGGCATAAGAATGTCGCTTACTTCCGCACTGGGCATCGCGCAACGATCGCTTCTCAACACAGCGCGGCAGACCAGTGTCGTTTCCCAGAACATCAGCAACGCGCAGAATACGGACTATTCGCGCCCGGAGGCCGTGGTGGGGCGGACAACCCCCCGGGCGCGCCCCCGCACCAAACAACGCCCGCC
>CAYJMY010000160.1:0-4048 GCA_964371125.1 uncultured Mesorhizobium sp. | reverse complement strand
CGCGCGGGGGGGCGGGGCGGCCCCCCCGGGCCCCCGGCGCCACCGCACTCACCATCCAGCGCGCGACGAACGCCGCGCTGTTCCGCAACAATCTCGCGGCGCTATCGTCCTACAATGCCCAGTCGACGCTGCTGACCGGCATCGACAACCTCACGCTCCAGGTCAACGGCGTGGAGAACGCCAGTTCCGCCTCGACGCTGATCGGCAAGCTGCAGGAAGCGCTGCAATCATACGCCACAACGCCGTCGAACGAGAACCTGGCCGAGAACACCGTCGAGGCGGCACGCCAGCTCGTCAATGCGCTGAACAACGGCACCGACGCCATCCAGACGTTCCGCAGCCAGACCGACCAGGACATCTCGGTGTCCGTCGCCCGCCTCAACGATCTCCTGTCGCAGTTCCAGGCCGCAAACAACACCATCATCCACGCCACGCAGGCCGGCACCGACGCTTCCGACGCGCTCGACCAGCGCGATTCGCTGCTGAAGCAGATCTCCGAA
This sequence comes from uncultured Mesorhizobium sp., assembly GCA_964371125.1. Lineage (GTDB taxonomy): Bacteria > Pseudomonadota > Alphaproteobacteria > Rhizobiales > Rhizobiaceae > DUSC01. The sequence goes on along the minus strand of CAYJMY010000160.1, from coordinate 3,548 downwards.
CTCGTTCCGGTGTCGACGATCTCGCGCGCCAACAACGACATGGTCATTACGACCGCGAGCGGCGTGACGCTTTTCGAATCCGTTCCGCGCAGCGTCACCTTCACGCCGATCCAGTCCTATTCCGCGTCGACGGCCGGAAACGCGATCCTGATCGACGGCGTCCCGCTCGGAACCGGTCAGGGCGCCAACACTTCGGCCGACGGCAGCCTGGCGGCGATGCTGCAGCTTCGCGACAACGTCGCCGGCACAATGCAGAGCCAACTCGACGAGATCGCCCGCGGCCTGATCGTCACCTTCGCCGAGACCGACCCGAGCGGCGCAGGCCTGCTGCCCGACATGGCCGGCCTTTTCACCTGGACCGGCGGACCGGACCTGCCCGCAGCCGGCACCATCAGCACCGGCCTCGCCGGCCTGATCGCCATCAATCCGGCCGTGGACACCGCGTCCGGTGGCACCGTCACGCTGCTGCGCGACGGCGGCATCAATGGCGCGGCTTACGTCGCCAACACGTCCGGCGGGGCTTCCTACTCCGACCTGCTTTTTTCCTATAGCGAACGCCTCGATACCCCGATCGACTTCGATCCGGCGGCCGGGCTCGACGCGAACGCCAGCGTCACCAACTTCGCCGGCAGCGCGATCAGCTGGCTCGAGCTCTCCCGGCAGCAGGCGACGGACGCCTCCGAGGTCAAGAGCGCGCTCATGCTGCGCACGGGCGAGGCGCTGTCGAACGAGACCGGCGTGAACATCGACGAGGAGATGGCGCTCCTGCTCGACCTCGAGCACTCGTACCAGGCGTCGGCGCGGCTGATCAGCGCCGTCGACGACATGCTGTCAACGCTCCTTGCGGCGGTGCAGTAAGCCATGAAGATCTCCTTCGTCTCCTCCCAGGCGATCTCCAAGGCGCTCAGCTACCAGCTGATGCGCCTGCAGAGCGATCTCGCCAAGGCGCAGACGGAGGTCACGTCGGGCAAATACAACGACGTCGGCGTAGCGCTCGGTGCGCGTACCGGCCAGGCGGTCGCGCTCAATCGCGATATCGACCGGCTGAACGGCATGGTCGACACCAACAGCCTGGTCGCCACGAGGCTGGATGCCACGCAGGAGGCGCTGTCGCGCATCACCAGCGAGGCGGAAAGCTTCCTATCGGCCCTCACAGTCGGCGGCAGCGGCGACACCGAGCGCCAGATCCTGCAGGCGAACGGCAACAACACGCTCGAGACGCTGACGTCGGTCCTCAACACCAGCCTCAACGGCGAGTACATCTTCGCCGGCGTCAATACCGACGTGAAGCCGATCAACGACTACGGCGCCGACGGCGCCGCGAACAAAGCCGCCTTCGACGCCGCCTTCCTCGCCCATTTCGGCTTCGCCCAGACCGACGCCGCCGCCGAAACGATCACTGCCAACGAGATGACCGCTTTCCTCGACAACGTGGTCGAGCCGATGTTCAGCGGGCCGGAGTGGGAGGCGAACTGGAGCAACGCCACCGACGAGACGATCACCAGCCGGATCGCGCTCAACGAGACCGCCGAGACATCGGTGAGCGCCGGTACCGAAGGCATGCGCAAGCTGGCCATGGCCACGTCGCTGATCGCGGATCTCCTGAAGACGCCGCTCAACGCGAACGCGCAGACGGCCCTGGTCGAGAGGACCCGTACGCTGGTCGGCGAGGCGATCTCCGATATCCAGAACGTCCAGGCGAAGGTCGGCCTCGTGCAGACCCGCGTGAACGACGCCAGCGACCGCTTGTCCATGCAGGTGGACATCATGACGACGAACCTCAACGACCTCCAGGGCGTCGATCCCTACGAGGCATCGACGAGGGTGAACAACCTGCTCGCCCAGATCGAGACCTCATACGCCCTGACCGCCCGCATCCAGCAACTCAGCCTCCTCGACTATCTGTAACCGAACGCAGCAGAACCGGCAGACGGATCAAATGTACCAATTTTCCTACGCAGACATTCAGAGCGACTCGATAGCCGACGCCAAGAACCGCGAGCGCCAGCTGCTGGACCGATCGATCGATCTCCTGGTCGCTGCGCAGGCGAAGGGCGTCAACTCGATCCAGACGATCGAGGCACTCCACTTCCTCAACCGGATCTGGACGACCTTCATCGACGATCTGGGCAAGCCGGACAACGAGCTGCCCAAGGAACTTCGCGCCAACCTGATTTCCATCGGACTATGGCTCCTGCGCGAAGCGGACGCCGTCAGGCGCGGCGAGTCGGACAATTTCGGCGGCCTCATCGACATCTCCCAGATAATCCGGGATGGCATAAAATGAAAAACACCTTGAAGATTTCCCTTCGACCGAACGAGAAGATCTACATCAACGGCGCGGTGATCAGAGCGGACCGGAAGGTGTCGATCGAGCTGCTCAACGATGTACAGTTCCTGCTCGAAAGCCACGTGATGCTGCCGCAGAACGCATCGACGCCGCTTCGCCAGCTCTACTTCATCACACAGGTGATCCTGATGAATCCGGGCGAGGCGGACGACGCGCGCGACATGTTCCGCAAGTCGCTGCCGCTGCTCCTGGCGACGTTCAGCGACGAGCAGATCAGGGCGTCGCTCAAATATGTCGACCAGCTCGTCAGCGAGGGCCACGTCTACGACGCCCTGAAGGTGGTCCGCGGCCTCTATCCGATCGAGGCGGAGATCCTCAGGACCCGCCTTGAAAAACCAGCCGCTGCCTCGCCGAGGCCGCCCGTCGCCATCGCCGTTGGAGAATAGTCATGGCCGTTTCCGGAGTGAATGGCGTCGGCACGTCCGCCGCAACCACCAGCACCGCGAAGGCGAGCGTGGACTATCAGTCCTTCCTGCGGCTGCTCGTCGCCGAGATGAAGAACCAGGATCCCACGAAGCCGATGGATTCCACGCAGTACATCGCGCAGCTCGCCTCGTTCTCCCAGGTCGAGCAGTCGATCCAGGTCAACACCAAGCTCGACAGCCTGCTGCAGTTGACGCAGCTCACGCAAGCCGGTTCGATCATCGGCAAGACCGTCACGTCGGCCGACAAATCCGTCACCGGCGTCGTCGACTCGGTTAGGCTGACCAGCGAGGGGCTGGTCGCCGTGCTCGACACCGGCGACAACCTGCTGATCGGCGACGGCGTTTCCATCAGCGAGGGCTGACGCGCCGGAACGGCGAAGGCGGAGTGCGACCATGAACGAAGCCGATGCTCTCGAGATCGTCCAGTATGCCATCTGGACGGTCATCACCGCGTCGGCCCCGGCGGTCATCGTCGCCATGGTGGTGGGCGTCACCATCGCCTTTCTCCAGGCCCTGACCCAGGTCCAGGAAATCACCCTCACCTTCGTCCCGAAGATCGTCGCGATCCTTCTCGCCGTCGCGCTATCCGGTCCGTTCGTCGGCGCCCAGATATCGTCCTTCACCACCGTGGTGTTCCAGCGGATCGAAGGCGGCTTTTAAAGCGCGTCCCGCCTAGAGCATTTCCGGCGAACATTGGATCGCTCTGTTTCTCCGGTGGCGAGGCGATCCGCCAGGAGAGACGCGAAGGTCGTGGCGGGACCACGGCCGAGCGG
>CAYJMY010000159.1:0-11654 GCA_964371125.1 uncultured Mesorhizobium sp. | reverse complement strand
TCGCAATCTCCCCTGCCTTCTCGGCCGACGATCGAGCCACCGGCTCGATCGGAAGATCGGCCGCTCACCCCGCAAGGGGGAAAGGACAGGGCGCGCGCCTTCGCTTCGCTCCGGCTTCGAACTCGAATGACGAAATTGTAGGGTCGACGCCAGGAGCTTCTTCATCGCCTCGCTGCGCCGTTTCCGCCCCCCGTTCACGGGGGCGAGGAAGAGCGCCAATGCCTCCGGTGCCGCGAAAAGCTCAGGCTCGGACAAGCCCCGGGTTCTAAGGACGGAATCACTGTGGGCGATGTCTCGGCGGCCGGTAGCGGTCGAGGCATTCCGCGGCACCGGCGAAGCGGCGGCTGCCCGCCCGGCGCCGGGACGTCGCCGGAGCGTCGACCGGACGTGGCCTTTACGGACGCGTCCCGCCGGCGGTCGGGATCGGCGGTCAGCGGTCGGCTGTTGGCCGCCATGCGCGTGGAGAACATCGGGAGCGCCCGGAACAATGTCGACCATTTCTTCGCTTAGCGTCAGCCAGATTCGCGCCCTCTCCGCGGCCGCCATAGCCGCCTGGACCGAGGAAGACGTCGCGGAACTGTCGACCACGCAGGTGAAGGCGCTGTCGTCGACCCAGGTCGGGGCCTTGCAGACCAACAGCGTCGCTGCGCTGACGACCTCGCAGGTGAGCGCGATCTCGCCGTCGGCGATCGTCGGGCTGACCATCGACCAACTCGCCGTGCTCGAGACGGACCGGATCGCCGGCCTGCTCTCGGCGCAGGTTGCGGCGCTCGCCAGCACCCAGATCGCCGCCCTCGACGCCGATCAGGCCGAGGCGCTGACGTCGACGCAGATCGCCAGCCTCAGTTCGCGGCAGGTCGCGGCGCTGACGCCGGAAGCCCTGCAGACCTTCTCCACCGCCGACATCGCGGCGCTGAAGCCGATGGCCGTTCCCGGCTTGACGACCGCCGGTGTCGCAGTGCTGAGCCTCGACCAGATCGGGGCGCTGACGCCCACGCAAGTGGCGGCGCTGAGGCCGAGTCAGATGAGCGCACTGTCGACGACACAGGTCGGCGCGCTGTCCACGGCGCAGATCGGCGCGATGAACTCGGCGCAGATCGCGGTGTTGAGCGGCGACGCGCTGATGACGTTCTCGGCGGCCAAGATCGCGGCGATCAAGCCGACGTCGATCACCGGGCTTGCCGTCGCTGCGGTCGCGGACCTGACCGTCGAACAGGTCTCCGCACTGACGCCTGCCCAGGTCGCGGCCATGCGCCCGACCCAGATCGCGGCGCTGACCAGCGATCATGTCGCTGCCCTGTCGACCACCCAGGTCGGGGCGCTGACCTCGGCGCAGCTCGCCGCGCTCGGCATCGATCGCATCGCTGCCCTTTCCACGGGCCAGATCGCCGCGCTGAGCGTCAAGGCGGTACCCGGCCTGACTGCGGCACAGGTCGGCGCGTTCAGCGTCGACCAGGCCGGCGCGCTGACGTCGGCGCAGGTCGGAGCACTGACGGCCAGACACTTCGCGGCGCTCAGCGAGGCGGCGCTCGCCACTTTCTCCACAGCCGACATAGCGGCGATCAAGCCGGCGGCTATTCTAGGCCTGCCGGCGGACGGCGTCGCCGCGCTCAGCCTGGAACAGGTCGCGGCACTGACCACGGCGCAGGTGGCCGTACTGAAGACCACCCAGGTCGCGGCGTTGACGGCCGATCAGGCCAGCGCGCTCACCGTCGCGCAGGTGCGCACGCTGAGCGGGGCACAGACCGCCGCCCTCGGTGCGGAGAAGATCGCGGCGCTGTCGACCGAGCAGATCGCCGCACTGAGCACGAAGGGCGTCGCCGGCCTGACGCCGGCGCAGATCTCGGCGATGACGCCGATCCAGGTCGACGCACTGACCACCGCGCAGATCGGGGCGCTGGGCTCGACCCAGATCGCGGCGCTCGGCGAGGCGGCGCTGGAGACCTTCGCGCCGGCCGACATCGCGGCGATCAAGCCGACGGCGATCGGCGGGATGACGGCGGCGAGCATCGCCGCGCTGGCCACGGAGCAGGTTTCGGCGCTGACCTCCTCGCAGGTTGCGGCGCTGAAGCCCGCCCAGGTCGCGGCGCTGACGGCCGAGCAGACGGCGGCGCTGACCATCTCCCAGGTGAAGGCGTTCGCCGGCCCGCAGGTCGCCGCGATCGGATCCGAGAAGATCGCCGCCCTGTCGCCGGAGCAGTTCGGCGCCTTCAGCGCCAAGGGCATCGCCGGCCTGACGCCGGCGCAGATCGCCGCGATGAGCCTTGAGCAGGTCGACGCATTGTCGACCACGCTGATCGGGGCGTTCGGCTCGAGCCAGGTCGCCGCCCTCGACGCGACGGCCCTGGCGATCTTCTCTCCGGCCGACATCGCCGCGATCAAGCCTGCGGCGATCACCGGCCTGTCGGCGGCGAACGTCGCCGCGCTCACCGCCGAGCAGGTCGCGGCGCTGACGACGACGCAGATCGCGGCGCTGAAGGCGGCGCAGGCCGCAGCGCTCGGCCCCTCGCAGGCGAGCGTACTGTCGGCCGCGCAGGTCAAGGCACTGTCGTCGGCGCAGGTCGCGTCGATGAGCGTCGAGGCGATCCAGGCCTTCTCCGCCGAACAGATCGCAGCCCTCACCGCCGGCGCGGTCGCCGGCCTGACGACGGAGCAGATGGGGGCACTGAACACGGCGCAGGCCGAAGCGCTCACCTCGGCCCAGGTCGCCGGGCTGAGCGCCCGCCAGGTCGGCGCGCTCGGCGCCGTGGAACTGGCCTCATTCTCTGCCGCCGACGTCGCCGCGATCACCACCACGGCGGTATCGGGCATCGCCGAGGAGACGATTGCCTCGCTCTCCTCTGACCAGGTCGCGGCGCTGACCAAGGCGCAGGTCGCGGCGCTGAAATCCGCCCAGGTGGCGGCCTTCACCGCCTCGCAGGTCGCCAACCTGACGGCCGACCAGATCGGCGCGCTGACCTCGACGCAAGTCGCCTCCATGAGCGTCGAGATCGTCGCGGCGCTGACGGCGGAGCAGGTCGCGGCCCTCAACGTCAAGGCGGTCGCCGGCCTGACCGCGGCCCAGGTCGCGGCGCTGTCGCCCAGCCAGGTCGACTCCTTCTCGGCCACGCAGACCGGCGCGCTGACCGCGGTTCAGATCGGCGAACTCGGCGCGGCGGCGCTGGCGACCTTTTCGCCTGCCGATATCGCCGCGATCACGCCTGCCGCACTCGCCGGACTGACCGGCGACAGGATCGCCGCGCTCGACCTCGACCAGGTCGCGGCGCTGACGGCGGCGCAGATCGCCGCGCTGAAGCCCGGCCAGGTGGCGGCGCTGACGCCGACGCAGCGCGACGCGCTGTCGACGACGCAGATCGGCGCACTGGGGGCGGCGCAGATCGCGTTCCTCGGCACGGAGGCGGTCGCCGCCTTCTCCAACGAGCAGATCGCGGCGCTGAGCACGCGCGCCATCGCCGGCCTGACGGCCGACCAGGTCGCCGCGCTCTCGGTCAGCCAGATCGACACGCTGTCGACCGAGCAGATCGGCGCGCTCACCGCCACGCAGATGGGCGCACTCGGCAACGCGGCGCTGGCGACCTTCTCGGACGCGGAGATCGCCGCGATCGGCACGGCGGCGATCGGCGGCCTGTCGGCGGAGAATGTTGCGGCGCTCAGCCCGGAGCAGGTCTCGGCGCTGACGGCCGGGCAGGTGGCGGCGCTGCAGCCCGGGCAGGTGGCCGCGCTGACGTCTTCGCAGATGAGCGCGCTGTCGGCGGCGCAGGTGGCGGCGCTGACCGCGACGCAGGTCGCGGCGCTCGCCGTCGACCGCGTGGAGGCGCTGGAGCCCGCACAGGTGGCGGCGCTGAACACCAACGCGGTGGCCGGGCTGACGACCGCACAGGTGGCGGCGCTGACGCCGCTCCAGGCCGACGCCCTGTCGACCATGCAGATCGCCGCCCTGACCTCGGCGCAGGTCGGCGCGCTGACGACGGCGGCGCTGGAGACGTTCTCGGCGGACGACATCGCCGCGATCAGCGCCAACGCGCTGCAGGGACTGTCGCCGGCGAATGTCGAGGCGATGACGATCGAGCAGCTCGGCGCGCTGAAGACCGAGCAGATCTCGCGGCTGACCTTCCATCAGCTGAGGGCCCTGACCGCTCCGCAACTCGCCAGCCTGTCGAACCTGCAGGTCGGCGCGCTGAATGCGCTGCAGCTCGCATCGCTCGGCACCGAGAGGATCACCGCTCTGACGACGCAGCAGGTCGCCGCGCTCGAGCCGAAGGCGATCGTCGGCTTGACGCCGGCCCAGCTGACGGCGATGAGCACCGAGCAGATCGAGGCGCTGACGCCGGCGCAGGTGGCGGCCATGACCGCCGAGCAGATCGCCGCGCTGGGCGCCCAGGACCTCGCCGCCTTCTCCACCGAAGACATCGCTTCAATCTCAGCGACCGCAATCCCCGGCCTGTCGACGACGGCGATCCAGGGCTTGTCGCAGGCGCAGCTGCAGGCGGTCACGACGCCGCAGGTCGAGGCGCTGAACGCGCAGCAGATCGCGGCGTTCATCGCCGCCTACGAGGAGTTCTGACGGGCGCGAGGATTTGCAGGAAGCGCTCAAGAGCATTTTCGGTGAACATTGGGTCACTCTGCCGGAGGGAATTCGGGCCAAGGTCGAGGACTTCGGCGAAGGTCGATGTTGTGCATCGGCCGAGCCGGAGACCGATGGAATTGGCCCGAATTCACCCGGCCCGAAGGGTTTCCCGCCGGCGGGCGCCCGCTTCGTCAGGCGGACTTGGCCGATGCAACCACATCGACCTGCGCCGCCTTCCTGGCGGATCGCCTCGCCATCGGAGAAACAGAGTGGCTCAATGTTCGCCGAAAATGCACTAGTTCCGCATGAGCGGCCGGCGTCAATCCCGGGCGTCGCCCTGGTCGGACGCGGCCTCTTCCTCGGTTGCGGCGATGACGTAATTCCCCGACAGCCAGCGGTTCAGGTCGACGTCCTTGCAGCGCGGCGAGCAGAACGGATAGGTCTCGCGCGCCGACGGCTTGCCGCATTCCGGGCAGGGCCGCCGCGGCCTGAGCGGGGTGACCTTCGCCGCGCCGTTCATATTCCGGCGCTCGGACCCGACAGCCAGCCGAAATGGACGGGGAAGCCTTCCGCCGTGAGCAGGCCGACGGTCTCGTAGAGCGGCAGGCCGACGACGTTTGTGTAGGAGCCGACCAGCTTGACGACGAAGGCGCCGGCGAGCCCCTGGACGGCGTAGCCGCCCGCCTTGCCGCGCCATTCGCCGGAGGCGATGTAGGATTCCAGCTCCTCGCGCGACAGGCGCTTGAAGCGCACCTTGGTCTCGACCAGCTTCTGGCGGATCTTCCCTGCCGGCGTGACCAGGCAGACGCCGGTATAGACGCGGTGCGTACGGCCCGACAGCAGCCTGAGGCAGTTCGACGCCTCGTCGAGGAGTTCCGCCTTGGGCAGGATGCGCCGGCCGACGGCCACCACCGTGTCGGCGGCGAGGATGAACGAGCCCTGCGCGTCGGCGTCGCCGGCGAGCGCCGCGGCCGCCTTCTCGGCCTTGGCGCGCGACAGGCGCTTGGCGAGCGAGCGCGGATGCTCGGCGCGCAGCGGCGTCTCGTCGACGTCGGCGGGTTGGATGCGGCCGGGCTCGATGCCCGCCTGCTGCAAGAGCTCGATGCGCCGGGGCGAACCCGACGCAAGCACCAGCTTCTCGAAGACGCTCATCTTCTTTCCGTCGCAAGGGGCCGGCGGATATGCGGCCCGGGGCTCACTTGAAGCGGTAGGTGATCCGGCCCTTGGTCAGGTCGTAGGGCGTCATCTCGACGAGAACCTTGTCGCCGGTCAGCACGCGGATGCGGTTCTTGCGCATCCGGCCCGCGGTGTGGGCGATGATCTCGTGCTCGTTTTCGAGCTTCACGCGGAACATGGCATTCGGCAGGAGTTCGGTGACCACGCCCGGGAACTCGAGGACTTCTTCCTTCGGCATTCGATACCTTTGCTTGGTGATTTTCCGGCCGCGGCCGAATTGGCGCGGAACCTATATGATATTGCCGGGCTTGTGAACAGCGCTTGTCGCCGCGTTCGGCCCGCCTCAGCCGCCGAAGCGCCGGTCGATCCGCGCCTTCAGCCGGTCGCGCACGTCGCGGTAGGCGGCCATGATCTGCTCGCGCGAGCCGGCGACGGTGGTCGGGTCGGGCGTCGGCCAGTACTCGACCTCGACCGCCATCGACCGCGTCAGCTCGAGCGCGACATGGTGCGCCTGCGGCGACAGCGTGACGATCAGGTCGAAATAGTCGTCCTCGAGATCGTCGACCGTGCGCGGCAGCCTTTCGCCGAGCGACAGGCCTTCCTCGGCGAGTACCCTGTCGACGAACGGGTCGCGCTCGCCGGCGCGCACGCCGGCCGAGGCGACGAAGGTGGTCTCCGGAAGCATGCGCCGCGCCAGCTGCTCGGCGATCGGCGAGCGCACCGAGTTCATGCCGCACATGAACAGGACCGAGCGCGGTATCGCCTTGCCGGGATCGCCCACGGGGATCAGCCGCGCCAGTGCAGGACGCAGACTAGCGTGAACAGGCGGCGCGCGGTGTCGAAATCGATCTCGATCTTGCCGGCGAGCCTGTCCATCAGCGTCTGCGAACCCTCGTTATGCAGCCCGCGCCGGCCCATGTCGATCGCCTCGATGTGGCTCGGCGTCGAGGAGCGAATGGCGTCGTAGTAGCTCTCGCAGATCATGTAGTAGTCCTTGACGATCCGCCGGAACGGCGTGAGCGACAGGATGTGGGTGACGACCTGATCGCCGTTCTCGCGCGTCACGGCGAAGACCAGGCGCGCATCGACCAGCGACAGCTTCAGCCGGTAGGGGCCGCAGCCGGCGTCGCTGACCGGGCGAAAGCTGTTCTCCTCGATCAGGTCGAAGATGGCGACCGCGCGCTCGTGCTCGACGTCGGGCGTCGAGCGGCCGATCGATTCGTCGAGTTCGACGTCGATCAGCCGGTTGGAATCGCGGGCCGGGGACGACATGCCGGCCTCACAGGTTCAGCCGGATCGCCACCGAGCGTCCGTGGGCGTCGAGGCCCTCGGCGGTGGCGAGCGCGATCGCGGCCGGCGCCAGCGCGCGGAGCTGTTCGGGGCCGAGCTTCAGGATCGAGGTGCGCTTGACGAAGTCGAGCACCGACAGGCCCGAGGAGAAGCGCGCCGAGCGCGCCGTCGGCAGGACGTGGTTGGAACCGCCGACATAGTCGCCGATCACTTCCGGCGTGTGCCGGCCGAGGAACACGGCGCCGGCGTTGCGGATCCTGGCCAGGAACCCCTCCGCGTCGTCGATGGCGAGCTCGAGATGCTCGGCGGCGATGCGGTCGACGAGCGGGATCGCGTCGTCGAAGCGCTCGACGACGATGACGGCGCCAAAATCGCGCCAGCTCGCGGCGGCCGTTTCCGCACGCGGCAGGAGCACCAGCTGGCGCTCCACCGCCTTCTCGACGGCGCGGCCGAAGGCTTCGTCGTCGGTGATCAGGATCGATTGCGCGGCGGTATCGTGCTCGGCCTGGGCGAGCAGGTCGGCGGCGATCCAGTCGGGATCGTTGGAACCGTCGGCGACGATCAGCACTTCAGAGGGTCCGGCGATCATGTCGATGCCGACGGTGCCGAACACCTGGCGCTTGGCCGCGGCGACATAGGCGTTGCCCGGTCCGACGATCTTGGCCACGGGGCGGATGCTATCGGTGCCGTAGGCGAGCGCGGCGATCGCCTGGGCGCCGCCGATCCGGTAGATCTCGGAAACGCCCGCGAGCCGTGCCGCGACGAGCACCAGCGGATTGAGCGCGCCGCTCGGCGCCGGCACGACCATGACGACGCGTTCGACGCCCGCCACCCGCGCCGGCACGGCGTTCATCAGCACCGAACTCGGATAGCTCGCCGTGCCGCCCGGCACGTAGAGGCCGACCGATTCGACCGCCGTCCAGCGCGAGCCGAGCTCGACGCCGATCGGATCGACGTAGCGGTCGTCGGCCGGCATCTGGCGGCGCTGGTGGGCCGCGATGCGGGGGCGGGCGAGCGTCAGCGCCGCGCCCCTCTTTTAGTCCGCTGCGGCGACTGCGGCCTCGATCTCCGCGGCGCCGACGCGCATCGGCGTCGTGGTGAAATCGATGCGGTCGAAGCGCTGCGAGAAGGCGGCAAGCGCGGCGTCGCCCTCGGCGCGGACGCGGGCGACGATGGCGCGCACCGCCTCGTCGACATCGGCCGAGACCTCGCGCTTGGTGGCGAGGAAGGCGGCGAAGGCTGTTTCGAAGCCGGGATCGGACTGGCGAAGCGTGACGGCCATGGCGCTGCGGCTCAGGTCCTGTGGATGGGCGTCGACGACGCCTGCCAGGCGGCGCCGAGATCGGAGAGGCGCGCCTCGATGCATTCGACGTCGAGGCGGATCGTGCCGCCGCCGGCGAAGGCCAGTTCGACGATGCCCGCCGGGGCCTCGCCCGGCCGGAAGGTGACGGCGAGCAGCGACAGGACCTCGTCCGGCCGCGCCGGATCGATGCCCGCGGTGCGCGCGGCGAGCACGCGGTCGAAATGGAGCACGCTGTTCCTCCGCTCGCGCTTCCTGCGGAACAGGCCGCCGCGGCCTTCCCATGCGTAGCGGTTCATCGCCGCGACGAAGCGCTTCTCGCGCGGCGTGTAGTGCAGGTCGCCGACCTTCATGACGGCGTCCTGCACGTGCGCCGACACGATCTGAAGGTCCTCCCGGTCGAGGGCAACGAGCTTCAATGCGTCCATCTGGCCACCGTGCTCCTGGCTGAGCAATCCGCCCATGCTCTAGGCGGTCTCGCAGTGCAGCGCAACAAAAACGCGGCGGCGGGCGGGGCGGCGCGGTTTCGTCAGCCGGAGATGCGCGAAATGTCGGCGCCGCAGCCCGACAGCTTCTCCTCCAGCCGCTCGAAGCCGCGGTCGAGGTGGTAGACGCGGTTGACGGTGGTCTCGCCCTCGGCGGCGAGGCCGGCGATCACCAGCGATACCGAGGCCCGGAGATCGGTCGCCATGACCGGCGCGCCCTTGAGCCGCGCCACGCCTTCGACGATCGCCGTCTGGCCGGCGAGCGAAATGTGGGCGCCGAGCCGGGCGAGTTCCTGGACGTGCATGAAGCGGTTCTCGAAAATCGTCTCGGTGATGTGCGAGCGGCCCTTGGCCATGGTCATCAGGCCCATGAACTGCGCCTGGAGGTCGGTCGGGAAGCCGGGGAACGGCTCGGTGGTGACGTCGACCGGCTCGATGCCGCTACCGTTGCGGCGCACGCGGATGCCGGAATTGACGGGGATGATCTCCGCGCCGGTCCTGGCGATGACGTCGAGGGCGGTCTCCAGCAGGTCGGCGCGCGCGCCTTCGAGCACGACGTCGCCGCCGGTCATGGCGACGGCCATCGCATAGGTGCCGGTCTCGATGCGGTCGGGGATGACGGTGACGCGGGCGCCGTGCAGTTCGTCGACGCCGTCGATGTGGATCGTCGGCGAACCGGCGCCGCTGATCTTCGCACCCATGGCGTTGAGGCAGTCGGCGAGGTTGACGATCTCGGGCTCGCGCGCGGCGTTCTCCAGCACGGTCTCGCCCCTGGCGAGGGAGGCGGCCATCATCAGCACGTGGGTGGCGCCGACCGAGACCTTGGGGAAGACGAAGCGGTTGCCGACGAGGCCGCGTTTCGCCTTTGCGACGACGTAGCCGCCGTCGACGTCGATGTCGGCGCCGAGCGCCTGCATCCCGTCGATGAACAGGTCGACCGGGCGCGTGCCGATGGCGCAGCCGCCGGGCAGCGAAACCCTGGCTTCGCCCATGCGCGCCACCAGCGGGCCGATCACCCAGAACGAGGCGCGCATCTTGGAGACGAGCTCGTAGGGCGCGGTGGTGTCGACGATGCGCCCGGCGGTGAAGTTGATGGTGCGCGCATAGGCGCCGTCCTGCGCCTCGCGGCGGCCGTTCACCGAATAGTCGACGCCGTGGTTGCCGAGGATGCGGATCAACTGCTCGACGTCGGCCAGCCGCGGCACGTTGTCGAGGGTCAGCGTCTCGGGCGTCAGCAGCGAGGCGATCATCAGCGGCAGCGCCGCGTTCTTCGCCCCGGAAATGGGGATGGAGCCGGAGAGCTTCCTGCCGCCGACGATCCTGATTCGCTCCATGGGACACGCTTTCCGGCGCCGGGCCGGCCTTCAATCGGTTGAGGTGCCCGTCTAGACGATGCGGGCGCGGGGTTCAAGGACATGCGTCCGGCCGCGAGTCTCCGGGCCGGCGCTGAGGACTGTCATTCGTCGCCGGCTTGCCCGCCGTTCTCCGCCGCGGCCCCCGCCGGTCCGCCGAGACCCTCCGGCCGGCCGTCCGCGTCGCCGGCGCGGCGCGCCCGCGACTGGAGCTTCCGGCGCTGCAGGTTGCGGCGCAACTGCTCGGCGAGCTTCGCCTTGCGGTCGTCGCTGCTGCGGTCTGGCTTCTGGTCGGGCGCGGGTTCGGACATGGGTTCGGACTTGGGCGAAAGGATGCGGGAAGGGAGGGCGGAAGGCAATCGCGGCGAGGAAACCGGGCGAATATGGCGGCGAAAAGGCGCTTTCGCGCCGCTTCCGGGGATCGATAGACATAACTTGCGCTGGCCGGACTGTTGTGGCAGAAGTCCGCCGCATTCGGCGCTGCGGTAGCTCAGTGGTAGAGCACTCCCTTGGTAAGGGAGAGGTCGAGAGTTCAATCCTCTCTGGCAGCACCAGGGCGTTTTCCCCGTCGCCGGCTCATCGCCGGCCCCTTAGAGCCTTATCCCACACTCGACGTAGTAGCAGTGGGCAAAGATCGGCCAGGTCAGGTCGTCGCGGCCGGGCTGCTGCACATTGTTCAGATAAACCTCGCAGGGCACCGCGCGGGGATCAATCCCCAACAGCACGAAGGTGCCGATCGTCAGCACTGCAATGAAGGCAAGGGGGCCGAGGTTCCGCCGCATGTGGCATCCGTGCCAGCAGAGCGGGCGCAAGGCAAGGGTCGGTGGCGAACAGCGTTAACCGCTGTGATGAGGCGCTCGCATATCAGAAATTCGGCCCCGAGCGCCGCGATATCCCTCTCGGGTTCCGCCGGGCGCCATCAGGTGAAACCTGCTCCGGGCGTCGGCGTACCCCGTTCGGACGTCGCACGGGGCGAACCGTGGCGATTCCTCGCGTGTCGTGCCGGACGCTCGTCGCCAATCAGGTGTCGCGGGCCCGGGCGCGTACTGCCGCGTCGGCGGGAAACGGCGACCATGGATCGTCGTCAGGATGCCTTGCGAGGCGGTCCGCGAGAAGGTCGATGAAAAGGCGCAGGCGGCTCGGGACGAAGCGGCGGTGGGGGTAGAGCGCGTAAATTGACAGATGGCCCCAGTCCCGGTCCGCCATGACCGGGACAAGCCGTCCGGACGCCAGATCGCCGCCACAGACGAAGCTCGGCAGCTGGCTGAAGCCCGTGCCGCGCAGCGCCGCGACGCGAAGCGCCTCGGCGCTCGACGACAGGAGGCGAGGGACGATCCGAACCTGGCCTTGGTCAGGTCCGTCCCAGCCCCAGTCCAGTCGCGGCGCTGGAAAGGCGAAGGACAGCGTCGGCAATGCCGCCAGCGCCTCGGGCGTCTCGGGCATGCCGGTTCGCGCGACGAGATCCGGGCTGGCCACGATGAAGA
>CAYJMY010000158.1:0-11732 GCA_964371125.1 uncultured Mesorhizobium sp. | reverse complement strand
TTGGTGGGGCGGGCGGGGGGCGGGGGCCTAAACGGCGGCGCCCCCCCCCCCCGGCCCCACGAAAAACGACCGACTCATCCCATCGCCTCGACGCACATGGCCACGCCCATGCCGCCGCCGATGCACAGCGTGGCGAGGCCCTTCTTGGCGCCGCGGCGCTTCATCTCGTGGACCAGCGTGTTGAAGATGCGCGCGCCCGAGGCGCCGATCGGATGGCCGATGGCGATGGCGCCGCCGTTGACGTTGACGATCTCCGGGTTCCAGCCAACGCCCTTGTTGACCGCGCAGGCCTGGGCCGCGAAGGCCTCGTTGGCCTCGACCAGGTCGAGGTCGGCGGCCGTCCAGCCGGCCTTCTCCAGCGCCCGCTTCGACGCCGGGATCGGGCCGGTTCCCATCACCGCGGGATCGACGCCGGCGGTCGCCCAAGAGACGATGCGGGCGAGCGGGGTGATGCCGCGCCGGGCCGCCTCGGCCTCGGTCATCAGCAGCGCGCCGGCCGCGCCGTCATTGAGGCCCGACGCGTTGGCCGCCGTCACCGTGCCGTCCTTGTCGAAGGCGGGCTTCAGCTTCTGCATGGCGTCGAGCGTCGCGCCGAGGCGGATGTATTCGTCGGAATCGACGATCGTGTCGCCCTTGCGGCCCTTGATGGTGAAGGGGACGATCTCGTCCTTGAAGCGGCCGGCCTTCTGCGCGGCCTCGGCCTTGTTCTGCGAGGCGAGCGCGAACCGGTCCTGCTCGTCGCGGGTGATCTGGAACTGGCGCGCCACGTTCTCGGCCGTGTTGCCCATGTGGTAGCCGTTGAAGGCGTCCCACAGCCCGTCCTTGATCATCGTGTCGATGAGCTTGATGTCGCCCATCTTGGTGCCGGCGCGCAGATGCTGGCAGTGCGTCGACAGCGACATCGATTCCTGGCCGCCGGCCACGATGACCTTGGCGTCGCCGGCGGCGATCTGCTGCATGCCGATGGCGATGGCGCGCAGGCCCGAGCCGCACACCTGGTTCAACCCCCATGCGGTGGTCTCGATGGGAAGGCCGGCGGCGATCGCGGCCTGGCGCGCCGGATTCTGACCCTGGCCGGCCGTCAGGACCTGGCCGAGGATGACCTCGTCGACCTCGGCTGCCTCGACTCCGGCGCGCGCCAGCAGTTCCTGGATGACCGCGGCCCCGAGTTCGTGCGCCGGTGTGTTGGCGAAGGCGCCGTTGAAGGAACCGACCGCTGTGCGGGCGGCGCTGGCGACGACGATGGCGTTTGAGGCGGACATGCTCATCTCCGGGTTCAAGGAAGACGCTGGTAAAAGCGTGGATAGCGCCGTTTCTTGCCCTTTCCATGACCCAAGTCAAACCGGAAACGCGACCCGCGCCGGCGCGTCCGGCGCAGGCGCTGCCCATGCTGCGGCCATGCTGCATCTTTGCTGCGCAGCATTTTTTCGGCCGCGGCCGCACGGCTCCGCTTCCGCACTGCACAAACCGCTTGGATTTGCGGCACTTTTGCGCATATCCTCATTCAAGCGCAACGCATGCCGCTGTCCGGAAACCGGCGCAGCGGACTTCCGGGAGGATGTGAATGCCCGCTAAAAACGAACCGGTGATCATCAAGAAATACGCCAATCGCCGCCTCTACAACACCGGCACCAGCACTTACGTGACGCTCGAAGACCTGGCCGAGATGGTGAAGAAGGGGGAAGAATTCACCGTTCTCGACGCCAAGTCCGGCGACGACATAACCCATCCCGTCCTCACCCAGATCATCTTCGAACTGGAAAACAAGGAAGGGCAGAACATGCTGCCCATTCCGTTCCTGCGCCAGTTGATCGCCTTCTACGGCGACCAGATGCAGATGATCGTGCCGAGCTTCCTCGAGCAGTCGATGATCGCCTTCTCCAAGGAGCAGGAGCGGCTGCGCGAGCAGATGAAGACGACGTTCGGCAAGGCGCCGATCGACGTGATGAAGATGGCCGCGCCGATGAAGGCGCTGGAGGAACAGACGCGCCGCAACATGGAGATGTTCCAGAACGCCATGCGCATGTTCTCGCCCTTCCCGCCGGCCGGCGCGTCCGCCGAGCCGCCGGCGAAGGAGCCGGCCGCGAAGGAGCCTACGGCCAAGTCGGCCGAACTCCAGGAACTGAAGGACCAGATCGCCGCCATGCAGCGGAAGATCGACTCGATGGGCTGACGGCAACCTGTCCACCCGGAACCGGGGGCGGGACAATCGCATTTGAGTACCCCTCGCCTGAACTGACCGGGGTGGAGGTACGGCGGCGGGAAAATGCCGCGTCGCGGCGGCCCCGCCTACCAGCCCAGCGCCAGACCGTCCTTGCGCGGGTCGGAGCCGGCGATCAGGAATCCGCTCTGCCGGTCGATGACGATCGCTTGGCCTCCGCCATGCGGCCGTTCCGCGTCGCGGACCGCGTGGCCCCTGGCCGCGAGCGCGGCGCGAACGCCCGCGTCGATGCCCGACTCCGCCTCGAGCACGCCGTCCTCGCCCCAGAACAGGCGCGGATGGTCGATCGCCGCCTGCGGGTCCATGCCGTGGTCGAGCATGTTCGACAGCACGTGCGCGTGTCCCATCGGCTGGTAGTCGCCGCCCATCACGCCAAACGCGATCGCCGCCTCGCCGTCGCGGGTCGTCATCGCCGGGATGATCGTGTGCATCGGCCGCTTTCGCGGCCCGAGTTCGTTGGGGTGGCCTTCGACCAGCGAGAAGCAGGCGCCGCGGTTCTGCAGCGCGATCGCCGAATTCGGCGTGACCACGCCCGAGCCGAAGCTGTCGTAGACCGAATTGATGAACGACACGGCACGCCGCTCGCGGTCGACGACGGTCAGGTAGATCGTGTCGGCGCGCGGCAGGTCCGGCAGCCGAACGTCGGCATTGCGCCGCGCCGGGTCGAAGCCCTCCGCCAGCCGCTCAGTGAAGGCCTTAGACAGCAGCTGCTGCGGCGTCGACGTCATCGTCGCCGGGTCGGCGACGAGATGGTCGCGCACCGAGAAGGCGAGGCGCCCGGCCTCGATCTCGAGATGCCAGCGTTCGCCGCTGTCGGGCGCGAGACCTGACGCGCCCAGCCGGTCGAGCAGGTTGAGGAGGATCAGCGCCGTGATGCCCTGCCCGTTCGGCGGGATCTCGTGCACGTCGTGGCCGCGATAGTTCACCGCGATCGGCGCCACCCAGTCGGCCGTCACCGCGGCGAGGTCGTCCTCGCTTAGGAAACCGCCGTGATCCCGCACCGTCGCCGCCATCTCCGCGGCGATGCCGCCCTCGTAGAAAGCCTTGGCGCCGCCGCCGGCGATGGCGCGTAGCGTCGCCGCCAGCCCCGGGGCGCGGAAGCGCGAGCCGTGGCGCGGCGCTTCGCCGGCGGCGAGGAAGTGTTTTCTCCCGCCCGCGTCGGCCGCCAGCCGCGGCGCCACCCGCTCCCAGTCGCTGGCGACGCGGGCGTGGACGGCGAACCCCTCCTCGGCATAGCGGATCGCGTCGGCGAACAGCCGGTCGAAGCCGAACGTGCCGAAGCGGCCGAGCAGCGTCTCCCACGCCTTGATCGCGCCGGGCACCGTGACCGACAGCGGCCCGAACTCGGGCATGACCCTGTGGCCGAGCGCGCGGTAGCGTTCCGCCTCGGCCGTGCCCGGCGCCCGTCCCGAGCCGTTGAGGCCATGAATCGAGCCGTCCGGCTCGGCGACGATGGCGAAACAGTCGCCGCCGATCCCGGTCATGTGCGGCTCGACCACGACCAGCGTCGCCGAGGCGGCGATGGCCGCGTCGACGGCGTTGCCGCCTTCTTTCAGCACCGCGAGCGCGGTGGCCGTCGCCAGCGGATGCGACGTGGCGGCCATGCCGTTCTCGGCGATGACGGGCGAGCGGCCCGGGCGATCGAAACGTCTCGACATGTCACCTCACGAATTTACGCGACGCCGGGCGCCGCGCTGGACCCATCCTCCACCCGCGAAGCGAGGGGAGATGCCGAGCCTCGCGGGGCGGAGGGGCCAAATGCCGTCCGTCGACCCGAACGCGCGATCCGGCGATACGGTCCGTAGCAATTGCCGCCATCGTCGGGTAGTGGCAGGATCTCCGCAAACAGGGAGGCCAGGCCGTGACACGACTGACGCTCGCCATCGCCAATCGCATCATCGAGGTCGCCTTCGCCAGGGCCGCCGAGATGAAGCTCAAGCCGCTCGGCGTCGCCGTGCTCGACGCCGGAGGCCATCTGCTCGCCTTCCAGCGCCAGGACGGGGCCTCATTCATGCGCCACGAGATCGCCGCCGGCAAGGCGTTCGGCGCGCTCGCCACGGGCATGGGCTCGCGCGCGCTGGGCAAGGCGGCGATCGACCGACCGCACTTCTTCGCCGGGCTGTCGGGCGTGTCGGGCGGACGCATCGTGCCGGTCGCAGGCGGCGTCCTCGTCCGCAACGCCGACGGCGAGATCCTCGGCGCGGTCGGCGTGTCGGGCGACACGTCGGACCACGACGAGACCTGCGCCGTCGCCGGCATCGAGGCGGCGGGCCTCACGGCGGACGGCGGCTGAGGAGCCCTGCCGCCTGCGCTACCGGCCGAAGGTGACGTCGCGTCCGGCCGAGCGCAGCGACACCGAGAAGCCGGCGAGCACGTCGAACAGCGCGATCACCATCAGGGTGAAGAACACCGAGTGCGCGGCCCCCTGGACGAGCAGGAACTCGACCAGGAAGGCGACGAAGACGAAAGTCGACAGTAGATGATCGACCACCGACGCATTCGACGTGCGCGTCGACTTGATCATCTCGACGAAGAGCAGGATCAGCGCCACGACGATCAGCAGGTCGCCGAGCGTCATGGTCCACACGCCCCCGGACATCATCGATACCGAGACGATCTCGCTCGCCCACGGGTCGCCCGCGCCGGTGCCGAACAGGCCGGTCAGGCCGAGATTGTAGAGAATGAAGGGGATGATCAGCAGGGGGACGAGGCCCAGCATCGACGTGCTCCGCTTTTGTGCGCCGCCTCTTGTAGAGAGCGGACCGAAGCGTCCGTCAAGAGCCGTCCTGGCGTGCCTGCCGTCAAAACGGAAAGGCCGGCTTTCGGCCGGCCTTGCTGCATGCGATGGACGATGAGGCGATCAGCCTTCCTTCGGCGTCAGCACCTGGCGACCGCGATACATGCCAGTCTTCAGATCGACGTGATGGGGACGGCGCAGCTCGCCGGAGTTCTTGTCCTCGACATAGGTCGGGGCCTTCAGCGCGTCGGCGGAGCGGCGCATGCCGCGCTTCGACGGGGAGGTCTTTCTTTTCGGTACAGCCATGGAACTGCTCCACTCGGTGGTCTAAAGCGCCCGTGCTCCCTCGCGAAAGGGCCGCAACATCGGGCCGTGATGGGTGTAAGTGGCGGGCCTATACACGGGACGGCCGCGTTTGACCAGCGCCGCGCGGAAAAAATCGACTCCGCGGCCGGCGGCCTTCAGTCGAGGCAGCGCACATAGTCGCCGGCGCCTGCCGCGCGCCTTTCGATCACCTTCGCCAGGCGGTTCATGCCCGATGACGGCTTCGCCGGATTGCGGGTCGCCGGATTGGGCAGGGTCACGGCGAGCAGCGCCGCCTGGCGACGGCTCAGATTCTTGGCCGACTTGCCGAAATGATACTGCGCGGCCGCCTCGATGCCGTAGACGTTCGGCCCCCATTCAGCGATGTTGAGATAGATCTCCATGATGCGCCGCTTCTGCACGACTAGGTCGAAGTAGACCGCCAGCGGCAGCTCCAGCGCCTTGCGCAGGAACGAGCGGCCGCCCCACAGGAACAGGTTCTTCACCGTCTGCATGGGGATCGTCGAGGCGCCGCGCGTCGGCTCGCCGGCCAGCGCGTCCTCCAGTACGGCGTTGAGTTCGCCCAGATCGATGCCGTGGTGGGAGCAGAACTGCCCGTCCTCCGACATCATCACCGAATGCGCCAGCACCGGCGCGATGTCGTCGAGCGACGCCCAGCGGCGGTCGTAGCCGGTGAAGGTGGCGAGGTCCTTCAGCATCAGCGTCGACACCGGATGGACGAAGGACGGGATGTAGGCGAGCGTCAGCAGCGCCGGCACGAGGGCGAGCGCGACGAGGACGAGGAGCGCGCCTCTCAGCCACCTGAAGGCGGTCGCTGTCCTGCCTCGCGCCCTGGCCGGCATGTCGAGCCCCTCGCTGTCCGCTTGCACCGTCGGTTCGATCAAACTCGCCCATCCTGCGCTACGCATGCCGTCGCCGGCAACGGCGGCGGCCGCCCCTCGGGCATAAAGGCGACCGGCTCCTTGCGCAACGCCCGACTGTCGGCTACCGCTCGCGTCGATGACCGGAGCCCCTGCCCTTTCCTTCGCGGAAGCCTTGGAATCCCGCGCCCTGGCGGTCGAAACCGCGTTGGCGCGACTTCTCGACGGCCGCCTGCGCGACGGCGAGATCGCCCGGCCGGCGCGGCTTCTCGAAGCCATGCGCCACGGCGTGCTCGCCGGCGGCAAGCGGCTCAGGCCATTCCTCGTCATGGAGAGCGCGGCGCTGTTCGACGCCGCCGGCGAGGCGGCCTTGCGCGTCGCCGCCGCGCTCGAATGCGTGCATTGCTACTCGCTCATCCACGACGACCTGCCGTCGATGGACAACGACGACGTCCGCCGCGGCAAGCCGACCGTCCACCGCGCCTTCGACGAGGCGACGGCGATCCTCTCCGGCGACGCGCTGCTCACCTATGCCTTCGACATCCTCGCCGACGACGCCACCGGCCTGCCGGCGGCGACCAGGCTCGAACTCGTGCTCGGTCTCGCCCGCGCCGCCGGGATCGGCGGCATGGTCGGCGGCCAGATGCTCGACCTCGACGCAGCCCGTGTCCGTCCCGACGAGGCCGGCATCGTCACACTCCAGGCGATGAAGACCGGCGCGCTGATCCGCTACGCCTGCGAAGCGGGCGCTGTCGCCGGGCAGGCGAGCGCCGCCGACCGCGAGCGGCTCGCCGAATTCGGCTCGGCGATCGGTCTCGCCTTCCAGCTCGCCGACGACCTTCTCGACGTCACCGGCGACGCCGTCCAGCTCGGCAAGGCGACGCGCAAGGACGATGGCGCCGGCAAGGCGACCCTCGTCGCCCTCCACGGCCAGGACTGGACCCGGCGCCAGCTCCGCGGCCTCGTCGACCAGGCGCGCACCCTGCTCGAGCCATTCGGCGGCAAGGCAGCGCGGCTCGTCGAGGCAGCCTCCTTCATCGCCGAGCGGCGACGCTAGAGCGGGTCGCGCCTAGACCAAGGGAACGCCGGACAAAACACATAGCTCCGGGAAGGTCTCCAACGCCGTCCAGAACGGTTTCTTAATGTAAATTTGACTTAAATCGCTCCGCTCGAATTTGTGCATGCGTTCGGGAGCGTGGCGGTGTCCAAGTATACGTCCTTCATCCGATCCGTTCGAATCCGCTACCTTTCCGGGCTGCTGATCATCGCCGCCGCATCGAGCGCGACCATGATCACGTTGAATCGCATGAATGCCTACCGGCACGAGGTCGACGCGCTCGGCGGCTCGATGGTCGACTTCACCCGCGACCTGCGCAACGCCACGAGTTTCGCCGAACAGACGACGCGCACCTGGAGCGTCGCCACCCGCGCCGAACTGACGAGCGCCGCGCTCCGCCATGTCGAGCGCCTGAACGGCGGTATCCTGTCGATCGAACCCGCGCTCGAGCGGCTCCGTTCGCGCCTGTCGAAACCGGCGATCGACGAGATTACTGCCGCGTCGGTGAACGACGACCTTCTCTGGTCGAGCCGAGATATCGTCAAGAACCTCGGCGTGCTCGCCGCCGCCCAGGCGAAGGACGACTTCTCGCCGCGGGCGATCAAGAACCAGTTCGAGCTCTTCGCGCAGCCCATGCTGGTTCGCGCGCGCACCGCGCTCGACGAGGAACGGCGCCGGGCGGAAGGTTCCGCCAGCGCTTTCCTCCTGTGGGCCAGCGGCGCCCTGATCCTCGCCTTCGGCGCCGTCGGCCTGTGGGTCTTCCGGCCGATGGAGCGCGCCATCCGCCGCGCCTTCGACGAGTCCGAAGCTTCGTTGGCGAAGGCCGAGGCCGCCGACCGGGCGAAGTCGGAGTTCCTCGCCAACATGAGCCACGAGATCCGCACGCCGATGAACGGCGTCCTCGGCATGGCCGAACTTCTCGACCGCACCAACCTCGACACGCGGCAGAAGTCGTTCACCGAAGTCATCGTCAGGTCGGGCAACGCGTTGCTGACCATCATCAACGACATCCTCGACTTCTCCAAGATTAGCGCCGGCCAGATGGTCCTCGATCCGGCGCCCTTCGTGCTCGCCGAAGCGGTCGAGGATGTCGCGACCCTCGTTTCGGCGCGGGTCGCCGAGAAGAACCTCGAACTGATCGTGCGCGTCGACCCCGGCCTTCCGGCCTCCGTCACCGGCGACGTCGGCCGCTTCCGCCAGATCGTCACCAATCTTCTCGGCAACGCCGTGAAGTTCACCGAGCGCGGGCACGTCCTCATCGACATCGGCGGCGAAGTACGCGACGGAATGGCCCATCTCGAGATCAGGGTCGCTGACACCGGCATCGGCATCCCCGCCGACAAGCTCCAGTCCGTGTTCGAGAAGTTCGCCCAGGTCGACGGCTCGTCGACGCGGCGGCACGAAGGCACGGGGCTCGGCCTTGCCATCGCCGCAAGACTTGTCGACCTGATGGGCGGACGGATCGGCGTCGAGAGCGAAGTCGGGCGCGGATCCGTCTTCTGGTTCTCGATCCCGCTCCCGATCCATGAGGCGGACGTGCCCGCCGCGCCCGTCCCGGTCGATGTCAGCGGCGCCCGCGTTCTCGTCATCGACGACAATCCGGTGAACCGCCAGATCCTGCTCGAGCAGTTGCGCAGCTGGCGATTCGATTGCGCAGCTGCCGAAAGCGGCGCCGTCGGCCTCGCCGTCCTCGATCATGCGGCGCGCATCGGCGCCGGCGTCGATTGCATCATCCTCGACTACCAGATGCCCGGCATGAACGGTTCAGACGTGGCCAGGACGATCGCAGCCGACTCGCGCATCTCGGGCATTCCCGTCGTCATGCTGACGTCGGTCGACCAGGCCGATTTCGGCCGTCTCGTCATCGACTACGGCATCGCCGCCTGCCTCACCAAGCCCGCCCAGTCGTCGGCGCTGCTGGGCACGGTCGTTTCCGTCATCCAGAAGGCGCGAAGCGCCACCGGCGCGGCGACGTTCGTCCGCGATACCGCCGCCTCTGCCCCCGTTCGCCCGGTGGCTGCGCCGAGGGCCTCGCCCGCGATGAAGCCGGCCGAGAACGCAGCGCCCGCCGGACCCGTCGACATTCTGATCGCCGAGGACAACGAGGTGAACCAGATGGTCTTCGCCCAGATCCTCGACGGGCTCGGATTCAGCTATCGCATCGCCGGGAACGGACGGACCGCCGTCGAGCTGCACCGCGCGTTGCGACCGAAGCTGATCCTGATGGACGTCTCCATGCCCGAGATGAACGGCTACGAGGCAACCTATTCCATCCGCGCGTCGGAAGCGGTCGACGGCACCCGCACGCCGATCATCGGCGTCACCGCCCATGCGCTGAAGGGCGACATGGAGAAGTGCATGCAAGCGGGAATGGACGACTATTTGTCGAAGCCGATCTCGCCGAACCGGCTGGGCGCCAAGATCGCGGCATGGCTGACGAACACGCCGCTTTCCAAGACGGCCTGACCGCTCTTCACGCCAAGGTTCCGAGCGGGATGATCTCGGGGGCTCCCGGGCTCCAGTCGCCGCCGCTCCAGTCCCCCATCCAGCGCTCCACGGCGAGGCCGGCTCCCGCGATCGATTGCGCGATCTCGTCCTTGTCGGGGAAGGCGATCCGCGAATCGGCGGAAAGGACGGCGCCGTCGCGGAGGCCGTAGAGCGTCCGGTAGGTGACGATACGCGTTGCCGGGTCGTATTCGACGTCGTTCCACGCCTCGACGCGGCCGTGGACGGGATGTTCGACTGTCCGCCGCGAAGACTCGGGCGTCCATTCGCGCCATTCCTCGACTGCCGGATTGCGCGTGTCGAAGATGAAGCGCCCGCCCGGCGCCAGATGCGCCGCGATCGTGTCGATGACCGCGCGCCGGTCGCCCGCCGTTAGGAACACCTGGAAGGCGTGTCCGGTCAGCACGATCAGCTCAAACCGCTTGCCGAGACGGACGCTGCGGGCGTCGCCCTCGACCCAGCCGACGGCAGCGCCGCCGGGCCGCAGGCGCGCCACGTCGAGCATGGCGGCGGCCGGATCGACGCCGAATACCTCACGCCCGTCCGAAATCGCCGCTGCGAGTTCGCCCGTGCCGCAGCCGAGGTCGAGCACGGAGCCGTATCCGCCGGCGAGATTGCGGCAGTAGTCGAAATCGACGCGGCCGGTGCTCTCGACATCATAGAACGCGACCAGCGCGGGATCGCTGTAGAGCCTGTCCTCGTGCATCATTCCCTCACCTGTTGCGCATCACGATACAGGATCCGCCGGCGGCGCGCAGGCGCGCGCAGATCCGGTCGGCCGCCTCGCGGCTGTCGGCACCGATGCGCACGGCATGGATGCCGCTGCGGCCGAGCGGCGAGCGCACGCGGCTGACGACGGGCTCGACGCCGCCGAGCATGGCCGGAAAGCGGGCCGCGAGGCGCTGCCACTGCCTGATCGCCGCGGCGCGGCGGAAGCTCCCGGCAACCTGGATGCCCCACGGCTTGGTGGCGATGCTCGCCATCGGCACCATCGCCGTCGCGACCATGGGCAAGGCGCGGCAGGCCGCGCCGAAGCTCGACGTCTTGTCGAGCGGCGCCACCGTTCCGGGATAGGCCGCGTCGGCGAAGGAATCGACCGGTTCGCCCATGATGTCGAGCACGTAGTTCTCGGTCTCGAGCGGCAGGAAGCCGCCGCGCGACAACCAGCGCGCGACACGGTTCTCGCCGGCATTGTAGGCCGCCGCGGCGAGGCCGAGATTGCCGAAACCGGTCCGCAGCTCGGCCAGGTATCGGGCGGAGGCCGGTATCGCCTGGTCGACGTCGTAGGGATCGCCGAGGCCGCGCCGCACCGCTGTGCCGGGCATGAACTGGGCGATACCCTCCGCGCCGGCGGGGCTGACGGCGTTGGGGTCGAAGCGGCTCTCCTTCCAGATCAGCCGGGCGAGGAACTCGCGCGGCAGGCCGTGCGCCTGCGCATGGACCTCGATCAGGTCGCAGACCCGCCCGACCGTGACGAGCTTCGGGCTCTTCGGCGGATCGGCGGCGGCGGGCGGCGGCAGCATGGCGATCGCGGCTAGCGCCGCCGCCCATGGCCGCGCCCTATTCCGCCGCCTCTTTTCCACCCCGCCCATAGCGCCGCTCGATGTAGTCGGCGACCATCTTCTGGAACTCTTCGGCGATGTTGGGGCCGCGCAGCGTTGCTGCTTTCCTGCCGTCGACGAAGACGGGGGCGGTAGGCGTCTCGCCGGTCCCCGGCAGCGAGATGCCGATGTCGGCGTGTTTCGATTCGCCCGGCCCGTTGACGATGCAGCCCATCACCGCGACCTTCAGTTCCTCGACGCCCGGATAGCGCTCGCGCCACGCCGGCATGTTGCGACGGATGTCCTCCTGGATGGTCTGCGCCAGTTCCTGGAAGACCGTCGACGTGGTCCGCCCGCAGCCCGGGCAGGCCGCGACGATCGGCACGAACTGGCGGAAGCCCATGGTCTGCAGCAGTTCCTGCGCCACCTGGACCTCGCGGGTCCTGTCGCCGTTGGGTTCCGGCGTCAGCGAGATGCGGATCGTGTC
>CAYJMY010000157.1:11542-11761 GCA_964371125.1 uncultured Mesorhizobium sp. | reverse complement strand
AGCCTATTCTGAGCCGCTCGCCGACGAAACGGGCGAGGGCATGACGTCTTCGCGAATCTCGTTCCGCAGCTTGGGTCCCTGCGCGAGCCGGCGGCCGAGCGCAGCCACGAAGGCATCGTAGCGCTTGCCAGACTGGGCGCGCGCCGCCGCCTGAGCCGGCTCTGGTAGCTGTGGCGTTGTGGTCAGCCAGAAGCGCACGAACACCGCGAGTGTCTCGAC
>CAYJMY010000157.1:0-11532 GCA_964371125.1 uncultured Mesorhizobium sp. | reverse complement strand
GGTCGAGCCGTTTGGTCATCGCCGCTTCCTGCCGCTCGGCGGCGTCGGGCGAGAGGAAGGATGCGATGGCGGCCTCTGCAACCAGCGAGCGCGACAGGTCGCGGCGGGCGGCATGCTCCACCAGCGCCTTCATTACCGGCGGATCGAGATAGATGGAGAGCCGCTGCTTCTTGCCGGGTTTCGCCATGGCGGGCCTCACAGCATGCCGTCGCCAGGATCGAGATCGGCCTGCCGCGCGATCCTCTGCATCGAGCGATTGAGGTTCTGAGTCAGGACCGCCGCCTCGTCATCGGCATCCCGATCGACATCGAACTCGTTGTCAGCAGTTGGGCGGGGCTCGGGCACGACCTTGCTGCTGAGTTCAGGCTGCCGGCGTTTCTCGGATTCGGTCGGATCCTCGTCATCGACCGGTACCATCGAGGGGAGATCGCGAACTGCGAGGCCCGGGCGCTCGGGTATTCCCAGAGCACTCCAGTCGTCCTCCACCGTCGCAGGTCGATGCTGGAGCGCAGGAGGCGGCAGGATGCGGTCCTTGAAGCGGCCGTCCTCGTAGTAGCGCGCCTTGCGTGCGCGGATGGGATGAATTCCGGCGGCCATTACGATCTCGTCGCTTGGCGGAAGCTGCATGACCTCGCCGGGGGTGAGCAGCGGGCGCGCCGTCTCCTGGCGCGACACCATCAGGTGGCCGAGCCAGGGCGAGAGGCGATGCCCGGCGTAGTTCTTCATTGCGCGCATTTCTGTGGCGGTGCCGAGCGCGTCCGATACACGTTTGGCCGTCCGCTCGTCGTTGGTCGCGAAGGAAACGCGGACGTGACAATTGTCGAGGATGGAGTTGTTGGGTCCATATGCCCGCTCGATCTGGTTGAGCGACTGGGCGATCAGGAACGACTTGAGGCCGTAGCCCGCCATGAAGGCCAGGGCGGACTCGAAGAAGTCGAGACGACCCAGCGCGGGGAACTCGTCGAGCATCAACAGGAGACGATGGCGCTTCGATCTGGCGTTGAGGTCTTCGGTCAGCCGTCTCCCGATCTGGTTCAGCAAGAGACGCACCAGCGGCTTGGTCCGGTTAATGTCCGATGGCGGCACGACGAGGTAGAGCGTCGTTGGGCGATCGGCCGCAACGATTTCGGCGATGCGCCAGTCACATCGCGAGGTCACCGTCGCCACCACCGGATCGCGGTAGAGCCCGAGGAAACTCATTGCGGTGCTCAGCACGCCTGACCGTTCATTGTCGGACTTGTTGAGCAGTTCGCGCGCGGCAGAGGCGACGACGGGATGTGGACCTGCCTCACCCAGGTGGCGTGTCTTCATCATGGCCGCGAGCGTCGCCTCGATCGAGCGGGCCGGATCGGACAGGAAGTTGGCGACGCCCGCGAGTGTCTTGTCCTTCTCGGCGTAAAGCACATGGAGAATGGCGCCGACCAACAAGGCGTGGGAGGTCTTCTCCCAATGGTTGCGCCGCTCGAGCGAGCCCTCGGGGTCGACCAGAATGTCGGCGATGTTCTGGACGTCTCGAACTTCCCACTCGCCGCGTCGCACCTCGAGTAGCGGGTTGTAGGCCGCGGACTCGGCGTTGGTCGGGTCGAATAAGAGGACGCGACCATGCCGTGCGCGAAAGCCTGCCGTGAGTTGCCAGTTCTCGCCTTTGATGTCGTGGACGATGGCCGAACCCGGCCAGGTCAGCAGCGAGGGGATGACGAGGCCGACGCCCTTGCCTGACCGTGTGGGCGCGAAGCACAGCACATGCTCAGGACCATCGTGGCGGAGGTAGTCACGGTCGTAACGGCCGAGGACGACGCCGTCTGGTCCGAGCAGCCTCGCTTCCCTGATCTCGGCCGGCGTCGCCCAGCGGGCGGAACCGTAGGTCTCGACGTCGTCGCTCTCCCGGGCGCGCAGCACCGACATGAGAATGGCGACGGCAACGGAGATGAAGCCTCCTGAGGCCGCGATGATTGCGCCCTCGTGAAAGATGGACCGCGCGTAGGCGTCGTAAGAGAACCACCACAGGAAAAAGGCTGGCGGGTAATAGACCGGCCAACCGGCGAGCACAAGCCAGGGCGTCCCGAGCTGTGGCTGGAATCCCAGCCGCCACGCCGTCCATTGCGTGGCGCACCAAATCGCGGTCAGCACGATCAGTCCTATGATGACGATCTGCCCCCAGAGGATTTTGGTTCCCCTCATCGCGGTTCTCCTTCGGTAGAGAGGTCGGACAGGCCGGTGATGTACTTCAAGGTCATCATGGGTCTGATCGCACCGTGGCGCGGTGCGTCGGGAGATGACCGGCGAATGGCGCTTCGTATCGATCTCTGTGAACGAGGCGCAACGCTCCGCGCGCACGACGTGCTGTTGGGATCTGTCGCTACCCACCGCCGGAAGCGATGGCTATGCGAAGTATCGCCAACAGCCGGCATCGGGGCCGTGTATGGTCAGCTCGACGGGCGTCGGCGACTGGGTTTCGGTCATCCCAATGGCCGCACCCGTCGCCATCATGATGATGGACTCGGTCGGCACCTTCTCCTTGGCCTCGATCAGGAACCTGCACGGCCATCCGCGCCGTTCCTCGGCGGCGATGCTGGCAACGATCGCGGCGGTCGTCTTCACCCACAACCTCGCTATCGGCGTGCCGCTGGGTGCGCTGCTCTCCGGCCTATTCTTCGCCTTCAAGGTGGGGCAGATCTTCCGGGTGACTTCAACGCTGTCGCCGGACGGCCCGGAGCGGTCCTATGTCGTCGAAGGCTAGGTCTTCTTCGCGTCGGCGGAGAACTTCCTCAAGGCGCTCGAATTCAAGGAAGCGGTGGAAGCGGTGCGCATCGACGTCGGCTGCTCGCATATGGGACCTGACCGGGGTAGGCCCGGTCGACACCGCCATCCTGAAATTCCGCCGATAGTGCGCCGAGGTGGAGGTGATCGGCATGAACGAGGCGAGCGCGACGCTGGTCGACAAGCTTGCCACCCACGACAGACCGGGCACGCGCGACAGCCTGGCCGGCCACTGAGGGAGGAACGCGTATGACGAAGATACTCGCCTTCTTCGACGGCTCTGCCTATGCCGAAGACGTCTGCCGACTGTCGGCCTGGACGTCGACCAGCGGGCGGCGCTGCTCGACGAGCATACCCGCCTCGACGTCGGCAGGCAAAACTCGCCCAGGCCAGGGGCCACGCCTTGCTGGAGAGCGCCAGGACGATGATCGCCGCCGAAGCCATCAATAGGGTGGAGATCAGGATTCGCCATGGCGACCTCCTGGAGGGCTCGCCGATCTGGAGAAGGACGCCCAGCTGGGGGTCATCGGCAAGCGCGGCGAGGCGGCCGACTTCGCCAAGCTCCATCTCGGCTCGAACCTCGAGCGCGTGGTGCAGGCCTCCACCCGGCCGGTGCTCGTGGCGGCGCGCGCCCACAGGCCGTTCGAGCGCTTCATTATCGCGTTCGACGGCGGCAGGAGCGCCAACCGCGCCGACTGACACGGCCGAGAACCGGACGCGGCTCGACGCGCCCGTGCGCCGCCTGCACGAGGCCGGTTTCGATGTCGAGGGGCGGCTGCTTCAGGGAGAGCCGGACAACTTCATCGCCGTGCATGTCGAGGCGGAGGGCGTCGGCCTACTGGTGATGGGCGCCTACGGCCATTCGCGCATCCGCAGCCTCGTCATCGGCTCGACGACGGAATCCATGGTCCGGCGCTGCAAGGTTCCAGTCTTGATGTTCCTCTGACCGGCATATTCACTACGCCGATGGACGCGCTTGAGCAGTCAGCTCGGGTCGCGCGCTTGCGACCGCGCCTCGAACAGGAACTGACGGAGATCGAGACGCTCGACGCGGAGAACGCGTCCTGGAGCGTGCCGGTCGAACTCGACCAGCAAAGCGACGGCCGCGTCATCATCCAGCAAGCCCCGAAGCGCATCGAGCTAGGCGAGTTCGGGCTCTGCATCGAATGCGGAGAACCGATCGCGGCGGGAGGGCTCAACGTCGATCCGGTGTTCACTGTCTGCGTAATATTTGCGGAATAGCTGCATACATCCTGCAGCGGGCCAGGGCACCCAATCCTCCGTGATCGCGCCCGCGATGACGGGTTCAACACCTCTCCGTAGTCGACGGAGGCCATCGGGCGGTGACACGGGCAGCCCCAAAGGCCGGCGTGATGTGCGTTGCCGTCCGGCAGGATCGGGGCCGTGTATGGACTGACCGCTTCTGGCTTTGGATATTCGTGAGCAGACACCCTTTCGTGCAGTGGTGATTGTCTCGCCGGATCGTCAAGGGCGCGCGGCCATCATCCGATCACGCGCCGGCTTCGACCGAAAAGCCCGCTGCTTTCCATTCCGGTAATCCGTCCTCGAGCCTGCGGGCGCGGAGGCCTTTTCGGCGGAGTTCGGCGACGGCCTCGAACGACAACACACACCAAGGTCCTCGGCAATAGGCAACCACCTCGCGGCCCGGCTGAAATTCTTCCGCCCTAGCTTCAATCTGCGAAAGCGGGATGTTGATTGCTCCCGGAAGATGGCCAAGCGCGTATTCGTCCGGTGGACGGACGTCGATGACCGTGACCGCCCCGTCGACCATCCGCGCCGCAAGCTCCTCGCGCGAGATGGGCTCCATGTCGTCGCGACGGTCGAACCATCCGCGGACCACCCGCTCGACCTCAGCAGAATGCCTCTC
Source organism: uncultured Mesorhizobium sp. (assembly GCA_964371125.1). Lineage (GTDB taxonomy): Bacteria > Pseudomonadota > Alphaproteobacteria > Rhizobiales > Rhizobiaceae > DUSC01. The sequence goes on along the minus strand of CAYJMY010000157.1, from coordinate 6,884 downwards.
TGCCACCGAACGGATGGCGGCGAAGGCAACGAGAACACCGTTGTCGGCAAGGCGGTAGTTGACGAACTTACCCTCCCGCTCGGAGGTGACCAGGCCCGCACGGCGCATCGCCTGCAGATGCTGCGAGACGTTGGCCACCGGAATGGAGAGCTTCGCGGCCAGCGCCTCGACGCTGCGCGGGCCCTGCGCGAGATGCTCCACCAGTTCGAGCCGTTGCGGGTTACCGAACGCCTTTGCCACCTGCGCGAACTGCTCGTAGAGCGCCAGCTTGGGATTGGAGATTGACACCGCCGGAGACCCTCGATATGTCATTCAACATAATTATTGAATGTAGACTACCATGTCATTCGTCACCGGAGCAAGACCATGCCAACCAGAACGCTACTCATCCTCAACGACCCCCCTTATGGCACCGAACGCTGCTACAACGGACTTCGCCTCGCCAACGCTCTCGCGAAGGCCGATCCAGAAGGTCAAGTGAGCGTGTTCCTGATGGCCGACGCGGTCCTTGCAGCGAAGGCCAAACAGAAGACCCCCGATGGCTACTACAACCTCGAACGGATGCTGAAGCGCCTGATAGCGGCCAAGGGTGAGGTTCTGCTGTGCGGCACCTGCATGGACGCGCGCGGCATCTCGGAACAGGAGTTGGTCGCGGGGGCTCGGCGAAGCACCATGGACGAGCTTGCCGCCGAAACGCTTGGTGCTGACAAGGTGCTGGTGTTCTGATGGCGTCACGCATGCACGGCCAGGTACTGCTGTTGGCGAGCGCACAGGCGCTGTTCCAGACCGCATCCGTCATGGTGATGACGGTGGGTGGGCTCGCCGGTGGAATGATCGCCTCGCGGCCTGAACTGGCGACCATGCCGATCGCGACGATGTTTCTCGGCACGGCCGTGGCGACGTTCCCGGCATCGATGTGGATGACGCGGGTCGGCAGGCGCGCTGGCTTCGTGGGCGGCGCGTTGCTCGGCGCATGCGGCGGACTTGCGGCGGCGGCAGGCATATGGGCGGGATCGCTCTTTCTGCTTTCGCTCGGCACCTTCCTGGTGGGCGCCTATCAGGCCTTCGCGCAGTTCTACCGCTTTGCTGCCGGAGAGGTGGCCGACGACGCGTTCCGCCCCCGCGCCATCTCCCTGGTGCTAGCAGGCGGTATCGTCGCAGCTTTCGCGGGGCCGATGGTGGGACGCCTCGGCGCCGACCTTTTCGGACCGGCCTATGCGGGGTCATTCGTCCTGCTTTCGATTGTCTCGATGATGGCGGCGGCAATCCTCCTCGCGCTCCGCATCCCACCGGCTGCCGCGCCCACCGAGGCAACGGCGGCTGCCCGTCCGCTCTCACGGATCGTCTCCCAGCCCGCCTATCTGGTCGCTCTCTTCGGAGCGGCTACCGGCTACGGTGTGATGATCCTCGCGATGACGGCAACGCCGCTCGCCATGGTACACCATCACCATGACTTATCATCGGCGGCGACGGTCATCCAACTCCACGTGCTCGGCATGTTCCTGCCGTCCTTCTTCACGGGATCGCTGATTGCCCGTTTCGGTGTGTTGCGGATCATGCTGTCGGGTGTGCTGATCCTGATGGGGCATGTCGTCATGACGCTCACGGGTACCGATTTCAATTCATTCGCGGGAGCTCTGATCCTGCTCGGGGTCGGCTGGAACTTCCTTTACATCGGCGGCACGACGCTGCTGACGACTACCTATGCTCCCGCAGAGCGGGGCCGCGCCCAGGCGACCAACGACATGACCATCTTCGCCGTCGGCCTCGCCTGTTCATTCGGCGCCGCGGCACTGCTCCAAGCGTTCGGTTGGCAGATGCTCAATGTCCTGCTACTTCCCTGGCTCGCGATCGCTGCCGGAGCGCTAGTCTGGCTGAGAGCTACCAGCCGGACGAAGCACGAATTGGCGTCGGGTCTGTGATAAGCCGAATCCAGCTGTGACTACGGGAGGCTTCACAGCGTTCGTGGCCGGAACCGTCGCAGACAGAACGAATCTGATAGGACAGACATGCTAGGAAACGTCGTGTGATTGGCGCGCTGAGTCGTCGCATCTTTTCTCGGCAGATTCGGGACCGTGAGGGGACTGATGTATTCTCTGCGCCCGCGCAAATAGTATACTTTTGGAATCGAATTTCCCGTGAGACCGCGCTGATCGACGGGCAACGATAGGCCTCAATACCTCCCGCTCCGTCGTTGCTATTCATCGGAGAAAACCTCTCATCAGCGCATCAATCAGCCGCTCGCCTACCGCGATCACTGAGAAGCGTTTGGCGGACAGCGACCAGCGCATCGCCACACACTGAACAACGGCGATTACGAGAAAGGCGGTATCCGACGGATCGAGGTCTCGGCGGAATCGCCCGTCTTCTATTCCCTCCTGCACAATACCTGCCAGCCTTGCCTGGAATCGTCTCTGGTTTTCCGCCAAGCCCGTTCTCAACGCCTCGTTTTCGATATGCAGTTCGCGCGAAAACAGGATTGCCAATAGTCCCGGCGTTCCTTCGATATAGGCAAGGTGGGCGAGGGCGATGGCGCGTAGGCGACGTTCCGCGGGCAGTTCGCTCTGGACCGCATCCCAGGCCCTAGTCATTTCCTCGCCGAGCAGGGTTGCGGCTGCCAACCAGACCACTTCCTTACGCGGGAAGTGCCGAAATATCGCAGGCTGACTGATGCCGAGCCGCTCGGCTATCCGTTCGGTGGTTGCGGCGCCCGGCCCCAACTCGGCCGCAAGCCGGAGCGTCATTTCGACGATCTGCGCCTTTCTTTCAGTCGCCGGAAGTCGGGTTCGCGCCTTTTTGGCTGGCAGATCCGCGCTGGGCGGTTCCCGATGTGCCGTCAAACCGCTACCTCGCAGAATGATCGCGGCGGAGCGTGGCGGTCGCCAGGACAACCGCCGAAATCAGCATCGCGGATGCGCCTATGAGGACCGGCTAAGGCGGCGTGGCAAGATAGACCTCGCCCAAGATGCCAAGCGGCATGAGCAAACCAGCGAGCGCAAGCCACGACGACCACCGAGCGAGGCTGCCGCTGATAGGTAGTTTTAGAATCAGGTAGCCGAACAGGATGTTGAGTAGCGCGAACAGATTGCCGTGGACATGGGCGAGGCGGGCCTCGAAGTGCGGATGAACCGCGTAACCCGCGATCCAATCCTCCTTGCCCGGTGCGAAGTCTCGGAGGTAAACGAGCAGGAATCCGTATGCCATGAAGAATGCCATGGCGAAGAGACCCACCGAGATATTCTTACGACCAAATTCCATTTTATCTCCTGAGCGGGGTCGCATGCTCCGATCGGCCCGTCATGGCGTACGAGGCGACGCCGAGCCAGAACGCGGATCGGATTGACATTGCGGCGACCGTGCGCATCTCAAAAGGAACGCCAAGGGCGACCGCCACTCCGAACGCCAGGAAGACCAGCACCGTTGTCGTCGCGATGAAGACCGCAACCGCGCCACCCCACCCCCGACCAGCATACAGGCCATAGGCGGCTAGCAGATACGCGAACCCCGAGAGGAAATTGAACCAGAGAACAAACGGTACGACGGAACCGTAGGCTTCCCGCGTCACGCCGCTTCCAAACAGCGCCATTCCGCCCGACGCCACTGTCAGCAGCCCGAAGACGGCTGCCGCAGCGGAGAGTACCCCGGTGAGACGAGAACGTGGCATGTCTGTTCTCCGGCGCGGACTTTTTTCGCGCCATACTAGTGATTGATCACTCACTTAGAGAAGTGTGGCAGGCTGTCGCGGATACGATGTTGCGTTCGCTTCGTAGATCAGCGCGACTTCGACACCGCGGCGCCACGACGAAAAAAGCTATGATGTGACGGTTTCGACCGCCAATCCGCTGTTCTCGACTCCCCGAAATGCGGACAATGGCGCCCGCACGTCGTGCGATCCATCTTGGGAACCGGATGCCGCAACTGATTGCCGTACAACAACGCCATGTCTTAGGCGAAGTTTGATCGGCGTCCGCAGAATTCCGGATAGGGGAGTTCCCGTGCTGCGGCGAAGGCCGAACAGACGGCACCGGATGGCAACAACAGCCCTTATTGAGAGTGCTGACGCTTCGGTTCGGTAGCAATGGAAGGTCCTGCGTCCCAATGCCTGCATGGAGGCAATAGGTCTCTCTGAAATGGACACTTTTTTGCGCGGATACGTCGCAGGCCTGTGTCCCGCACGAGGGTCTATTCTGCTTGTGTTCCGGTAAAAAATTACGGAACGGGAGGATCCAATCATGACACAAGATTTCAGGACGCCGCGGGAGCGGCTTTACATACCATTTCTTTCCGGCTTCTATTCCAGCTTCGCCCAGCCGTTCGGCTGGCTCGCCTTCTGAATTGTCATCGGCGGCTGGCTTGCCTTTGAAGGCTGGCAAAAAATCCAGAACCCGATGGGGCTCTCCGGCTTCGTCGAGAGTCTCGGCTTCTGGCCGGGTTGGTTCTTTTCGCCGCTGCTGGCCATCACCAATTTCGTCGGCGGATTGCTGATCGTTCTCGGCTTCTTGACCCGACCCGCGGCGTTGGCCAACGCCTTCATGCTGCTGGTGACTTACTGGTTTCATGCTACCCATCCATACGGCGATGCGTTTCTCACCCAGGCGGGGATCGACTACCTCAAGGCGAATCCCGACCTTCTGACCCCGGTCGGGCAGGCGAGACTGCTCTCCGATGGCGGCGCGGCTTTCCTCGCCGGGCCGACCGGCGTGCAGCTGAAGGCCGAACTCGCCTCGCTCTTCTGGGCGGCGGGCGCGGCATTGATCGCCGCGTTCGGCGGGGGTGCCCTGTCGGTCGACCAGAAGATGCGTAAGGAATTCTGATCGGCACAAGAGGCCCGACATGCCTGCGAACGCCGCTTGCAGGCATGCTCGGCGGCGCGGCGTCGGTGAGATCGTGAAAGGGACGCACCGCATCCTGTTTCCCGTGGCGACTTCGCAATGCCTCCGGGAGGATGAGACGGCCCACTCGGCAGCGGGATTTCGACGAGGCGGGAGGTGGTTTGCTTCACCCTAGCCGCGCTGCGGCCGGCCGCTCCGGTCGCAGCGGGATGCATATGGCCGCCGGCGCCCATTCGGAAGCGTCGCCATATAATATGACATTTTTTGTCTACATTGCGCTGGCGCAAATAGGCGACCTCTCGCAGTTGATAGTCATTCGCAACTTCGAACCTTGCTCCCGACTTCACGCGGGGGCTTGTCGTATTCAGTGAACATAGAGGGAGTGCTGCGATGGGCCGGAATGGGAATCTTGTCGCCGCTGCGTTTGTGTACGTTCTGCTCGCGCCGGGGCTAGTCCGGGCCGAAAACGATGCCGAGTTGCGCGGACTCGAGAACGTCAAGCAGTTTACCCTCGAGCACAGCCGTGCCTTGTCGGCGCAGGCCGGGCTCCTCGAGCAAGCCCTTTCGACCTATGCCGGGACGATCGAAGCGCACAAGGGCGACTACGCCGCCGCTTGGGCTGCGAACGGGCCGGAACTGTCGAGGCAAGTGGCTAACGTCCGCGACCTCTGGCTCGAAGCCTCGAACAGGTACGAGACCATCGAAGGCATCGTCGCCGGCATTCGGGAGATGGCGAAATACGATCTCATCCTCGATGCCGGAAATCCGGGGACGGAAAGCGAAGATGTGGCCGAGTACGACCTGACACTGCCGGACGGCACGGTTCTCGCGCGTCCGGGCAACCTGTTTCACGGCATCACCGAGCCTCTGTTCTGGGGCATGAGCGAATCCGGAATCAGGCTGCCGGCCGACCTCGATGGCGACGGCAAGATAGTCCGCGGCGAGATGCTGTTCGACGCCAATCTCGGCTTGGGAGCGGCCAGAGCGCTCGCCTTCTGGGCTACGGCATTGGAGACGGACATGACGGCTTGGAAGCCGAACCGCGCGGACGCCTTCACGTCGGTCGCCGTCATGACGCCGACCGTCGGCGACTATTTCGGCGAATGGAAGGAATCGCAGTTCATCTCCGGCGAAATCGGCGCCTTCGTCGCTCGCAGCCGGCTCGTCGACGTTGTCGGCATCATGAGCGGCTGCCGAAAGATGTACGCGGAGGCGATTTCTCCGGTAGTCGCGGCGAGCGACGGCGATCTCGACAGCCGCATCACCGCGAGTTTCGAGGAGTTGCTGGACCTCATCGAAGACACTTATGCCCGCGAGCAGGCCGGGGCCGAGTTCGGCGTGGAAGAGGCCGACGCGCTCGGCAACGAGGCGCAGGACATCGCCGACCGTATCGTCGCGATGGTCCTTCAGGCCGCCGCGAAGAACGGTGTCGAGATCCGCGGCTAACGGGCGCCGGTCAGCCGAAAGCGGATGGTCATGGCGACTCCGGGAACCAGGAATTCGGCCGGCCTCGATCGTCCGCCCGAACCCGCCTGCGGACAGTTTGCGCTCGACTACCGGCCCATCCGTCCCAGAATCGGCCGCTCGTCGCTGCTGTCGGTCGCTTTCGCCATTGTCCTCGGCACCGGGCTCTATCTGGAGTTTCTGGCGGACGGCAACTGGAACGCGGGCAAAGTCGTCCTCGTCGGACATATCGTTCTGGGCCTGGGATTCACCGTGGTCGTCGTTTCCTGGATTGGCGCTCACGTCCGCAAAGGCCTGCGCAACGCCAGCCGCCGCGCCTTCCGCCGGCTGAGCTGGCTTCTGCTGGCACTCTATGTCCTGCTCGTCGCCACGGGTCTGCTGATGGTGTTGCCCTCGACGCTCTATCTCGGCGATGTTCTTTGGTTCTGGCGGTTCGAGACGACCGGCCTGCTGACGTTCGTCCACTTGTGGGGGGCGCTCGCGGCGACGGCGGCGTTGTTCGCGCATCTCGCCATGAGACACTGGCGTCACCCCACCGCTCGCCGGGCGCGCGAAACCTCATGAAGTACCAGGTGAAGGACCACGTCC
>CAYJMY010000156.1:3160-11929 GCA_964371125.1 uncultured Mesorhizobium sp. | reverse complement strand
TATCCGGTTCCTAAAAGTCGCGGAACTTCCGCGTAAGCACTGCGTAAGCAAGATGCACCCGTAGCTCAGCTGGATAGAGCGTCGCCCTCCGAAGGCGAAGGCCCCGCGTTCGAATCGCGGCGGGTGCGCCACTTAACCTAGGATGTTAGGATGGCCTGACTTGCCAGCCTTGGTAACGGGTTGGTCATCTTGAGTCGTGATGAGCCGCTATCAGGCGCTACGCCAACGTGCATAACGTTCGTTCGCGTTATAGAAGTTTGATAGGCTCGGCTTGCCCTTTAAGTTCCATACTTTGCGCGACAGAGCTTCGAGCATTGCTGCGTGCTCGGGCTTCCAACCCTGTTGGATGGCCCAAGACTTGATGTGAGGGGTCGGGTCGGCGTGCCCTTTCGCCCGAAGGATCCGGAGCGTCTCATCAGCATGGTCCTTATCACGCGGATGACCCAATCCGGTGGACAGGTTGACCATCGAAGTTAGGCTTTCGAGGGCGCGGACAACTACCGGGTCGTCGATGAGTGGCGTTGCTGCCCTTTGTTCCTCGCCGTGGACGATGACGTTCCAGCGTCTTGCCCATTCGTCTCCCGTTCCCGGAAGGTCCGGGACTGCAATGACGCCAGCAAGATTCCGCAGTCCATCGACTAAATCCAGAATGTCGGTAGCAGCGTAGTAAACAATGACTACCGATTGACGGGTGGGTGGGCGAATTGCGCGCATGGTTTCGGTGCGAAGCCGGGCGCCGCTCTGAAGCGAAAGCGAGCCTTTTGTTAGCGCCCGGACGGCAGTCTGCCCTAGAAAACGGGACAGGCTCGTGTGATCGAGCTGATGCTTCGTGTGGGTGAGTAGGATGACATCGGAAGCACCAGTTTTCTGGCATATCGCATTCGCGTAGGCCAATGCAGTCTGAAAGGCTTCAACCTCGTGACTATCAATAGGAACGAGGACTCTGGCGGGGGAGGACATTCACAATGACTCCTGTCGATTCAATCGAATCTGTCCATCAGTCTTACAGCGCAAGTTAACCCAGTCATTATTACGCGTTCTGCGCCTTTGCGTGATTGCGCCAAGATCGCAAAGGCAGCCATAGAAGTGCAAGGACGGATGCCCAGGCCCCCTTACGACCACTGAGAAATCTTTGAAATCGTGTCGAACATCCCCGCAACGCCTCGATTGAACGGATCGAGCGCCTCCGTCCGCCTTTTTGCCCATACGATCCACTCGCCCACGGGGCTACCTGCGACAGCGATCTCGCCTTCATTGGACACACGCGCCTCGACCTCGGCAAGAAACCCAACTAAACGATTGCGTTCCTCCCAGTCTGCCGCGACCTGACAGAACTTGCTCCAGCGCTTGTCGTCGATTTCCTTCTGACGCCGCGCCTCGTAGCGCCGCGCTTCCTCTTCCCGATGGCGCCTGTCGCGTTCCTCTCGGTCACGCTTCTGTTGTTCGAGGATAGGTCCCGCCGCGATGATCGTACCGACGATCTCGGGCAGCATTTCGCCAATCTTTGTCTTCTGTGTCTCGATCCATTGGGGCTGGCGGCCATCAAGATATGTCGCGATCGACACGCGCAGGAAGCCGGACGAATCGAGGCCGGCTTGGTGGTGATCGGGATAGGCTGTCCATTTCCGGGTTTCGTCGCGTTGTGCGAGCGACTTGACCAGTTTCTCGACTATCGAGCACGCAACCGCATGTCCTGCGATCTGAAAAGTCGCCTTGCCGGTTATCGGCGATGTCTCAATCTTGCCGCCAGCTCTCTCGACACCCTTGAAGATCGCGCTCGTGACGCGGAACCGGTACAAGTCGCGTTCTGTCAGTTCGGGAATAAGCCGCGGCTTCCACCAGGTTTCATGCCTTCGCCGTCTGCTCTCCTGCTCTCGTTCCTTTTGTTCCTTTTTGTGTTCTGCAATCCACGCCTTTATGCGCGGATGAAGATCGTCGAGGCTGTCCGGCACGACGATGCCCTCGGTCACAGCGGCTGCAATGTTGGCCGATTCTTTCGCTGCCGGCGAAGGCGTAGGTTTGGGCGGCGTTGGATGCACCTCTGTGACCTGTGGGACTCCCTCCTTGCGCGGAGGCAATTTGAACGTGACCACTGGCTTCCCCGCTTCTTTTTTGGCCCAGTGGCCGCGTGGTGGATAAGGCACATCCATCCTGTCGCATATCTTGGCAAGCCCGTTGCCGCTGATCCCAAACTCCTCTGCGAGCCGGCTTATCGGCCTCTGCCAAACCAGTGTGTACAGTTCTTCGCGGGTCAAACGCCAGGGCTTGTGGGGTGTTGGTGAGTCCGTCATAGGCGTCCTGCTCAACTTGCGTGACCGCAGGATACGTCGGGAAATGCGAACGACGCCAGAACTTCACCTTAGCAGAATATCGATGTTCAAGCTGATGCTCGGCGCTCGTCGATAGAGAAGTTACAGCGGGCCTTCAATTATATAGCGGCCCCAGTTTCATCCTTTTCGGTGCGCCGCTGTCTAGTTGGTTTCTTTAGATTCCAGTTTCCTGGCCGTGCGCGATATTGCTGTGCCCGCCCATTTTGAGATGGCGCAGATTTGGTTGGATGGCTCCAGAACAGACTGATGGTGTGGTGGATCAGGCTTTATGCAAGGGGTGTCTGCCTGTCAGCGGGCAATGAACCCGAAACGCTCTCTCATTTCCTGTTCCCGCGCCCAAGGTTCTCCCGGCAACCGGTCGATGAAGGCGTCGTAGACCCGCTGGAAGGAATAGAGGGTGGTCTCGACAGTCAGGGCCTCGGCCTGCGTGGCAGGCAGCAATGGCCTCATGTCGGTGAGGAAGCGCGGCCGTGCAAGCTTGGAGAACATACGCTCCTGTGCCTGCGCCCGCGATATAGCCTGTCCCGACAGCGCGACATAGCGCCCGAAATACTCGACGACCCTGGCCGCATCCATCCCCTCGAACACATCCAGAGCGTGATCGAGGTCGTAGAGGTCCCGGCCCTTATCGCGTTGCAGCAACGCGCGTAGCTTGGTGGCGAGCATCTCCTCGCGCGAGTAGGTCGCCACCGCCGCCGTGCCGCTGAACCACGGATTCTCGACGGTGAAAGGCAGCGCGAGCGGCGGATCGTAGGCTTCGATCTCACTGGTGTTGGTTTCGACCTTGAGGCGGATCGGCACATCGCTGCTGTCCTCGGCTTCGACGCGGAAGCGTAGTTTTGGGGCGACCACACTGGGGTCGTAGTTGGCCCGCCCGAGCCACGGCTGGAGCACGGCGCGTAGCGCATCGAGGACCGGTCCCATCGGTCCCGCCTGCGTGCGCACAAGGTCGATGTCCTCGGAGTAGCGCAGTGGCGCCGGGAAATGCAGCTTGTTCAGCGCGGTCCCACCGCGAAAGCGCAGCGCCTCGCGTAGGAACGGATCCGCGAAGATGGCGACGATCGCCCGGCTGATGATGAGGTCCTGCTCAACCTGACGCTGGTCGGCCCAGGGGACGACCGTGCCCCACGCAACGATGTTCTGGGCGGGGATCATTCGTCGAGCTCCGGCGCGCGCCGCACGATGACGCGCCAGCGTTCGCTGCGCTCCTGCTCCGGGGGCATGAAGTCGGGGTCGCCCGTTTCCTTGCCGTCGAGCTCGACCCACCGGATCACGCCGCGCCCCATCAGCGCCGCATGCATCAGCGCGGCGCGCTCCTGATGCCCGAGTCGGTCAAGCAGATAGCCGAGGCGCTGCACGACCGGCCGCTCGGCAGCCACCGACAGGTCTGCGAGCTGCGCGTCGTCGATCTTTTCGGCAAGGTCGGCAAGGACTGTCGCCACATTGTCGAGACCGCCAGCCGCGCGCGGGTAGCGCAGCAGGTCGAGTGCGGTCAACGCGGGACCGGACACGCGCATCGTGCCGGTATCGGTCTTCCGATCCTCAATGCCGGCCGTGACGACTGCCATGTTCTTGCGGTAGTAGAAGACGATCAGATTGCGGCCCGCACGGATTTTGGGGAGGCGCTTGCCGGTGACGACCTGGAACTCCATGACCGCCTGATGCGTCGCACCGTGCAGTTCGGCTGCTTTGAGCAGCCCAACATAATAGGGCTCGCCGATATGTCGCATCAGCCCGTCAATGTACCAAGGCGGCGGCGGTGCGCCCCATGACGCGAACTGCGGCGGCACAACGATATAGAAGTCCTGCCGCGGGTTCAGAAGATGATGGCGGTGTTGCAGGCGTTCAGCGGCGTCGAGGAAGGCGCCGCGTCCGACCCCGAGGGCCTGCGCCGCTTCGCCGCCGGTAAATATGACCCGCCCGGCGGCAAGCAGGCCGGCCATGTAGGTGGACAGGGCTGAACGCTGATCGTGAACCATGTCTGATTATCCGCTTTTAGCGCGGATATTTCAACATGATCTGCTTATATGCGGAAAAGCGTTTCCGCGAATCAGCAGCAGGCACGGATTTTCCATAACGATTTGCCAGCCTGACTCTTGACGAAATCCCTCTCCAATACTACGCTGATCAGCGTATCAGCGTTATTGGGGAGAGTATGGCACCGAACGAAAAGACCTTCGGCAACGCGATCAGCGATGCCCGCAAGGCCAAAGGATGGGCTCTGAAAGACCTCGCCGCCCGCGTGCGGCGCGAGGACGACGAGCCGATCTCGCCGCAGTATCTGAACGACATCGAGCACGATAGGCGCAGCCCGTCGTCGGATCGCATGGTCCAGCAGTTCGCCGACGCGCTCGGCATCGACCGTGACTGGCTCTATTATCTGGCGGGGCGATTCCCCGACGATATAAGGGACAAGAAACTGTCGGAGAAGCAGGTTTCCGAAGTGATGATCGCCTTCCGCCGCACGCTCGACAACAAGGGCAGCAAGGGCGGAGGCTCCTAATAGTGCGCTACGTCGCCGATCGCACAGGGCGCTTCACGCAGCGCCCGCACTACGAGCCGAAGGAACTCGACCGGGAGTGCGAGGCGATCGTCAGCGCCTTTCTCAAGGAGCGCCACGGCACGGTCGCCTATCCGCTTACGACCGACGACCTGACCGTGCTGATCGAACGTGACACCGAGTCGCTCGACCAGTATTCGGATTTGAGCGGATACGGCCGCGACGTTGAGGGCGTCACGCAATTCCAGCCGGGCCGCAAACCGAAGGTGCTGATTTCGGAGACGCTCTCGGCGGCCGACAACCGGCAGAACCGCCTACGCATGACGCTCGCCCATGAATACGGTCACGTGCGTTTCCATGCCCCTCTGTGGGACCTCGAACCTCCGAGCGCCGATCTTCTCAAGGCCAATCCGCGGGCCAACATGCAGGTCTGCTTCCGCGACAAGATTCTCGACGCGGCGCAGGCGGACTGGATGGAGTGGCAAGCGGGTTATGTCGGTGGCGCATTGCTAATGCCGGTGAGCCGGGTCCGTGCCCTTGTCGCCGCCTACTGCGAATCGCACAATCTCTTCGGTGTCGTCGGCCAGGACGATTCGCATGGCCGTGCGCTGATCGAGACTGTCCGCGTCGCCTTCGAGGTCTCCCCCGATGCGGCGCGCATCCGTCTCATAAAGCTTGGAATCATTGGCGCTGCGAGCGCCGGCCCCTCCCTGTTCAGCGTCACCTGACGACGGAACCGCACCCCCGCTTGACTCCGCGCATCGGTCTGTTACGCTAATTAGCAGATCGGCGGATAAGCCGGTTAGCTGAAACAGCAAAGGACCCGGGCCATGAGCAAAGGCCGCAACCAGCATATCGTCCCGCGCAACGGCGGATGGGCCGTCCAGCCCGCCGGCGGCGGGCGCGCTTCCTCCGTCCACGACACCCAGGCCGCGGCTATCGCCCGCGGCCGCGACGTGGCCCGCAACCAGCAGAGCGAGCTGCTGATCCACGGCCGCGATGGCCGTATCCGCGAGCGCGATTCGCACGGCCGCGACCCCCATCCCCCCAAAGGCTGATTGAAAGGAGACTCCGATGACCGAAGCCCTTGCCACCACCGCGACTGGGCGCCGCCCGCCCTTCAAGATCATCGTCGACCGCAAGCCGCATGACTGGCCGGAGCCGTTCATCACCGGCGCGCAGATCAAGCGCCTCGCGGGCGTCGACCAGGCCGCCTACGACGCCTGGCAAGACGTGCCCGGCCCCGAGGACCTGCTGATCGCCGACGAAAGGAAGGTCGATCTGACGCCCCCGCGGGTCGAGCGCTTTTTCACCGGCAAGAAGACGACGACGGAGGGCTAAGGGACGATGAGCTTCCTGCCCGCCTCCGACCGCGCCTATCTCGCCGAGAAAGGCATCGCCTACGAAGAAAAGCAGGATGGCGCCGTGAAGGGCGTCATCCTGAAAGGGCGGCGGCTGCCGGACGGGCGCTTCGACAGCGCCGCCGCCGATATACTGATCCAGTTGCCGCCGGGCTACCCCGACGTGTTCTACTTGCTGCCGTGGGTGAAGCTCCGCCATGGCGGGCGTTATCCGAACGCCGCCAACGTCGCCCACAGCTTTGCCGGCCAGAGCTGGCAGCGCTGGTCGCGCCACAACAGTGAATGGCGCCCCGGCATTGACGGCATCTGGACGATGATCAAGCGCGTCGAGAACGCGCTCGAGAGGGCCGCATGACCACGTTCAGCCTCGCCCTGCGCGAAGACCACGAGGCGGCGCTGCGCGACCACCTGCTGCGCGGTGACGGCCTTGAACACGCCGCCTATGTACTGTGCGGCCGTGCTGCCATCCGGCGCGATCCGTGGGACCGCGAGGCGCACGAGAAATTCCTTTCCATGCAAGTGATTCCGGTCCCGGACGACCAGGTCCTCGACGCCGGCCCCGGCCTCATCACCTGGAGCACCGCGTCCTTCGTCCGCGCGCTGCGCGCAGCCGCAGGCAACGATCAGGTCGTCGCCGTCGTCCACAATCACCCCACCGGCATGACCGCCTTCTCGGCGCAGGACGATGCGAACGAGCCCGACCTCGTGCAGCTCGCCGTGAACCGCAACGACGAAGGCACGAAGATGCTGAGCCTGATCCTCACCGAAGACGGCCAGTGGGCGGGCCGCGTCTGGCTGCTGCCGCAGGCAGGCGCGCACGTGCCGCTGCGCATGATCCGCGTCCCCGGTGCGCGCCTTGCCCTTCACTATCCCGGCCGCGGCCTTGCGGCGGGCTTGCCGGCCTTTCAGCGTCAGGCGCTCGCCTTCGGATCGGCGCTCAACGACGATCTTTCCCGCCTGCGGATAGGCGTCGTCGGCTGCGGTGGCACCGGCAGCGCGGTGGCTATGCTGCTGGCGCGGCTCGGCGTCGGCCAGGTCGCCCTGTTCGACAACGACATTGTGGACCGCACGAACCTCAACCGGCTGCACGGCGCCCGCCAGCAGGACGCCGACCTCATGCGTCCGAAGGTCAATGTCGTCGCCGAGGCCATCGCCGCGATGGGCCTCGGCGTCAGGGTCGTGCCGGTCGAAGCTTGGATCGGCGATCCCGAATGCCGCGACGCGCTGCGCGCCTGCGATATCGTCTTCGGCTGCACCGACGATCATGACGGGCGGCTGTTCCTCAACCGCCTCGCCTACTACTACCTCATCCCGGTCATCGATATCGGCCTCGCGATCGACGCGGGCGACAGCGACGCGCCGGCGCTGAAGGGCCTCGACGGCCGGGTCACGGTGCTCGGCCCGCATGAGACGTGCCTCATGTGCCGCGGCGTCGTCAGCGGCGAGGCGGCGCGCGGAGAGGCGATGAAGCGGGCCGAGCCTGAACTCTACGAGCGCCGCAAGGCGGAAGCCTATGTGGCGGGCGGCGGCAACCCGGCGCCGGCCGTCGTCACCTTCACAACGGAGCTCGCCTGCATGGCCGTCAACGAGATGATCCAACGTCTTCAAGCCTTCCGCGGTCCGGACGGATCGGTCGCGCACCGCGTCAGGAAGTTTCATCTGGGGGAGGACCGGCGCCCGCGCCACGATCCGCGCCCGGCCTGCCCGGTCTGCGCGGCGGACGAAAGCTGGGGCCGGGGGGACTGCGATCCCTTCATTGGGCGCGTGCCATGATGCGCGCGCTCGCCCGCAGGATTCTCGTCGCCGTACGACTGATCCCACGGCCTGCCTTTACGGCGCGCCTTGTCGCCGGCCATCCCGACCCGGGTACAATGGCCGACGGCCAGATCTATGTTGTCGGCGGCCGGGGCTACAACAAATGGGCGTATTTCCGCTGCCCCGCCGATCGCGAGGAAATCGTGCAGCTTTCTCTCATGCCCGAGCGGCGCCCGCGTTGGACCGTCGCGGTGGACTGGCTCGGCCGCCCTACCATAAATCCGTCCGTGCGCCAGCTCGACGGGACCTACGCTCATTTTTGGATCAGGGAAGGCGTAGTGGTTTGGTGCGGCGACAGCGGACGCAAGCCGGTCAGGACAGCGTGAGATGCGTGGCAATGTGTGCAAGCTGAAGTCCGTTTAGGTCAAGCCGAGGCAGTACTCGCCCATATTCGCGATCCGTAAAGCGGTGCGCGTGGATAGAGCTTGGACGAGTTGGCAGCGACTTGATGCCAGCGGGGTTAGAAGGCCTCAAGGCTGAACATTTGTGGCCTTGTTGTCAGAAAGGAGACTGGCCTCGACCGCAAGGAGGTCACGCACCTGGCCACTGACGTCGGGTAGCCGGTATCGTTCGGTGACAACTTCAAGCATGCCGTTCGCCGATCCCGAAATGGCAGTAAACAGCGTCAGCAGGTGATCGAAGACATATCGGTCCTCGAAGGAACGAGGAGATCCTGTCATATCGAGACGCGGCTCCCCGAACATGGCGGCCGCGTAAAGCGTGCCGTGCAGGATTTCGGATGCGTCCCGATAGATGCTGCCGA
>CAYJMY010000156.1:0-3150 GCA_964371125.1 uncultured Mesorhizobium sp. | reverse complement strand
GGATAGTGCTCTATGATCACAGCCAGCTTGCCATGGACACTGAGGCCTGCCCAGTCGGTGAGCTCGGTTCCGTTGGCGCGCGTGAATTCGCCGAGTGCCTCGGGCATTCCCGGGATCATGTCCGCCGCTGGTGGCAGACACCCTGGCGGGATCCTTAGTTCATCGGGCTCGGTGCGAAGTAGGCTCCGGTATGCCTTTTGCATCGCGTGCCGCATGGCCCGTAGTGCTACTGGCGGTCCGACTGCGGCGATGTAGGCGACGTTGACGGAGGATTCGAAGATCGATCGTGCGATACCGAAGCAGTCCCGGATTGACATATCGAAGGATGCGGTGAGTAACAGGACCGACCGCATCGACGTTGCGACTCCTCGCATCAGAACCCAGATGACCCTTGCAGTCTCTTGGTCGTCCCCCGTGAGTTTTTCCGCCTGGATCCTAATCAGACCGATGGCCAGCTCGACAATGTCGACTTGCGCGGCGAGCAGGTCGCGAATGCGATCGCGCGCCCGGTCCAGAGGAAGCTCCTCGAGCGGCGCCATCGGCAGTGCCTATCGCAGGAGGACGAAGCGTAGACACCGAACGGTCAGCTGATCCAAGGCCTCGGTGATCATCGCTTTGATCCCTTGTCTAGCCTAGACATTGTGTCGGCATGTTTCTGGCATCCTCGGCAGGTTCCGCACGGCGTATCGAGGGCATGGCAAGAGAAGGTGGCGCCCAGCAGGTCGTAGGGAATGCCAGACTTGTGGATGAGAGTCATCGGGTGCAACCGGCGAGCTGGCGCCGAGACACGAACCCCACCTTCCTGTAGTTGCATGAGCTTGTCGGTAGCTCTGATGAAGGGGGCTTTGCCATCCGCATGGACGTCGGTGGCGACGGCGCCGAACATGATCTCCTTGAGGCCCTGGGCAACGAAGCGCATACCCGCGACGGTGATCAACATTTGGTTGCGATATGGCCACCACTCAGGCGCTTGCGCTAACTCTGATGAAGGCCTTCCCGCCAACGGACCAAGACCCAAGCTGGAGAAGTCGACAGAGACAATTTCATGACGCAAACCCATATGATGACTGAGCGCGGCAGCCGCGCGGATCTCGCCTGCCGCAGGCCGTTGGCCATAGTCTATGGTGAGGCACACATCGGGTCGCTCCTGATAGGCCAGAGCGGCTGAGTCCAAGCCCCCGGAGAACAGCAGGAGTCTCATACTTCCCATGCTTCCCAGGCGGTCATGTAGAGAGCGGTGGTGAAGTCCCGCGTGACTTTGGCTCCCGTACCCTGGAGCATTGTCATCTGATAGGCTTCGACTCGCTCTGTGAGACCGACGATTCGCGTGCCGACTGCCGTCGCATAACCTGTTTCGAACACAGTGCCTGGATCGATTCCATCGAGCAGCGCCAGCACCACGTCGCACTGGTTGAGCCCGGCCAGGTCAGCCGCCGCGATCCGCCTCGCGCCACCTCCGGTGCCAACTTCGTGCAGCGGCGAGAAGACTTGGAGGTCTAGCCGCTCAAGACAATCCAGTGTTTCGTCAATCAACCAGCGCTGCGACAGGTGAAAGAATAGGCCGGCGAGGTACACTTTGCGTGGACTCGTGCCGGTGATCACCGGAGACCCCACCCTAATGCTTTCGACGTCGGGTAGTGGGAGGTTGGGTCCGGAAACGAAATAGGCAGCGCTCCGAGACGCGGCGTCGGCTGCCGAGACTGGATCGAGACCGCGCTCCGCCCAATAATATGCGAAAGCGGCGCTGAAGACATCTCCAGATCCGATCTTGAAGACCTTCTCAGTCCTATAAGGAGGCACAAGGACGGGTTATTTACCGGCCTGGTAAACCATCGCTCCGCGCGGCCCTGACTTGATAATCGCAACCTCGGCCTCTTCGCGCTCAAGTATCGCTTGCCCGGCCGCACGGCCCACCGCGCCGGTAGCGAGTTCAGCTTCCCATTCGTTCAGCACCACAGCAAGCCGGTCCACCGTGGAGCCATTCTCGCGGAAGCGCGGCGGTGCGACGCCAGTTTGCGGGTCGTAGACAGCCGCATGGGCGTGAACGACGGAGTCACCCTCGAGGAAGCCGAAACGCAGTATAACGTCCCCCTCAACCGCGAAGACGGTCGCCGACTGCCGCTGCCGCGGCTGAATCACGACCCGTGACATCGGATGAAAGTAGTGGAAAGTGATTTCGTCGGGCGATGGGTGGACGACGACGTTGAGGTGGAAGGCGCTGGCCGACGCGGTGATATCCTCCCGCCAGGTTTCGGGGCCATAGGTATGGAGCTCGATGATGGGACACAGGTCGCTCAAGGCTGCTGCTGCTCTTAGCCCTGATCCGAATAGGGCGTCCCAGTGAGGATGCTGACAGACTTCCCGATAGGTGCCGCCGGCGATCTTCATCACGCAGGAGCAACATGCACAGAAACGGCGGCGCCGGAGGCGTTGATCACTGTCGCATCGAACGATCTGCCGTCGCGAAGGCACTTGGCGAGTTGCGACAGTCCTGTGATGCCAGCGAGTGCTCCGACGTAGTCGCCACTCTGTCGTACGCAGACGACGGATTCATAGTTGCCTTCGGTTCGCAGGACGACGCGGAGACGCTCACCATGGCGCAGCTGCGGCACAACCGCCATGTCGACACTCGTTAGGCTCGCGTCGAACTGGCGATCACATGGGTCGGCGCTGCCTCCGTCCGCATCGCCTCCGCCGTTACCAGAAGGGCGAGTATTTCGTCGCGTCGTGGCGTCTGAGCGCGACGAACGTGTCGGCTTTGATCCTCCTGACAATTTCTTCCCCCCGACCAAGAATTGATCGAGAGATTCTTGATTTCGTCGATATTGTCAAATGGACCCGCGACCGAGTTCCCGCATTTCGGTCCAAATAATAGCATCCATCAGCGATGCACGGACCCCCAAGGCCTCGCAGAAGTCAAGGAAGCGTCGCTCGAGGCGCTCGTAGTCTCTCGGCAACGTATAGTTGGGCTCGAACAGTCCGATCAACTCACCAGCCCTCAACACATGAATGTCAAGGATCGCGACCTCGTCGCTGTCCAGCCAGTTGCGAACGATCCAGGAGGCTGTCTTCGGCCCAATCCCAGGTATGGCCATTAGCAGGCTGTTGAAGAAGTCGCTCGCCGCGAGGCTTTCAGCATGATTCACTGTC
>CAYJMY010000155.1:0-11945 GCA_964371125.1 uncultured Mesorhizobium sp. | reverse complement strand
GCAACCTGGCGCTGATCATCACCGGCGCGCTGGTCGGCTCGTCGGGCGCGATCCTTTCCTACATCATGTGCAAAGGCATGAACCGGTCCTTCATCTCGGTCATCCTCGGCGGCTTCGGCGGCGAGACGGCCGCAGCTAGCGACGACGGCATCCAGCGCACGGTGAAGACCGGGGCGGCCGACGACGCCGCCTACCTGATGATGAATGCGCAGAAGGTCATCATCGTGCCCGGCTACGGCATGGCGGTCGCCCAGGCGCAGCACGCGCTGCGCGAGATGGCCGACAAGCTGAAGGCGCACGGCGTCGAGGTGAAGTACGCCATCCACCCGGTGGCGGGGCGCATGCCGGGCCACATGAACGTGCTGCTCGCCGAGGCGAACGTGCCCTATGACGAGGTGTTCGAGCTCGAGGACATCAACTCCGAGTTCGCCCAGGCCGACGTCGCTTACGTCATCGGCGCCAACGACGTGACCAACCCGTCCGCGCGCGACGACAAGAGCTCACCCATCTACGGCATGCCGATCCTCGACGTCGACAAGGCGCGCACCTGCCTGTTCGTCAAGCGCAGCCTCGGCTCCGGCTACGCCGGCATCGACAACACGCTGTTCTACAAGGACGGCACCATGATGCTGCTCGGCGACGCCAAGAAGATGACTGAGGAGATCGTCAAGGCGATGGATCACTGAGGGTTGCCGGGACGACATCGTGAAGACAGACGAAACGGCGCCGCGACCTGACGCGGCGCCGTTTCCGTCTTGCGCAATCCGACAGTTGCGGTGGCCGGCTGTAGCCCGGCCCGCGCTCAGGCCATTGCGGTTGCCCTGCGCGGCCGGATGAGGCAGACGAACCCCGCGCCGACGAGAATGGCACCCATGGCGAGGAGCAGGCCGACATCGGCCGCGGTCGGCTTGAGGACCATCACGGCCGCCACGAGCACAATCGCCACGTAATCGAACACCGAGGTGCGCAGGATGCGCCGCCCGAGCGCCG
Organism: uncultured Mesorhizobium sp.; assembly: GCA_964371125.1. Taxonomy (GTDB): domain Bacteria; phylum Pseudomonadota; class Alphaproteobacteria; order Rhizobiales; family Rhizobiaceae; genus DUSC01. The sequence goes on along the minus strand of CAYJMY010000155.1, from coordinate 10,955 downwards.
CGGCGGCGGGCGAGGCGCCTTCGGCCGCCGCGATCGCGGCGACCTTCTCGGCCATCGGCTTGATGATGAAGACGCCGGTGACGAAGGTCGCGGCGAATCCTGCCAGCCCGAGCAGGATCCACAATTCGCGGAAGCTGTGCGCGAGAAACACCATGACGATCCCGAAGGTGACCGCCAGCACCGAGGCCGGGATGAACAGGCGCTCGGCGAGCCACACCACCTGGAGGACGACACTTACCAGCCGGCCGTCGTCGCGCGCCCGCGCCGCGGCGATGCCGAGCATGATCATGGCGACGCCGCCGCCGATCCACAGGGCGGCGAAGAGGATGTGCAGGAACTTCGCGTAAGGGTAGAATTCCATGTTCGCCTCCCGGCCATTGTCGCAGTCATTCGATGCGGGGAAGATTCCGCGCAACACGGCCGGCGTTCAATCAACGATGTTGCGCGGGCGTTCTGCAAAGTTGCAGAATAGCGCATGTTCAACTGGAACGACTTGCGCACCTTCCTATCCGTCCTGCGCGAGGGCAACACGCTGGCCGCCTCGAGGGCGCTGCATGTCAGCCAGACGACCATAGCGCGCCGCATCGAGGCGCTCGAGGTCGCAATCGGCCTGGAACTCTTCGACAAGCGCCGCACCGGCTATGCGCCGACGGACGCCGCACGCGCGCTGGCCGACGCTGCCGATGGGGTCGAAGCCGCGATCCAGGGCTTCGCGTCGCTGGCCGAACAGATGCGTCGCGGCGCCGTCGGCACGGTCCGGCTGACGACCAGCCAAATCATGGCCGACACGCTGCTGACCCCGGCGCTCGGCCGCTTCCATGACCTGCATCCCGGCCTGAAGCTCGAAGTGGTCGCTGAAGACCGTTTCCTCGACCTGGCGAAGGGCGAGGCAGACATCGCGCTCAGGGTGATCATCGCCAGGAAGGATCAACCGGGCCTCGTCGGCCGGCGGCTTTGCGGCGACCGCTTCAGCGTCTACTGCAGCCGGGCCTATGCGTCGCGTCACGGCATGCCGAAATCCGGCGCCGAACTGCGCGATCATGTGTTGATCATGAGCGAGCCCGGACGCTACCAGGTGCCGATCGCGACATGGGTGTACAGCCAGGTGTCGGCGGCCGAGGTGGCGCAGTTCCGCAACAACGTCGCCGGCATGTTCTCCGGCATCAAGGCCGGCTACGGCGTGTCGGTGATGTCGGATCTGCTGGCCGCTTGCGACGAGGACTTCGTGCGTTGTTTCACGCCGGATATCGAGCAGCCGCACGAACTATGGCTGCTCACCCATGAGCGCCTGCGCGACGTGCCGCGCGTCCGCACCGTCCTCGACTTCCTCGCAGCCTACTTCGCCGAGCATCCCGCCGTCCGCCAGGTTTCGGCCTGATCGCAGCGCCCCCGCCTCGCGGTTCCGGCGCGGCCGGCGACACCGTGAGGCGAAAGACGGCACGCCATCAGGGCTTCGGCGATCGGGCGCTTGCCTTTGGCCGCGGTTTGGGAAACGCTCGCTCTCGGGAGCGGCGCCGGGGAAAGGTGCCGGGGGGAGAGAGATCGTGGGTTCCGGAGCATGCCCGGGCGCGAGGGTGCCGACATGACCGGCGCAGTCACGCTGCCGTTCTGGATGATCGCGCTGCTGGTGGTGTTCGCCACGATCGGCGTCGTCGACCGCATCTTCGCGCCGTCGGTGCGCTGGTTCTTCCGCCGCCGGGTCAACCAGGCGATCGACGAGTTGAACCAGCGGCTCGACACGCGCATCCAGCCGTTCCGGCTGACCCGGCGGCAGACGCATATCGACCGGCTGATCTACGACCCGAAGGTGATCGAGGCCGTCGACGCCGAGGCGCGCAGCAGCGGCACGCCGCGCGCCGTGGTGATGAAGCGGGCCGAGCGCTACGCCCGCGAGATCGTGCCGTCGTTCTCGGTGACCACCTATTTCGGCTTCGGCACCAAGGCGGCGCGCTGGATCTCGGAGTTCGTCTACCGCGTCCGCCTCGGCTACTCCGACGACGAGGCGCTGAAGACCATCGATCCGGAAGCGACCGTGGTGTTCGTCATGAACCACCGCTCCAACATGGACTACGTGCTTGTCACCTACATGGCGTCGAGCCGCGCGTCTTTGTCCTACGCGGTGGGCGAGTGGGCACGGGTGTGGCTGCTGCAGAACCTGATCCGCTCGATGGGCGCCTATTTCATCCGCCGCAACTCGGGCGACGAACTCTACCGCAGGGTGCTCGGCCGCTATGTGGCGATGGCGACCCGCGAAGGCGTCACCCAGGCCGTCTTCCCGGAAGGCGGGCTCTCCCGCGACGGGCTGTTGAAGGAGCCGCGGCTCGGGCTGCTCTCCTACATGGTCGCCGGCTTCGAGCCACGCTCGTCGCGCGACATCGTCTTCGTGCCGGTGGGCCTGAACTACGACCGGGTGATCGAGGACCGCATCCTGACCGCCAGGGCGGAGCGGGAGGTCAGCGGCCGCGATTTTCGCACGCGCACCGGGTCGATCCTCGCCTTCGTCTGGAACCTGGTGAAGCTGCGCTTGCAGGGCAAACTCTACCGCTTCGGCTACGCCTGCGTCAGCTTCGGCCGGCCGCTGTCGCTGGTGGAATGGCAGCGGCGCAACGGCGTCGACTTCGCCGCGCCGGACCGGGAGCGGATGTTCGACGGCGTGCAGAGGCTGGGCAACGACCTGATCGCCGCGATCGGCGAAATCGTACCAGCGTTGCCGGTTTCGCTCGCCTCGCATGTCTTCCTCGAGAACGGCGAGCGCTGGATGAGCGAGTTCGAGCTGAAGTCCGCCGTCTTCGGCCTGATCAAGCGGCTCGAAGGGCAGGGCGCACACGTGCACATCCCGCGCGCCGACCGCGACTATGCGGTGAGTTCGGGCCTGCGCATGCTCACCCTGCGCCACCTGGTGGTGGCCAACGACGAATGGCTCTACCGCGCCAATCCCGACGAGCGGCTGCTTCTTTCCTATTACGCCAACTCGATCGCCCACCTGCTGAAGGACTGAGCGGCCGAATTGCGGGCACATGTCCCGCTGCCGGCGGATCCCTTAAGAAATCCGGCATCGGCCGCGCGAGAAGCAATTGACGGCGGTAAAAACTAACGCTATTAGTTTATAAACTAACTTACGTAGGAAAAAGGAACCCCCCATGTCCATCAATCTCGCCGCGGGTGCCGCGGCCTTCGTCATCGCCGGCGCGGCCGCAACCGCCGCGCTCACCCCCCAAGCCGAAACCGGGAGCCCCGCCATGCCCGCCGCCCCGCACTATCTCGACCGACCCGAAGGAAAGATCGCCTATGACGACGCCGGGCAGGGCCCGCTCGTCGTCATGGTGCCCGGCCTCGGCGACCTGCGCGCCGAATACCGCTTTCTTGCCCCGCGCCTGGTCGAGGCCGGCTACCGGGTCGTCACCGTCGACCTGCGCGGCCACGGCCAGTCGAGCACCGGCTGGAGCGACTACGCGTCTTCGGCGATCGGCGCCGACGTCGTCGCCCTGGTCGACGAGCTGAACGCCGGCCCGGCGACGCTGGTCGGCACCTCGATGGGCGCTGCGGCAGTCGCCTGGGCGGCCGCCGAGAAGCCGGAGGCGATTTCCGGCACGGTGCTGATCGGTCCCTTCGTGCGCGACGTGCCGCCGAGTTCGTGGATCGCCGGCGTCGCCCAGACGGCGATGATCAAGCTGGCGCTCTGGGGTCCGTGGGGCGAATGGGCATGGGGTCAGGTCTACGGCACCTTCTACGGCGACAAGCCGGCCGATTTCGAGGCCTATCGCGCGACGCTGGTGGCGAACCTCGCCGAGGAGGGCCGCATGGACGCGCTGCGCGGTATGATCGCGGCGAGCAAGAAGGACGTCGAGGTGCGGCTGGCCGAGGTGAAGGCGCCGGTGCTCGTCGTGATGGGCACGAAGGATCCCGACTTCGCCGACCCGAAGGCGGAGGCCGACCTGGTGGCGGGGCTGTTGCGCGGCCGCGTTGTCATGGTCGAGGGCGCCGGCCACTATCCGCAGGTCGAGCAGCCCGACGCCGTGGCCAACGCGATCCGCGCCTTCGTCGCCGGAGGCGAGGGCTGATGGCGCGGGCCGGGCTCGACCGCGACGCCGTGCTCGCCGCGGCGACGGCGATCGCCGACGCCGAAGGTCTCGACGCCGTGACGCTCGCCGGTTTGGCGCGCGTGCTCGGCGTCAAGACGCCGTCGCTCTACAACCACGTGCCGAGCCTCGGCGCGCTGCAGCGGGATCTCGCGCTGGCCGGCATGCGCGAGGCCAATGCGCGCATGACGCGCGCCGCCGTCGGGCTCGCCCGCGCGGACGCGCTTGTCGCGATTGGGCTCGCCTATCGCGACTTCGCCCGCGAACGGCCGGGCCTCTATGCGGCCTCGCTGCGCGCCGCGCCGGCGGGCGACGCCGACCTGCAGAAGGCGGGCGGCGAGGTGGTCGCCACCGTGCTTGCCGTGCTCGCCGGCTACGGGCTCTCCGGCGACGACGCGCTACACGCGACCCGCGGATTGAGGGCGATCATCCATGGCTTCGTCTCGCTCGAGGCGGCGGGCGGCTTCGGCCTGGCGCTCGACCTGAAGGAGTCGCTGATGCGGCTCCTGAAGGCTTTCGGCAAGGGACTGGAACGCGGCAGTTGATGTGGTGGATGGCCGTGTATTTCCCTTCCCCTTTACTTCGCCGCGATCCGGTATAGTCTTCAATGACAACGGGCGGGTGGAAGATGGCGAAGACGTCTTCAGGAAAATCCGGTTCGGCAACTGGCGGGACGCGCCGGCGATCCCCGGCGCCGGCCATGAATCCGGCACAACCGGAGCCCGTTCCGGTCGAAGCTCCCGCCGCCGACGAAGCCCGTAAGCGCAAGCAGGCCGTGGTCATCGTCCACGGGATGGGCGAACAGAAGCCGCTGGAGACGCTGCGCGGCTTCGTCGAGGCCGTCTGGGGCGCCGCGCCGGTACCCCGCGACGAGCCGTCGCCGGACGACGTCTGGCTCGTTCCCGACATGCGCGCCGGGCTGAAGGAACTGGCGCGGGTGACGACGCGCCGCAACGCCGACGGCGTCGCCACCGATTTCTACGAGCTCTACTGGTCCGACCTGCTCGTCGGCAATACGATGGCGCAGATCAACGCCTGGCTGCGCGGCCTCCTCCTGCGCTGGCCGCACCAGGTGCCGCGCGAATCGTTCAGCCTGTGGCTCGTGTTGTGGGCACTGGTCGGCGTCATCGTGGTGCTGGCGGCCTATGTCGGCCTGACCGGCTCGCTGAAGGAACTGTGGAAACTGATCAGCGAGGCGGAAGCGATCCACAACGGCTGGACGGCCGCCGCGAGCACCGCCGCGGCCGTCCTGCTCTTCCTCCTCCTCAGGAAATGGCTGACGGTGGCGCTGGCGAGCTGGAGCAACGCCGACCGCATGTTCCCCGGGATCTGGGCGGAGACGACGCCGCGCCAGGCGTCGGCGAGCACAAAGCTGTCCTGGCTGGCGGCGATCGTCGTTCCCGCCGCGATCGGCCTTGCCCTCTACTGCTGGTTTCCGTGGAGCGTGCTCGCCACGGGGAAGGCCTGGGCGCTGATCGTCGCCGCAGCGGTTGCGGCCGTCCTGTCGGTCTGGGTCGTACCGGTTTTCGGCGACGTGGCGCGCTACGTGCGCACTTCGCCCGACGCCGTCTCCGCGCGTTCGCAGATCCGCGAGCGCGGCGTCCAACTCCTGCGCGCTCTGCACGGGCAGACCGGAGGAGCGGCAGACCGGCGCTACGACTATGGCGACGAGACCGGCTACGACCGCATCGTCGTGGTCGGCCATAGCCTCGGCTCGATCATCGCCTACGACGTGCTCAGGCTGTTCTGGGAGGAGCGCGGCCCGACGTCGCGCAATCCGGCCTCGGGCGAGGCGCTGGCGCGGCTGCGCGCAACCGACGGCTACTGCCGGTCGTCGGCGGCGAAGGGCACGTTCGATCCCGCGGCGTTCCGCGTCCATCAGGGCGAGCTCGCCGAGAGCCTTGTCGAGCAGGCGGGCAGCTGGCGCATCTCCGACTTCGTCACGCTCGGCTCGCCGCTGACCCATGCCGAATTCCTCGTCTCGCGCGACCGCTCGGCCTTCGAGGAGCGCAAGGCCGAACGCCTGTTCCCGACATGCCCGCCGATGCTGGAACCCGGCAAGCTGCCGTCCTTCCTCTATTCCAACCTGCGTTTTGCCCACCACGCTGCGATGTTTGCCGCCATGCGCTGGACCAACATCCACGATCCCGGCGCGATGCCCTTCCTCGGCGACTTCATCAGCGGACCGTGCCGGCCGAACTTCGGGCCGGGGATCGTCGACGTCGCCGTCAACATCGATCGCGGCGGGGCGCTCGGCCGCCTGGTGACGCACACCGACTATTGGAACGCAGCCGCCTCGGGCAGCGCGCCCGATGCCGAAGGCGCAAAGCTCGGCCTTGCCAGTCTCGGCGAGGATCCGAAGGCGCATATCACGCTGCTGCGCAAGGCGCTGGCATTGCGGTAGGCGGGCGCCACCGGGCCGGGTTCACTATCCCGGCTGTTCCGGCTTCAGCCGCGACGCGCGGACGGCCGCGGCGACGCCGAGCAGCGCCAGCGGTATAGGGGCGAGGAAGAGCACCGTCGCGACGCCGCGGGCGCTGTCGGCGCTGAGGCCTTCGGAGAAGCCTGCGGCGTTGGCGACGATGCCGGTCCCGGCCGAGCCCGCGGCATAGCCGATGCGCTGCATGGTCGGCACCGCCGAGGAGGCGATGGTCTGTTCGCTTTCGGGCGCGGAGGCCACCACGATGCGCGTGACGAACGGCCAGGCGATGCCGAAGCCGCCGCCCTGCAGGATCGCGCAGACCAGGATCAGCGGGATCGAGCCGGCGGGGACCGCAATGGCGAAACCGGCGCTGCCGGCGGCGATCATCACCGCGCCGCCGACGATGATCCGCCGCTCCCAGCGCGGCGGGGCGTTGGCCACCAGGATCGACAGAACCGACCAGGCGATCGATTCGGCGGCGATCAGGTAGCCCGTCGTCAGGATCGGGATGCCGTGGAGGCTGGTGAGCAGCAGCGGGCCATAGAGCGCGAAGGCGCAGGTCGCCACGGAGAAGGCGGCGACCATGGTCATGCCGCTGCCGACCGGAGTCGACCAGTCGAACAGGCGCGACGGGAAGAGGCGCGCCTCGGGCCGGCGCGCGTCGAGCGCGAAGAAGGCGGCGAGGCCGGCGAGGCCGGCGAAGAGCAGCAGCGTCGAGCGCAGGACGGCGACGTCGACGCCCGCCGTGGCGATCATCAGGATGCTCGCGGCAAGCACGGCGAGGATGAAGAACGGGAAGGGCGGCAGCCGCCCGGGGCTGCCGCTCGGCGTCGTCGCGCGCGGGCCGCGCAGGACGAGCACCGTCACCGCGGCCATGGCGAGACCGGACGCGGCGAAGATGCCGAACGCCCAGCGCCAGGAGAGCGCCTCCGAGACGACGGCGCCGAGCAGCGGGCCGCCGAAGGCGGCGACGCCCCACACCGCCGACATGACGGCGAAAAGCTGCGGCCAGATCGAGCGGTCGAACAGCCGTTCGACCGAGACGAAGGCGAGCGCCACCAGGGCGCCGCCGCCGAGGCCCTCCAGCAGCCGCCCGGCGAGGAACCAGCCCATCGACGGCGCGGCGGCGCAGATCGCGGCGCCGACGGCGTAGAGCAGCGCGGCTACCGCCATGTTGGTGCGCAACGAGACGAAGGAAACCAGCCGGCCGGCGGCTGCCCCGGCTACGATCGACCCGAGCTCGTAGATCGCCAGCGACCAGCCGACAAGCTGGACGCCCGACAGTTCGCCGACCATGGCCGGCATGATGGTGGCGATCATCGTCTCGTTGGTGGCGTGGAGCAGGATGCCGAGGCTGACGAAGCAGAAGCGCGCGAGGTCGCCCGTGCGCCACAGCGCCGCCCAGTCGACGCGCGCGGCGCGCGTGTCGTTTCCCGTCTTCGCCTCGCTCACGGGCGCGTTTCCATGAGGCGGGGGAACGCGCCTGTTGCACTACCGAGCCTTGCCGCCCTGCGCGTCATTCGGCGATTCCGGCCGACTCGACGGGTGACCGGACGGCCGGCTGGAGGCATGCCGGCGTCGGCCGCAGCGGACAGGGGAAGGGCGGCGAGGTCCGCCAATGTCGGTCTCATCGTCACGGCACCTCCGCGCGGCGCGGAGGCTACTATGGCCGCCCGCCGAACGATAGATGGCCGGCGGGGCCCGGCAGGTCTCGTCGTGATGCCTGCGATGAAGAGCGCGCTCAGCCGCCGCGCGTGCGGGAAAGCCCCTCGGTCGCCGGCTTGTAGGCCGGGTCGAGCTGGGCAGCGCGGGCATAAGACTTCGCCGCGCGGGCCTTGTCGCCGCGGCGCTCGAGCACGAGCGCCTGGTTCGCCCAGCTCTCCGCGGCGCGGTCATTCAGCTTGATCGCCGTGTTGAAGTCGGCGAAGGCATTGTCGTCGTCGTTCAGCGCGATGTAGGAGAGGCCGCGGCCGTTGTAGGGCTCGGGCGAATCGGGCGCGAGCGAGATGGCGGTCGAAAAGTCCTCGATGGCGAAGGCGTGCTGGCCCTGGCCCTGATAGATCAGGCCGCGATTGTGGTAGGCGCGCGGGTCTGTCGTGTCGAGCTGGATGGCGCGCTGGAAGTCGTCGAAGGCTTCCTTGATCTTGCCCGCCTTGCGGTAGAGATTGCCGCGCCCGATGTAGGCCGTGTCGTAGTTGGCGTTGATCTGGATGGCGCGGTTGTAGTCGCGCAGCGCTGCCGCCTGGTCGCCGAGGAAGCGCTGGATCAGGGCGCGGTTGGCGTAGGCCTGGTAGTAGCTCGGATTGAGCTGAATCGCCTTGTCGAAATCCTGCAGCGCTTCCTTGTAGCGCCCGCCGCGACCATAGGCCGAACCGCGCGTGTTGTAGGCTTCGGGATCGTTCTGGTTGCGCGCGATCACCGCCGACAGGGAAGCGATGTTCTCCTCGGAGCCCTGCGCCGCCTCGATCGGGGCGATCTCGCCCATGGGGCCGGTCTGGCAGGCTGCCAGCGGAACGACCAACGCGACGACCAGTGCTGCGGACGCGCTGCGCCACGTGACCTTGCGGCCGCTTTCGCTCACCATGCCCATCGATCCTCTCACGTGATGCGTCCGCCCGTCGGTTCCCGCCGTCGCTGCGGGCCTAAAGAAAAAGGTGGCGGCGATTCGGCATCGCGCCACCTTCCTGCTAGATTCGGAAAAGGACGAAAACTTGGCGGTCAGCGTGCGGGCCGAGCCGGAGCGGCGGTAGCGGCCGGGCGGGCGCCGGGCAGCAGGCCTTCGCGCTGGGCGCGCTTGCGGGCGAGCTTGCGGGCGCGACGAACGGCCTCGGCCTTCTCGCGGGCGCGCTTCTCGGAAGGCTTCTCGTAGTGTCCGCGCATCTTCATTTCGCGGAAAATGCCTTCGCGCTGCATCTTCTTCTTGAGAGCGCGAAGCGCCTGGTCAACGTTGTTGTCGCGGACGAGTACCTGCACGTGTGTTCCTGTCTTTTCCGTTAGGATCCAAGAAGCAAACGGCCGATACCCCGTTTGCTCCGCGCCGGCCGGCGACGCGAATTGGCAGGCCCTTTAGCAGAACAGGTCGCGGATGTCGAGGGGAGGGCGGCAGATTCGCGTTGTTATTCCGCGGCCTGCGTCGACTCCGGCGCGTCGGCGTCGCCGGGCGCCGTCTCGCAGTCGAGATCGGGGAAGGCGGCGACGCGGCGGCCGCGCAGGTCGCTGCGCAGGACGACCAGGCCGCGTTCCTCGAAATAGGCGAGCAGGCGCCGGGCACGGCGCGCCGAATGGGTGCCGTAGGCCCTGGCCAGCGCGGCGTCGGACGGGCACGGATCGCCGGCGACGGCGGCCTGCGCGACGAGCAGGAACACGCCCTGAAGGTCGTCGGGCAGGTTCTCGGACAGGCCTAGCGCGGTCTGCCAGCGGTCACTGCCGGCGTGTTCCTCGCGAACGCCGGCCCTGGCCACGGCGAGCCGCCGGCGGAAGGCCGAGAGCGACAGCGCCTCGCCCGGCACCCGGCGGATGCGGCAGCGCACGAGGAAGTCCTGGTAGAGCACGGCGTCGGAGCGGAAGGCGCCGTCACGGTCCTCGAGAATCTCGTGCAGGGCGCGGCCGATGCCCGCTTCCCGCTCGGCCTCGTCGACCGGCGCTGCAGGTTCGGCGGGCGCCGGCTCGACGGCGGCAACGCGCGAGCGCGCAAGCTGCGCGAGGATCTCCGTCGTCGGCATGGGCGGCGGCGGCGGGGTTCGGCGCAGCGGCGCGGACGCCTCCTCGGGACCGGGCGTGAAGACCAGGCCGCGGGCGTCGGCCGGCGCCTCGGGCAGCGGCGTCAGCTTCGGGCTGGTCGAGCGCGCGCTGGTCTCCACCGCGCCGATGGTCACCGGCAGCGGCCGGCGGGACAGGGCCGGGCCGAGCGCGACGAAGCGGCCACGGGAAAGGTCGCGGAACATCTCGGCCTGGCGGCGATCCATGCCGAGCAGGTCGGCGGCGCGGGCCATGTCGATGTCGAGGAAGGTGCGGCCCATGAGGAAGTTGGAAGCCTCGGCGGCGACGTTCTTGGCGAGCTTCGCCAGCCGCTGGGTGGCGATGACGCCGGCGAGGCCGCGCTTGCGGCCGCGGCACATCAGGTTGGTCATGGCGCCGAGCGAGAGCTTGCGTGCGTCGTCGGAGACGTCGCCGGCCACGGCCGGGGCGAAGAGCTGGGCCTCGTCGACGACGACGAGGACGGGATACCAGTGGTCGCGTTCGGCGTCGAACAGGCCGCCGAGGAAGGCGGCCGCCGCGCGCATCTGCTGCTCGACGTCGAGGCCTTCGAGGTTGAGCACGACGGAGACGCGGTGCTGGCGGATGCGGCCGGCGATGCGGGTCAACTCGGCCTCGGCGCGCTGGGCGTCGACAATGACGTGGCCGTAGCGGTCGGCGAGCGTGACGAAGTCGCCCTCGGGATCGATGACGACCTG
>CAYJMY010000154.1:0-11965 GCA_964371125.1 uncultured Mesorhizobium sp. | reverse complement strand
GCGACGATTCAGGCTTCGTCTGCGAGCGCGACTGACTTCTTCAACAGCCTGCTAGCTCTACGCCCGCCAATTCGAGTCGATAATAAAACCATTGAGAAAGGCCCAGTATCTCCTTGGTGCTCTCGAGGCACTTGTGGCGTATTCGACGCGGAAGCGGAATACGTGTCCACTTCCCCCTCCCCACCATACTGCTACTCTCCCTCCGCACTGACTCTCCACCCCTCATGGAGCTCCACGCCTGACACCCTTCGGCGCACGACCCGACGAAACCGGAACCCTGTTTTCCGTCTGGTCGCATCATGCAAAGCGGATCGAGCTCTGCCTGTTCGACGCGGGCGGGGCCGAGACCGCGCGGCTGCCGATGCGGCGCGGCGAAGACGATGTCTTCTCCCTGCATGTGGCCGGGGTCGGTGCGGGCGCGCGCTATGGTTTCCGCGCCGACGGGCCTTATAACCCGGCGCGCGGGCTCTGGTTCGACCCGGCGAAGCTCCTGGTAGATCCCTATGCGACGCAAATAGACCGCCCGTATCGCCATGATCCCGCGCTCGCGGCGCCGCGCGGGGCAGGGGTCGACACGGCGCACCTCGTGCCGAAGTCGATCGTCGCCGCCGCGGACGCGGTTTCGCAGGAACCGCCGGCCCCGCCGCTCTTCAGGCCCGGCGGCCTCATCTACGAGCTTTCCGTGCGCGCCTTCACGATGCGCCATCCGGAGGTGCCGGCGGCCGAGCGCGGCACGCTGCGCGCTCTGGCCCACCCCGCGGTCATCGCCCACCTGAAGCGGCTCGGCGCCGACGCCGTTGAACTGATGCCCATCACGGCCTGGATCGACGAGCGGCACCTGCCGGCGCTGGGGTTGACCAACGCCTGGGGCTACAACCCGGTGACCTTCATGGCGCTCGACCCGCGCCTGGCGCCGGGCGGCGTCGCCGATCTCCGCCGCGCGGTCGCGGCCCTGCGAGAAGCCGGCATCGGAACCATCCTCGACCTGGTCTTCAACCACACCGGCGAGAGCGACGCGCTCGGCGCGACGCTGTCGCTGCGCGGGCTCGACAACCTTTCCTACTATCGCCACGCGCCCGACGATCCGGGGCTGCTCGTCAACGACACCGGCTGCGGCAACACGCTGCGCTGCGACTTTCCCGTCGTCCGCGACATGATCCTCGACACGCTGCGCCATTTCGTCCGCGCCGCCGGCGTCGACGGCTTCCGCTTCGACCTCGCCACCGTGCTGGGGCGCACCGACGCCGGCTTCGACCCGGACGCCGCGCTTTTGCGCGAAATCGCCGCCGATCCGCTGCTGGCGGACCGCGTGTTGATCGCCGAGCCGTGGGACGTCGGCGCGAACGGCTATCGCCTGGGAGACTTCCCAACATCCTTCCTCGAATGGAACGACCGCTGCCGCGACGACATGCGCCGCTTCTGGAAGGGCGATCCGGGCACGGTCGGCGCGCTCGCCACCCGGCTCGCCGGCTCCTCCGACGTCTTTTCCCGCGGCGGGCAGGCGACGACACGGACGGTCAACTTCGGCGCCGCCCACGACGGCATGACGCTCGCCGACATGGTCGCCTATCGCGACCGCCACAACTTTGCCAACGGCGAGGAAAACCGCGACGGCCACGGCGAAAACCATTCGTGGAACAACGGCGTCGAAGGTCCGAGCGACGATCCGTCTGTCCTCGCCCACCGCCGCCGCGACGTCCGCGCCCTGCTTGCCACGCTTTTTGTCGCGCGCGGCACGGTCATGCTGACCGCCGGCGACGAGTTCGGCCGCACCCAGCACGGCAACAACAACAGCTACGCCCAGGACAACGACACCACCTGGCTCGACTGGACGGGCCGCGACCGCGACCTCGAAACCTTCGTCGCGGCGCTCTCGGCCTTGCGCCGCGAACTGCCGGCGCTGTCCGCCGGCGCCTTCCTCAGCGGCGCGCCGCCGGCCGGCTGCGGCCATGCCGATGTCGAATGGCTCGGCGATGACGGCCATGCGTTGACCGAAGTCGACTGGAACGATCCCGAACGGCGCCGCCTCGTCATGGTGCTCGCCGGGTCGGGCGCGGGGCGGGTGGCGGTCGTCATCAACGGCGACCGGCGCGCCACCGTCTTTGCCCTGCCGGTCGCGGGCGGCAGGGGTTGGCGGTCGGCGGCGGCTTCGGATACGGCGCCGCGCGACCTCGGCGCGGGCCACTGGCATCTTCCCGGCCGTTCGGTCGCGGTCTTCGAGGAATTGACGGAGGTGACGCAATGAGTGGCGAGGACGAGTGGTGGCGCGGCTGCGTCATCTACCAGGTCTATCCGCGCTCCTTCCAGGACACGACCGGCGACGGCGTCGGCGACCTTGCCGGCGTGACGAAGCGGCTCGCCTACATCGCCTCGCTCGGCGTCGACGTCGTCTGGCTGTCGCCCTTCTTCAAGTCGCCCATGGCCGACATGGGCTACGACGTCGAGGATTTCTGCGCCGTGGACCCGATGTTCGGCACCATGGACGATTTCGACCGGCTGATCGCCGAGGCGCACCGGCTCGGCCTGAAGGTGATCATCGACCAGGTCCTGTCGCACGTCTCGGAGCGTCACGCCTGGTTCGTCGAGAGCCGCCGCGATCGCAGCAACCCGAAGGCCGACTGGTTCGTCTGGGCCGAGCCGAAGAAGGACGGCACGCCGCCCAACAACTGGCTGTCCGTCTTCGGCGGCTCGGCCTGGGAGTGGGACGGCACGCGCCGGCAGTACTACCTGCACAACTTCCTCGCCTCGCAGCCGGATCTCAATTTCCACAATCGGCAAGTTCAGGACGCGGTGCTGGAAACCGTGCGCTTCTGGCTGGAGCGCGGCGTCGACGGTTTTAGGCTCGATGCCGTCAACTACTACTTCCACGACCGCCGGCTGCGCGACAACCCGCCGCTCAGGCGGAAGAAGGGGAACGACGTTCCCGAAACCAACCCCTACGGCTACCAGGATCACGTCCACGACAAGTCGCAGCCGGAAAATATTTCCTTCCTGCGCCGATTCCGTGCGCTGCTGAACGAATACGGCGCCCATGCCGCGGTCGGCGAAGTAGGGGATGGAGACCGCTCACTGAAAACGGTCGCTGAATACACCGCCGGCAACGATCTGCTGCAGATGTGCTATACGTTCGACCTGCTCGGCCCTGAATTTTCCGCCGCGCACGTGCGAAAATGCATCGAGGGCTTCGAGACGACCGTACGCGACGGCTGGGTGTGCTGGTCGTTGTCCAACCACGACGTCCCCCGCCACGCCACGCGCCTCACAAAAGAAAATGGCGATCCAGACCGGACGGCGCGGTTCGCCATCCTGCTGCTCGCCGCGCTGCGCGGTTCGATCTGCCTCTACCAGGGCGAGGAGTTGGGGCTCGAGGAAGCCGAGATCGCTTATGAGGACCTGCGCGATCCTTACGGCATCCGCTTCTGGCCAGCCTTCAAGGGACGCGACGGCTGCCGCACCCCGATGGTCTGGGAGCACGATGCGGCGAATGCGGGTTTCACCTCCGGCAGGCCCTGGTTGCCGCTTCCGGGTTCGCATGCAGCCGTCTCGGTCGACGTCCAGGAGAGCGATGGCGGTTCGGTGTTGGCGTGGTATCGGCGCGTGCTTGCGGCCCGCCGCGGCAGTGCGGCCTTGCGCGGCGGCGCCTTGCGCTTTCTTCCCGCCGGTGCCGACGTACTCCTCTTCGAGCGGCGTTCGGGTGGCGAGGCGGTCCTTTGCGCCTTCAACTTCTCCGACCGGGAGGCGCGGATCCGGCGTCCCGCCGGGGCGGACAATGTCCTTCTCGCGGTCGGCGAGCATTCCATCGGCGCGAAGACGCTGACGCTTGCGGGCCGCTCGGGGGTGATCGTCCGGATTTCGTGAGGTGCCGGCTGGGAACAACGGCGGCGCGAGCGTCGACACGCGGCGGGTGACGGCGGCGACAACGCGGGCTGACTGTCGGTGGGGTGGTCGTGACCTGGATCACTAAGCCCTTGAAACGGGCCGGTCTGGTCGGAGTGGCAGGATTTGAACCTGCGACCCCATCGTCCCGAACGATGTGCGCTACCAGGCTGCGCTACACTCCGCGACCAGACGGGCGTGCATATAGCCGCCGGGCGGCGATACTGCAAGTGCGAAAGCCGGCTATTTCCAATACGATGCGACGGCGTGACCGGAGAGACGGTTGCGGGGGCTTTGTCATTGCTCAACCTTTGCGTGGTAGACAGGTGCCGGGGTTCGGCGGGAGCCGCGCCCACGCGCCGGCATGCGCCGGTTCCTGGGACGCGGACCAACGGACCCGGACGGCGGGACGGGGCTTGCCCGGCAATCGAAGGGAGCGATGGCGAGGATGCGGGAACGGATCGCCTGTTTCGTTATGAGCGGCGGCGTCGGCGCGCGGCTGTGGCCCCTGTCGCGCGAGGACAATCCGAAGCAGTTTCACGACCTGTCCGGCAACGGCTCCATGCTGTCGAAGACGGTGCGTCGCCTCAAGGCGCGCGGCGAGGGCGAGACGCCGGTCTTCGTCATCGCCTCAGAGCGTCACGCCGACCGCGTTCGCGACGATCTTGCCGGGCTCGACCTTGCCGGCGCCATCTTCGAGCCGACCGGCCGCAATACCGCGGCTGCCGTAGCCGTCGCTGCGCTGCAGACGCTCGAGCGCTTCGGCGACGAACTCGTTCTCGTCGTACCATCCGATCACGAGATCTCCACGGACCGCCTGTTCTGGGAGACGGTCGAGCAGGGGGTGCCGGCGGCACTCGAAGGGCGACTCGTCGTGTTCGGCATTCGTCCGACCCACCCCGAGACGGGCTACGGTTATATTGAGGTCGTAGCGAAGCTCGACGGCGGCGTTGCCGACGTTTCGCGCTTCGTCGAGAAACCCGATCTCGAGACGGCCGAAGCCTATGTCGCGGCGGGCAACTTCTACTGGAACGCCGGCATCTTCCTGTTCCGCGCCGGGGCCATGCGCGATGCTTTCCTGCGCCTGCAGCCGGCCATCTGGCAGGGTGCCGAAGTTGCCTGCAAGGCCGGCGCGCGGCAAGTTTCGGGTCTCTACCTGCCGCTCGCCGTCTATGAGACGATTCCGTCCACCTCGATCGACTACGCGATCGTCGAGCGCCTGTCGGGGATAGCGATGGTTCCCGCCAGCTTCCGCTGGAACGACCTCGGTTCCTGGCAGTCGCTGCTCGACGTCGGCCCGTCGGACGGCGACGGCAACGTCGTCGTCGGCGACGTCGTCGCGCTCGATTGCGAGAATTCCTACCTGCGCAGCGACGGTCGCCTCCTCACCGCAATCGGCCTTCGCGACATGGCGGTGGTCGCGACTGCCGATGCCACGTTCGTGGCGCCCGTCAATCACAGCCAGCACGTCAAGAAGATCGTCGGGCAACTGGAAAAGAACGGTCGCCTGGAGACGCGC
This sequence comes from uncultured Mesorhizobium sp., assembly GCA_964371125.1. Classification (GTDB taxonomy): domain Bacteria; phylum Pseudomonadota; class Alphaproteobacteria; order Rhizobiales; family Rhizobiaceae; genus DUSC01. Next base: position 6,570 of record CAYJMY010000154.1, on the reverse strand, counting down.
TACACGCCCGCGCAGGACCGCGTGCTGCAGAACGGTGCCTGGTTGCCGCGCGTGCGCCACTGGCTGTTCGAGGAAGCGTTGCCGCTCTGGTCGACGGCGGCGATCGACGAGCGCCATGGCGGGTATCACGAGGCGATGGGTTTTGACCGGCGACCGGTCCTGAAGGCGAAGCGCATGCGCACGATGGCGCGGCAGATTTTCGCCTTCTCGGTCGCGAAGCTGTACGGCTGGGGCGGACCCGCCGACCGCCTGGTCGCCCACGGCATCGATTTCATATCCACGAAAGGTCGCACACCAGCCGGAGGGTGGGCGCGTACGCTTGACCTGGACGGCACGGTCGTCGATCCGTCCGAGGACGCCTACGACCACGCCTGCGTGCTGCTGGCTCTCGCCCACGCGCACCGGGCGGGCCATCCCGATGCCCTGCGGCTCGGCGAAGAAACCTTCGCGTTCCTCGACGAAGCGCTGGAGGACCGCAACATGCGGGGGTTTCTCGAGACGGCGCAAGGGCAGGGGCTGCGCCGGACCAATCCGCATATGCACCTCCTGGAGGCGTTCCTCGCCTGGCATGAGGCGACCGGCAACCGCCAATACCTGCGGCGTGCGGCGCGGATCATCGACCTTTTTCGCAGCCACTTCTTCGATGCCGAAACATGGACGATCGGCGAGTATTTCGACGACAACTGGAGGCCGGCCGCCGGCGAAAAAGGCCAGTGGACGGAGCCGGGCCATCATTTCGAGTGGGCGGCCCTCCTCGTCGACTTCGCTCGGCAGAGCGGACAGAAGGACCTGATCGGCTTTGCGCGCAAACTCTACGCCTCGGCGATCGCCAACGGCCTCAACCGCGCGACGGGACTCGCCTATGGCGCGGTGTCGCGCGAAGGAATCCCGCTCGTCCGTACGTCGCGCAGTTGGCCCCAGACCGAAGCGATCAAGGCGGCGATGGCGCTGGACGACACCGGCGGCCCCGACCTGAAGCCCGAGATCGAAGCTCGGGTCGGGCGGCTGTTCCGCTGGCACATCGATCCGGCGCCGCGAGGTTTGTGGATCGACCTGATCGATGAACGGGGCCGCGCGCTCGCGACGGATGCGCCGGCGAGCATCCTCTACCACATCGTCACGGCGCTCAGCACCTACATGAAGCGCTACGGATCGACGCCTGATCGCGGTTGATACTGCGTAACGCAGAGTCGGCCATACGACCGCTCGCGCTCAGTAGGGACTGACCACGTCGCCGGTCTCGACATAGACCGACTTCAGCTGCGAGTAGTGGCCGAGCGCGGCGAGCGAATTCTCACGCCCGATGCCGGACTGTTTGGCGCCGCCGAAGGGGATCTCGACCGGCGCCAGATTATAGGTGTTGATCCAACAGGTGCCGGCCTGGAGGTCGGCGACGACGCGGTGGGCGCGCGGCAGGTCGCGGGTGAAGACGCCAGCAGACAACCCGAATTCGGTGTCGTTGGCGCGCTCGATGACCTCGTCCTCGGCGGAGAAGCGCAGAACCGCCATCACCGGGCCGAAAATCTCCTCGCGCGCGATGCGCATCCCGTCCTCGACGCCGGTGAAGATCGTCGGCTCGACGAAGAAGCCATTCTCGAAGCCTTGCAGCTTCGGAATACCGCCGCCGCAATGCAACGTCGCACCTTCCTGCCGGCCGATGGCGACGTAGCCGTTGACCTTGTCGTGCTGCGCCTTGTTGATCAGCGGACCCATCTGGGTCTCCGGATCGAGCGGATCGCCGATGCGGATCGCCTTGGTCCGGCGCGTCAGGCTGTCGAGGAAGCGGTCGTAGATGCCGTCCTGGACGAAGACGCGGGTGCCGTTGGAGCAGACCTGGCCGGTCGAGTAGAAATTGCCGAGCATGGCGCCGCCCACCGCGTTTTCCACGTCGGCGTCGTCGAAGACGATCAGCGGCGACTTGCCGCCGAGTTCCATGGTCGCGTGTTTCATGTACGAGCCGGCGAGGGCCAGCACCTTCTTGCCCGTCGGCACCGAGCCGGTAAGCGACACCTTAGCGACGACCGGATGGGAGGCGAGCGCGGCGCCGACGGCGCCGTAGCCCTGGACGACGTTGAACAGCCCGTCGGGAAGGCCCGCCTCGGTGTAGATTTCGGCCAGCGCCAGCGCCGAGAGCGGCGTGTTCTCGGACGGCTTGAAGACCATGGCGTTGCCCATGGCCAGCGCCGGCGCCGACTTCCAGCCCGCACCCTGGATCGGGTAGTTCCATGCGCCGATGCCGACGCACACGCCGAGCGGCTCGCGCCGCGTATAGGCGAAGGACCCGCCGAAATCGACGTAGTCGCCATTGAAGGCCGCGACCGCACCGCCGAAGAACTCGAGCGCATCCGCGGCCGAGGCCGGGTCGGCGACGAGGGTTTCCTGGATGGCCTTGCCGGTGTCGAGGGTCTCCAGCCGCGCCAGCTCGTCGTTGCGCGCACGCAGGATGTCGGCGGCGCGCCTTAGGATGCGGCCTCGCTCGACCGGCTTCAGCCGCGCCCAGGCAGGCTGGGCGGCACGGGCCGCCTCGATCGCCAGCTCGATGATGTTGTCGGTCGCGGCGTGCAGCGTGGCGATCGTCTCGCCGGTCGCGGGATAGATGACCGGCAGCGGATCGCCGCGCTCGTCCTCGACGTAGCGTCCGTTTACGTAATGCGACGCTTTCGGCTGGGCTTTCATGATCTCAATCCGTCGGTCGTTGTAAGTCGGTCGTCGGTAGTTGCCGGTGTATCCTGTCATGGAACGTCGAGCCAGCGAGTCTTTTCGACCGACGACCGACGTCCCACGACCGACTTCTTCACCGGTCGCTCTCGTGCCAGCGCGGGTTGATCCACGGCTCCTGGTTCGACGGCGGCAGCATCGGCCTGCCGAGGATGTGGTCGGCGGCCTTCTCGCCGGTCATGATCGACGGGCCGTTGAGGTTGCCGTTGGTGACGCGCGGGAAGATCGAGGAATCGGCGACGCGCAGGCCCTCGACGCCGATCACGCGGCATTCCGGGTCGACCACCGCGGTCGGATCGTCGGCGCGGCCCATGCGGCAGCTGCCGCACGGATGGTAGGCGCTCTCGACATGCTCGCGGATGTGGTCGTCGAGCTCATCGTCGGTGACGACGTGGCTTCCCGGCGAAATCTCCCTGCCGCGATAGGGATCGAAGGCCGCCTGGCCGAAGATCTCGCGGGTCAGCCGGATGCAGTGGCGGAAATCGCTCCAGTCGTCCGGATGCGACATGTAGTTGAAGCGGATCACCGGCATGGCGCGCGGGTCGGGGCCGCGCAGCGCGATCGAGCCGCGTGACTTCGAGCGCATCGGGCCGACATGCGCCTGGAAGCCGTGCGATTTCGCCGCGGCCTTGCCGTCGTAGCGCATCGCCGCCGGCAGGAAGTGGTACTGGATGTCCGGGTAGTCGACGCCCGCCGCGGATCGCAAGAATGCGGCCGATTCGAAATGGTTCGTGGCGCCGAGGCCGCTCTTGAAGAACAGCCACTCGGCGCCGATCAGCCCCTTCGAGAACAGGTTGAGCTTCGAATGCAGCGTGACCGGCTGGATCGCTTCCTGCTGGATGTAGAGTTCGAGATGGTCCTGCAGGTTCTGGCCGACGCCCGGCCGGTCGGCAACCACGGCGATGCCATTCTGACGGAGATGCTCCGCCGGCCCGATGCCGGAGAGCAGAAGGAGCTTTGGCGAGTTGATCGACGAGGCGGCGAGGATGACCTCGCGTCGTGCGCGAACGACCTGAATCTGATTCTTAACGTCAACTTCGACGCCGGTGGCGCGCTGATTCTCGATCGTGACGCGCCGCGCCAAGCCGTTGACGATACGTACGTTTCCGCGCTTCAGCGCCGGCCTCAGATAGGCGTTCGCCGTCGACCAGCGGCGGCCCTGGTGGATCGTCTGCTCCATCGGACCGAAGCCTTCCTGCTTGGATCCGTTGTAGTCCTCCGTCGTCTCGAATCCGGCCTGGCGCCCGGCCTCGACGAAGGCGTGATAGAGCGGATTGCGGCGCGGCCCCCTGTTGACGTGAAGCGGGCCGTCGGTGCCGCGCCAGCCGTCCTCGCCGCCGTGGGCGTGCTCCATCCGCTTGAAGTAGGGCAGCACATCGGCGAAAGACCAGCCGGCCGCGCCCTGCTCGGCCCAATGGTCGAAGTCGCGGGGATGGCCGCGCACATAGACCATGCCGTTGATCGACGACGAGCCGCCGAGCACCTTGCCGCGCGGCGTCGCCAGCGAGCGGCCGCCGAGATGCGGCTCCGGCTCGGTGCGGAAGCCCCAGTCGTAGAGGCTCATGTTCATCGGATAGGACAGCGCCGACGGCATCTGGATCAGCGGGCCGATGTCGGTGCCGCCGTATTCGATGACGATGACGCTGTTGCGGCGGTCCTCGGACAGCCGGTAGGCGAGGGCGGCCCCGGCGGAACCGGAGCCGACGATGACGAAGTCTGCCTCAAGCATCGGCGAGGTGCCTCTCGAAATCGGCGAGCGCGACGTTGCCGCCGCTGGCGATGACGAGGACGGTCTTTCCGGCGACGTCGACCTTCCCGCTCATCAGTCCCGCCAGCGAAGCGGCGCCCGACGGCTCCAGCACCAGCTTGAGGCGCTCGAAGGCGAACTTCATCGCCCGTCTCACCGACGCATCGTCGACGGCGAGGCCCTGCGCGCCGGCCAGCGTCATCGCGGCGAACGGCGCCTTTCCCGGCGCCCGCGCCATCAGCCCGTCGCAGATCGACTTTCCGCCGAGCGGCATGGTCTCGATGGCGCCGTGCGCCAGCGATGCGCCCATGCCGTTGAAGCCTTCGGGTTCGACGGCGATGATCCGCGTTTCCGGCGACAGGTAATGGAAGGCGAGCGAGACGCCGCCGATCAGCCCTCCGCCGCCGACCGGGCAAAAGAGGAGGTCGGTCTTCGCCTCCTTCGCCGCCAGTTGGTCGAGGGCTTCGAGCCCGGCGCCAGCCTGCCCTGCGACGATCTCGGGATCGTCGAAGGGATGCAGCAGCGTCAGGTTCTCCTCCGCCGCAATCTGCCTGGCGCGCTCGGAGGCGACCTCCTCGCGGGCGCGATCGCCATGATCGGTGAGTACGACACGGGCGCCGTAACCGGCCGTCGCCTCGCGCTTGGCCGCGGGCGCGTCGATCGGCATGACGATGGTGACCGGGATGCCGAGCGCCTCGCCGGCGGCGGCGAGCCCTTGCGCGAAATTGCCCGACGAATAGGCGACGACGCCGCGCGCGGCTTCCGCGGGCGAAAGCTGCTTCAGCCGCCAGTAGGCGCCGCGGATCTTGAAGGAACCGGCCCATTGCAGCGATTCCGGTTTGACGAAGACCCGCGCCGCGCCGGTTAGCCTGGCGAGGGCCGCCGATTCGAGCAGCGGAGTCGCCTGGGTTGCCTTCGACGTCACCGCGTAGGCGCGACGCAGGTGTTCGAGGGAGGGGATCACAGGTTCGCTCATCATTCGCCCCTCGGGAAACGCTTGCTCTCCTCGAGCACGTTCAAATCCATGTGGTTGCGCATGTAGCGCTCAGACGCCTTCTGCAGCGGCTGGAACTCCCACGGGTAGTAGGCGCCGTTGCGCAGCGCCGGATAGACGACCCAGCGGCGCGCCTGGCTCTCCCGCACGGCCGCGTCGAAGGCGCCCAGGTCCCAGCGCGCGCGCACCTTGTCCATGAAGCCGGCGACGGTCGCGGCGTGCGCCGGCTCGGCCGCGAGGTTGGCAAGCTCAAGAGGATCCGATTCCAGATCAAACAGTTGCGGCGGATCGATCTCGCAGTGGACGAACTTAAAGCTCCCGTCGCGGATGGCGACCATCGGCGCGTAGCTGCCCTCGGCCGCGTATTCCATCTGCACGGGCGCGGACCGCGCCGCGCCGCCGGCGAGCGGCAGCAGCGACTGGCCGTCGGTCCACGGCGCGATCGCGCTCATGTCGATGCCGGCGAGGTCGCAGAGCGTCGGCAGGATGTCGAGGTTCGACACCGGGCTCTTGACCGCGCCGGCGGCGATGCCGCGCCCCGCGATCATCAGCGGCACCCGCGCCGAACCCTCGTAGAAACACATCTTGAACCACAGGCCGCGCTCGCCGAGCATGTCGCCGTGGTCGGAACAGAAGATCACCACCGTGTCGTCGGCCATGCGCGTGTCGCGCAGCACGCCGAGCAGCTCGCCGACCTTGTCGTCGAGGTAGGAGATGTTGGCGAAGTAGCCGCGGCGCGAGCGGCGGACCTGCTCAGGCTGGATGTCGTATCTGGCGTAGTCGCTGGCGAGATAGAGCCGGCGCGAATGCGGGTCCTGCTCCTCGGCGGGGATGAAGCCGACCTGCGGCTCCAGCGCCGGGCAGTCCTCGTAGAGGTCCCAGTACTTCCGCCTTGAGACATAGGGGTCGTGGGGATGGGTGAAGGAGACGGTCAGGCACCAGGGCCGCCGCGCGGCGTCGTCGGAGTCCCGCGACAGCTGGTAGAGCTTCTGCTCGGCGTTGAAGCAGACCTCGTCGTCATACTCCATCTGGTTGGTGATCTCGGCGACGCCGGCGCCGGTGACCGAGCCGAGATTGTGGTACCACCAGTCGATGCGCTCGCCGGGCTTGC
>CAYJMY010000153.1:0-12110 GCA_964371125.1 uncultured Mesorhizobium sp. | reverse complement strand
GCCCTACGTCGTCAACAACTACATGCGCGGCAAGGACCCGATGCCGTTCGACCTGCTCTACTGGAACGCCGATTCGACGCGGATGGGCGTGGCGAACCACTCCTACTACCTGCGCAACTGCTATCTGGAGAACAACCTTACCCAGGGACGCATGGTGCTCGCCGGGCGCACGCTCTCGCTCGCCGACGTAAAGATTCCGATCTACAACCTCTCCGCCAAGGAGGATCACATCGCGCCGGCAAAGTCGGTCTTCCTCGGATGCCGCTACTTCGGCGGCGATGTCGATTACGTGCTCTCCGGTTCCGGCCATATTGCCGGCGTCGTCAACCATCCGGCGGCGAAGAAGTACCAGTTCTGGACCGACGGTAAGCCCGAGGGCGATTTCGCCGCCTGGGTGGCACGCGCCAAGGAGACGCCGGGCTCGTGGTGGCCGCACTGGCAGGCCTGGATCGAGACCAAGGAGGCAGCGCGCGTGCCCGCGCGCAAACCAGGCGCGCACACCCGCGTCTTCGGCGACGCGCCGGGAACCTATGTGAAAGTGCGCGTCTAGGCCGCGGTGCGCGGACCGGGAAACTTCTGTAACATTCTGTAATGTCGGTTGAATTGACCATGCCGGCAAAGCGGGCGAAACCTCTGCCCACTTCACGACGCCGTTCACGTCGATTTTCCGATCGCGTTAACGGTGATTTCGCACAGTCCGGCTACCCGGGGCGGGTTTAGGTCGGTTCGCGCCGGACGTCGCATCCTTTGCGGCGATCGGAAAGCGGAGAAGGGGAAGCGTATTGAGAGCGGATCGATCGCGACATGCGACCGGGATTTGGCGCATCGTACCGATCGCGATCGTCTCCGCGTTCCTCGCTTCCTGTACAACTGCCGGCGACACGTCCTTCGAAATGACATCTCCTTCCTTCGCGCCGAGCGTCGCCGGCGTGATGGCCGATGCGGCGGCCGAGGCGGCCACGCCTGGCTTCGCCGGTCCCGGGTCAGCAGTTCCCGGCGGACCGGTCGCGCAGTCGGAAGTCGCAGCCCTTCAGGCCGGCGCTGACGCGTCGGCCGCGACGACGGCTCAGGCCACCGCCACGCTTTCGCCGCCCATCGCCACGGTCCTCGGCGAAGGCGACACGCCGCTGCCCGAGCAGGTCGCCTATCTGCCGATGAAAAATCCGCTGGCGCCCGCCGACGCGTTTCCGGCGCAGACCGCAGCGATCGCAGAGCAGCCGGCGCCCACGGGAAACCCACAGCCGCTGGTCGACACCGCCCCCCTGCCGACCGCAGCGCCCGTCGGCTCGGCGCAGTCGGCCCAGCCGGCGCCGAAGTTCGACAATCCAGTCTACGTCACCGCCACCGACCCGCAGGCGGCCCCCGCCGCGAAGCAGAAGCGCTCCTTCCTGTCGTCGCTGTTCGGCTCCGAGCCGGACCAGGCGGCACCGGCGCGCAAGCCCGCCCCGATCGTGACACTGGCCTCTACGGAACCGGCGAAGCAGATCGTCACTGCATCGGTCTCGGCCCCCGCGGCCGGAGACAACGCGCTCCCCGGCGTACGCCCGTCGGCGCTGTTCGAGATCAAGCGCAAGTCCGGTCTCGACGACGACAGCGACGTCGACCTACATGAGGACGAGGAAGGGCCGCCGGTCCGCCTCGCCTCCGCCGCGGGCCTGGCCCGGCTGGCGCCCAACGGGCTGCTGACGCAGACCGACAAGGTCGACGTTGCCTGCCTGAAACCCTCGCTGGTGCGGGTCCTGAAGACGATCGAGAGCCACTACGGCCGGAAGGTCGTGGTCACCTCCGGCTATCGCAGCCCCTCGCACAACCGACGCGCCCGCGGCGCCAAGAATTCGCTGCACATGTACTGCGCTGCCGCCGACCTGCAGGTCGAGGGCGTGACCAAATGGGAGCTGGCGAGCTTTGTCCGCTCGATGCCCGGCCGCGGCGGGGTGGGCACCTACTGCCACACCGAATCGGTGCATGTCGACGTCGGCCCGGAGCGCGACTGGAACTGGCGCTGCCGCCGCCGCAAGGGCTGAAAAAAGTCCGGAATTGCCGTCGAAGACGGGTTGCCGCTCCCCGGCAAGCCGACTATAACCCGCCTCGCCCGCGCCCATCGTCTATCGGTCAGGACGCCACCCTTTCACGGTGGAGAGAGGGGTTCGATTCCCCTTGGGCGTGCCAGCATCCCCAGTAATTCGGCTCCCGCTCCGGCGCTCCACATGATCGCCGCCTGGCAGAGCCATACCGCCGGCCACTCGCGGCAAGGCAACCATGGCTGCATCGCGCCAAGCCGCGCGCGGAACCCGTCAACTGGCGGCGCAATCCACTCGAACGGATCGCGATCAGGCGCCGCGCCCGGTCGTTCTCGGCTGGATTGAAGCGACCGACTGGCGGTCTGGGACTCAGGCTGCCGGGCGGACGGCCGTTTCAGCCGCCGAACAGGATTTTCAGCGCGGCCTCCAGGCGCGACCGCTCCTGCGGGTCGGCCGTGTTCGGCACGACGAAGCGGGTGAGGAACAGCGACGCCTCGTTGAAGCTGGCGATGCTCGCCTGACGCAGGTACGCCAGCGTCGAAAGAAGGGCCGCCGTGTCGCAGGTCTTCGGGTCGTAATGCCAGTAAGCGCCGTGTTCGCCCTCGGCGGCGACCATGCCGCAGCGGTGTTCGGGCGGGACGTCGCGCCAGAACAGCGACAGGATGTCGGTCAGCGCCGAGGGATTGTTGGCATAGTAGCTGTGCTTCAGCATGTCGTCGCCGATCTCGGTCATGTCGATACTGTCGACCTCGGTGACGTGCAGGATGTCGTCGCCGCCCTGCCCGGCACGCGGCGAATCGCCGTGCAGCTTGCGCGAGAAGGCGAGTGCCCAGTCCTTGTTGGAAGCGTAGAGCGTGATGCGCCGCGCCGCGGGGCGAATCGTGTGGACCATTTCGCCGAACAGGCCGGCGTCGAGATCGGGCGCCGTGAACAGCACCTGGTCGAAGGCCGGCATCGGCCCCTTGTAGCGCAGCGCGAAGAGCTCGAGCGCATCGGTCATCGCCCTGTTGCCCATCGAGTGCGCGATCAGGTGGATGCGGGTCGCGCCGGATCGGCCCACGACGTCCTCGAGGAAGCGGCTCAGCCTGCGACCACTCAGGTTCACCACGGCCGTGTCGGCGATGTAGCTCAAGATCGACGCCCGCGACGGCCACGAATAGAGGATCGGCAGGCCTTCGAAGTTCATGTCGAAGGCCATCTGGGCGGTCCGCTTCGCCGCCTCGTGGAACGGCACGTTGAAGCCGTGGACGAAGACGAAGGCCTCGGCCTTGCCGGTCCTGCGGATGTGGTCCTGCATCTCGGCGAAGACTTCCTCGCTCGCTTCCGGAACGACTGAGGAGAGCACGATGTGGCGCTGCGGATCCTCGCGGAAGTCGAGCGTCCAGATCGACGGTTTCTCGATCTTGCCCGGGCGATGCTGGTCCGGGATGCTGACGGTCGCGGTGCCGTATTCGACCTCGCCGCGCCGGCCCGAGTAGAAATCGTTCGGCAGTTCGCTGCCGCTCCGCGCGCGGTCGGTGGCGTAATAAATCTTGACGGTGGTGAAGCCCTTGTCCGCTTCGGCGTCGAAGGCACCTCGCTGCTGCTCATCGCTCGCCTGCATGGCCTCCGCGTGCGCAGCGATGGCCGCCTGCGCGGCAACGGACGCGGCGCCGGCGATCTTCTCCAGCTTCGAGAGGATCGGCCCAACCGTTGCGCCGAGGCCGGCATTGCGGGCAACCGCCAGAGCCGATGCTAGAGCTTCGACCGCCTCGGCGCTCTTGCCCGCGGCCAGGAAATCGTCCGCTGCTGCATCGAAAACCGCAATGAGATCGGGGGACAGATCGCCGTCGGTCTCGGCGATGAGGCCGGCGAGTTCCATGCGCCGCCGTGCCGCCTCGGCGTGGCGCCCTGCCGCGCCCTCGATCGTCGCCAGTTGGGCGAGGAGATCCGTGCGGTCCCGCGCGTCTTCGGCCGACGGGAGCGCCGCCTCAATGAGGGCGGCTGCGCCGTCACGGTCGCCGTTTTCGAGTGCTTCGGCGACGCGGATGCCGATCAACGGATCGACCTCGGCACGCGCCGGCGCCGTCACCGAGAACATCACCGCCGCCGCCAAGAGCACGGTCGACCGCCGCAACCAACCGCCGAACGAAAACATTGGCACGCCCCAAACTCGGACAGTCCCGCCCTGTCGCCTCTGCCCGTCCCGTGCCCACCGGAACGGAGCACCGTCATCGTAGCGGGTTCGGATCGGCGGGCGAAGCCACGATTTCGCTACGGTATCTTCGCGGCGGGAATGTGAACGAGTCGGCCCGGCCCGGCCGGAATCTGGCAGTTCAATCCAGGTCGCCGCGGGCGATCTGTCGCCATCGTCGCATTGTTCAACCGGGGTAGACGCAAAGAAATCACACGCAGAAAAAAAGTATGTTCAAAACCTTCGAGTAAACGCTTTGCCTCCGTAGAAATCGCATTGCGCCGACTGATAATGGTATGATTATCTTGTCGGTCGTATTAGCGGGTGGGGAATATATCATGTCGCGCACTTCATTGCTGGCCGCCGCCTGCGTCTTCATGCTGCCGGGAGCCGCATTTGCGGCCGATGTGCAGGAACCGGTCGCCGAGGGCTACAACTGGTCTGGCTTCTACGCCGGCGTGGGCGTCGGCGTCGGCGGGGTCGTCCACGGACTGAGCACGCCGCTCGTGCCGGACCTGTCCTTCAACGGCATCGGCGGTGAAGGCTTCTACGGCCAGGTCACCGTCGGCTACGACCACATGCTGAGCGAGCGATTCCTGCTTGGCGCCTTCGCCGACGGACGCTTCGGCAACATCGGGACGTCCCTCCGGGTTCCGCTGGTCGGCCTCGACGCCTCGATCAACGCGACCTACGGCTTCGACGTCGGCCTGCGCGCCGGCTATCTGGTCACCCCGACCACGCTTGCCTATGTGCTGGGCGGCTATTCCTGGCAGAAGTTCAAGCTCGACGCCAATCCGTTTCCCTTCACCTATGAATGGAGCGACGGCGGCTACATGGTCGGCGCGGGCGTCGAGGCCGCGATTGCGGGCAACTGGACGCTGCGCGGCGAATACCGCTATTCGCGCTACGCCGCGCATGACATCGTCGAAGGCCTCGGCGGTCCGAGCGGCATTCTCGACGTGACGCCTTCGACGCACACCTTCCTGGTCGGCCTGAACTACCGTCCGGGTTCGCGCAACGGCGGAGGCGCTTCCTTCGCCGCGCCGGCCTACGGCTGGTCGGGCCTCTATGTCGGCGGCGCGTTCGGTGCCGGGGCTGCCTCGCACGAACTGGCCTCCAACCTCATTCCGGGCGGTATCACCTTCAACGGCATTGGCGCGGAAGGCATGTTCGGCGAGCTCTCGGTCGGCTACGACCACGATTTCGGCAACTGGGTCGGCGGCGTGCTCGTCGACGGCCGCTACTCGGGGATCACCACCAGCCTCGACCTCGGCGCCCTTCTGCCGGTCACGGCCAATGTCGACGCCGACTACGGCTTCGACGTGCTCGCACGTGTCGGCTTCAAGCTCGACGAAGCGACGCTCGCCTACGCGCTGGGCGGCTACAGCTGGCAGCATTTCGACGTGAACTACTCGACGCCCGGGCCGAGCGGCTCGCTCTACGACTGGGGCTCGCACGGCTTCTCCGTCGGTGGCGGACTGGAAGCGGCGGTCAGCGAGCGCGTGACGGTCGGCATCGAGTACCGCTATTCCCAGTACGCCGAAAAGGACTTCTCGCCCGAGTTCGGGGCGCCGGACGGCACCTTCACCGACACGCCGTCCTTCCACACGGTGCGCATCGGGGCAAAATACAAGTTCAACTGAGCCCTCGGCTCCTCCGGTCGACGGAAGACAGCAATCCTGAACGCCGCGGGGCAATCTAGCCCCGCGGTTGCTTTTTTCTGACGGAACCCTCGCCTCTTGAACGTCGCGGCATAGAGTGTCACATCAGGGCAACGCGGCCGGAAGGCGGTCGAAGCGATGGACGTAACATGGTCAGCTATCTCGACGCCGATACGGCGCCTCTCAAGAACACCGGCCAGATCCGGCTCTACGGCGAGGAAGCCTTCGCCGGCATGCGCGCCGCGTGCCAGCTGACTGCGCGCTGCCTCGACGCGCTCGTCGACATGGTCGCACCGGGCGTAACGACGGATGCGATCGACCTCTTCGTCTTCGAGTTCGGCATGGATCACGGCGCGTTGCCGGCGACGCTCAACTACCGCGGCTACACGAAGTCTTCCTGCACGTCGATCAACCATGTCGTCTGCCACGGCATTCCCGACGACAAGCCGCTCCGCGACGGCGACATCGTCAACATCGACGTGACCTATATACTCGACGGCTGGCACGGCGATTCGAGCCGGATGTATCCGGTCGGCCAGATCAAGCGCGCCGCCGAGCGGCTGCTCGAGGTCACCCACGAATGCCTGATGCGCGGCGTCGGCGCCGTCCGGCCCGGCGCGCGCACCGGGGCGATCGGCGCCGCCATCCAGACCTACGCCGAAGCCGAGCGCTGTTCGGTGGTGCGCGATTTCTGCGGCCACGGCGTCGGCCGGCTGTTCCACGACGCGCCCAACATCCTCCACTACGGCAGCGCCCACGAGGGCGTGGAGATGCGGCCGGGCATGATCTTCACCATCGAGCCGATGATCAATCTCGGCCGTCCGCATGTGAAGGTCCTGTCGGACGGCTGGACGGCGGTGACCCGCGACCGGTCCTTGTCGGCGCAGTACGAGCATACGGTCGGCGTCACCGCGACCGGCTGCGAGGTCTTCACCCTGTCGCCGGCGGGCCGCGACCGGCCCGGACTCGACTGAACACGGCAACCGCACGGCGCATTTCACCTCGCGCATCAGTTGTTCTATCATCCACCCGAGGCGCAGCACGGCCGGCGCGCCAGGGCGGGGATTTCATGCAGGACGAGGGCGACGACGACGAGCGCGGCTTTCTCGGCGAACCGACGCTGAAGACGCTTGACGGGCGCAAGCCGCGGCAGCCGCAACCGCACTATGTAGGACATCGCGACCGGCTGCGTGAACGTTTCGCCGCGACCGGAGCGGAAGCGTTCGCCGACTACGAACTTCTCGAGATGCTCCTGTTTCGCCTGATCCCGCGCGCCGACACGAAGCCAGTCGCGAAGGCGCTGCTGGCACGCTTCGGCACGCTCGCCGAGGTTCTCGGCGCCCCTGCCAGCCGGCTGCGGGAGGTGAAGGGCATCGGCCCTACGGTCGCACTCGACCTCAAGGTGATTGCGGCCGCCGCCCAGCGTATGGCGCGCGGCGAGATCAAGAGCCGCGAGGTGCTGTCATCATGGAGCCAGGTGATCGACTACTGCCGCGCGGCAATGGCCTTCGAACAGCGCGAGCAGTTCCGCATCCTGTTCCTCGACAAGAAAAACGCGCTGATCGCCGACGAGGTGCAGCAAACGGGCACGGTCGACCACACGCCGGTCTACCCGCGCGAGGTGGTGCGCCGCGCCCTCGAACTCTCCTCGACGGCGCTGATCCTGGTCCACAACCACCCGTCCGGCGACCCGACGCCCTCGCGCGCCGACATCGAGATGACGCGGACCATCATCGACACGGCGAAGCCGCTCGGCATCGCTGTCCATGACCACATCATCATCGGCAAGAGCGGGCATGTCAGCATGAAGGGCGTGCAACTGATCTGAACCCGTGGAGCGGCGTGCGGCCGCGCAGGGCGTGGAGGCTTTTACCGGGTCCGAAATCGCGCAACGCCGGTGAAACGTTTCGCCGTCAGCCGCATTTATCGATGCCCGCGCCACACCAGGTTCCGCACATGACGACGCCCCAGTTCCTCGCCTTCGCGGTGATCGCCGGCATGATGGCGGCGTTCCTGTGGGGACGCTTCCGCTACGACCTGGTGGCGGCGGTGGCGTTGCTTGCCGGCGTCGCGACGGGGATCGTTCCCGTCGACCGCGCCTTCGAAGGCTTCAGCGACGACATCGTCATCATCGTCGGCAGCGCGCTCCTCGTCAGTGCCGCAGTGGCCCGATCCGGCGTCATGGAACTCCTCATCCAGCGCCATTTCCCGGCGACGGCGTCGGTGCGCGCCAAGCTGGCGCTACTGGTCATCATCGTCGCGGTCCTGTCGGCGTTCGTGAAAAATATCGGTGCGCTGGCGATCATGATCCCGGTCGCCTTCCAGTTCGCCCGCCGGTCCAACATCCCACCCTCGGTATTCCTCATGCCGATGGCCTTCGCCGCACTCCTCGGCGGCCTGATGACCCAGGTCGGCACGTCGCCGAACATCATCGTCTCGCGCGTCCGCGAAGAAATGACCGGCACGTCGTTCTCCATGTTCGACTTCACTCCGGTCGGCGCAATTCTGTCGCTCGCCGGATTCCTCTTCCTCGTCGCTTTTTACCGTCTTCTGCCGGAGCGCAAGCCGGCGTCGGAAGGATTGCATGAGGCGATCGACATCCCCGACTACCTTGCCGAGGCGCGCATCACCGCCAAGTCGACGGTCGCCGGCAAGACCGTGTCCCACCTGCTCAAGGCCGCCGAGGGCAATGCGCGGATCGCCTCGATCATGCGCGCCGACGGGCTCGCGATCACGCCGCTGCCGGATTCGTTGCTGCGCGAAGGCGACATCCTTATCCTCGAAGGCGACCCGCCCGCGCTCGACCGGCTCGTCGCCCAGGCAAAGCTCTCGCTGACCGACGGCCGCGATGTCGGCGCCAGCGACGGCGACAGCAACGTCGAAGCCGTCGAGGCGGTGATCGGCGAAAACTCGATCCTGATCGGACTGTCGGCGCAGCGCCTCGCCTTGTTCGACCGCTATCGCGTCAACGTGCTCGCGGTGAGCCGGCGCGGCGAGCGCATACGCGGACGGCCGGGCGGCATCATTTTCCGTCTTGGCGATATCGTCGTCCTGCAGGCCGAACGCACGCGCCTCCCCGAACTCCTGCGCGAATTCGGTTGCCTGCCTCTGGCCGAACGGCCGATCCTGATGGGCAGCGTGCGTAAGGGCATCGTGCCGCTGGCGATCCTGGGTGCGGCGATGGCGACGACGGCGGTCGGACTGCTGCCGGTCACGATCGCCTTCTTCACGGCGGCAGTCCTGATGGTCCTGTTCAGGACGATCCCGCTGCGCGACGTCTATGCCGCCATGGACGGGCCGATCCTGGTCATGCTCGCCGCCATCATCCCTGTCAGCGACGCGCTGACGACGACGGGCGCCACCGACCTGATCGCGAGCGGCCTGGTCGCCGTCGGTACGGGCCAGCCGGCCTATGCCGCCCTGGCTCTGGTCCTCGTCGCGGCGATGGCGGTAACGCCTTTCCTCAACAATGCGGCGACTGTACTCGTCATGGCGCCGATCGCGGCGAGCTTCGCCGCAGGCCTCGGCTATCGGCCGGAAGCATTCCTGATGGCCGTCGCCATCGGCGCGGGATGCGACTTCCTGACGCCGATCGGGCACCAGTGCAACACGCTCGTCATGGGTCCCGGCGGATACAGGTTCGGCGACTACGCGCGCCTCGGTTTTCCGCTGTCGATCCTCGTCGTGCTGGTCGGCGTGCCGGCGCTCTTGCTCGTCTGGCCGGTCCATTGAACGCGAGGCGGCAATCGCGGGCCGGGCTCGCCTTGATCCAGCGCAAAGAACTCGGCAAAAATTAGCGATGAGATAGATAATATTTCCGCTCGGGCCGCATTGAGGCGGCCCTGTGTGGTATGCTTTTCAGGAAGAAACCTGCCCGCGGAGGTCGCGACGATGGAATCTCTTCTCTCGGCGATCGGGCGCGGCGAAGACGATCAGCATACGCTTCACCGCTGTTTCGTCCGTTGCGCCAGCGATGCGACGCTCCGCGAAGAACTGGTCAGGATCGCCCATATCAGGAGCTTCGCCGCCGGCGAGACCATCGTCGGCGAGGGCGAGGAATCCGGCCTCGTCGGCACCGTGCTTTCCGGCGTGCTGCGTGTGCAGAAGACCATGCACGACGGCCGACAGCAGATCGTCGGCCTGCTCTTCGCGCCGAGCCTGTTCGGACGCGTCTTTTCGCAGGTTTCTCCGGTGGCGATCGAAGCCGCGACGGACTGCAGACTGTGCTGCTTTTCCCGCGCAGCGTTTGAATCGTTCCTCGCCCGCCATCCGGCGGTCGAACACGACGTCATGCTGGCGGTGCTCGACGAGCTCGACGCCGCACAGGATTGGATGCTGCTGCTCGGCTGCCAGGCCGTCCAGGAGCGGGTCGCCAGCTTCCTGCTGATGCTGCTGCGCCAGACCGACGCAGCCGCGCACGCCGTGCCGCGGAAACTGCGCATGGTATCGGTGCCGATCTCCCGCCACGACATGGCCATCTACCTGGGCACCACGGCGGAGACGATCAGCCGCACGATCCAGGATCTGGCCCGGCGCGGCGTGCTGCGCATCATCAATCCGCAGCGTTTCGAAGTGCTCGACGAGGTGCGCCTGACATTCCTCTCGGGAAGGGCCGCCGGGCCGGGCGAACTGCACGAGCCGAGGCGCAGATCGGCATAGACGCCGCTGCCGTCCGGCGACGCGCGGTCAGTACCAGCCGACGGCGACCTGCGCTTCCTCGGACATGCGGTCGGGCGTCCATGGCGGATCGAACACCATCTTGACCTCGACGTCTGAGACGCCTTCGACGGCGCCGACTGC
The DNA here is from genome assembly GCA_964371125.1 of uncultured Mesorhizobium sp. GTDB lineage: Bacteria > Pseudomonadota > Alphaproteobacteria > Rhizobiales > Rhizobiaceae > DUSC01. Next base: position 1,455 of record CAYJMY010000153.1, on the reverse strand, counting down.
GTTCTGCACCCAGCCCGGCATCTCGCCGGCGACCGGGCAGCCCGGCGCGGTCAGTGTCATGTCGATCTTGACCGAGCGATCGTCCTCGATATCGATCTTGTAGATCAGGCCGAGTTCGTAGATGTCGGCCGGGATCTCCGGGTCATAGACGGTCTTCAGTGCCATGACGATGTCGTCGGTAAGCCGCGCCAGTTCGTCGGCGGGAATGGACGACGCCGCGTAGACGCTGTCGGCGGCGCCGGTGGCGACATCTCCTGCGGGCTTCACTTGGTCCTGCATGGTCTCCCTCATCCGAAGAATTTGCGCGCCTTTTCCAGCGCCTCGGCAAGGGCGTCGACCTCGGCCCTCGTATTGTACATGCCGAACGAAGCGCGGCAGGTCGACGTGACGCCGAAGCGCTTGAGCAGCGGCTGGGCGCAATGCGTGCCGGCCCGCACCGCCACGCCGGCGCGGTCGATCACCATCGACACGTCGTGCGCGTGGATGCCCTTCAGTTCGAACGAGACGATCGCGCCCTTGCCCGGCGCCTCGCCGAAGATGCGCAGCGAGTTGATGGCGCGAAGGCGCTCGTGGGCATAGTCCTTGAGGTCGGCCTCGTGCGCGGCGATGCGTTCGCGGCCGACGCTCTCCATATAGTCCAGCGCCGCGCCCAGCCCGATCGCCTGCACGATCGGCGGCGTGCCGGCCTCGAAACGGTGCGGCGGATCGTTGTAGGTGACGGTATCTTCCGTCACCTCGAGGATCATCTCGCCGCCGCCCTGGAACGGACGCATCGCCGCCAGCCGCTCCTTGCGCCCATAGAGCACGCCGACGCCTGATGGGCCGTAGAGTTTGTGCCCGGTCATGACGAACCAGTCGCAACCGAGATCCTGCACGTCGATGGGCATGTGCACGGCAGACTGGCTGCCGTCGACCAGCACCGGGATGCCGCGCTCATGTGCGATCCTCACGATCTCCTTGATCGGCGTGACCGTGCCAAGCGCGTTGGACATGTGGGTGATGGCGACGAGTTTGGTGCGGTTCGTGAGGCGCTTCTCGAACTCCTCGACATGGAAGTCGCCAAGGTCGTCCACCGGCACCCAGACCAGCTTCGCGCCCTGACGCTCGCGGATGAAGTGCCACGGGACGATGTTGGAATGATGCTCCATGATCGAGAGCACAATCTCGTCGCCGGCGCCGATGTTGGGCATGCCGAAGCCGTAGGCGACCGTGTTGATCGCCGAGGTCGTGTTGCTGGTGAAGACGATCTCGTCGGTGCTTCCCGCATTGAGGAAACGGCGGACCGTCTCGCGCGCCTTCTCATAGGCGTCGGTCGAGGCGTTGGAGAGGAAATGCAGGCCGCGATGGACGTTGGCGTATTCCTGGACATAAGCGTGCTGGATCGCGTCGAGCACGGCGCGCGGCTTCTGCGCCGAGGCGCCATTGTCGAGATAGACCAGCGGCTTGCCGTAGACC
>CAYJMY010000152.1:0-12147 GCA_964371125.1 uncultured Mesorhizobium sp. | reverse complement strand
GGCCCGATCTTCCACCAGCTCTACGGGCAGGGCGAGGCGCCGATGACGATCTCCTACCTGCCCGGTCGCGATCACGCCGGCGCCGACGACGAGACGCTGCTGTCGGCCGGATATGTCCGGGCGGGAGTCGAGGTGCGCCTCGTCGACGAGACCGGCCGGCAGGTGCCGCTGGGTGAGGACGGAGAGATCTGCGTGCGCGGCGACGTCGTCATGAAGGGCTACTGGGGCAACCCGGCCGCCACCGACTCGGCGATCCGCGACGGCTGGCTGCATACCGGCGACATCGGCCATTTCGATTCCGGCGGGCGGCTGCGCGTGCTCGACCGGCGCCACGACACGATCATTTCCGGCGGCACCAACATCTACCCGAAGGAGGTCGAGGACGTCATCGCGGCGCATCCGGCGGTGCGCGAAGTGATCGCGTTCGGCCTGCCCGACGCCGAATGGGGCGAGAGCGTCGCGGTGGCGATCGTCGCCGATCCGGTAGCAACGCTGTCGGCAGCGGACGTGCTCGCCTTTTGCAGGGAGAGCCTGGCGAGCTTCAAGAAGCCGAAGCACGTCTTCTTCCTCGACGAACTGCCGAAGAGCGCCTACGGCAAGGTCCTGCGCCGCACCTTGCGCGAGCAGTTTGGCACGCAGAAGGGCTGACACGCCGCCGCGCGGACTTGCCCGGTCCCGATGGCGATGTGGCACGGGTGCGCGTGTATGTCCTATTCATACGTTCACATACAAGCTGTAGATTGAATCCCGTCGTGGATCCGGCTCGGCCCCGGACGCCCGCGTTTGTACATTCACTGGCGCTGAATTGAGCCGGCAGACGAGGACATCCGAGATGGCGAGCAGCGAGTTGCACCCGGCGGCAATTTCCGGTTTTCACAACAGGTCGGTTGAGGCCGTCCTCGAAGCGCTGGACGCGAAACCGAACGGCCTGAGTTCGCAGGAAGCGGCCCACCGGCTCGCCAGTCACGGACCGAACCGCCTGCCGGCGCCGCCGCGACGCCATCCCGCTCTGCGCTTCCTCGCCCATTTCAACAACATCCTGATCTACGTCCTGATTGCGTCGGCGGCGATCACATTCGCGCTCGACCATCTCGTCGACACCCTCGTCATCCTGGCGGTGGTCGTGGCCAACGCGGTCATCGGCTTCATCCAGGAAGGCAAGGCCGAGAAGGCGATGGAGTCGATCCGCCGCATGCTCGCCCCGCAGGCAGCCGTGCTGCGCGACGGCAAGCGGGTCAGCGTCGATGGCGAACTGCTGGTGCCGGGCGACGTCGTTGTGCTCGAGGCTTGCGACAAGGTGCCGGCCGACCTGCGTCTCGTCCAGGCCACCGGCCTGCAGGTCCAGGAAGCGATGCTGACCGGCGAATCGGTGCCGGTCGAGAAGCACACGAAGCCGGTCGCGGAGGCCGCGCCGCTCGGCGACCGCGCCTCGATAGCGTTCAGCGGCACGCTGGTGACCAGCGGCGCCGGGCGCGGCGTCGTCGTCGCCACTGGCCCGTCGTCCGAACTCGGCCGTATCAGCGGCATGCTCGCCGACGTGGAGGTGCTGACCACGCCGCTGGTCCGCCAGATGGACACGTTCGCCCGCTGGCTGACGCTGATGATCTTGCTGATCGCCGGCGTGCTGCTCGTCTTCGGCTATTTCGTCGAGCATTTCGAGTTCGCCGACGTGTTCATGGCGGTCGTCGGTCTTTCCGTCGCGGCGATCCCGGAGGGCCTGCCGGCGGTGTTGACCATCACGCTTGCCGTCGGCGTCCAGGCCATGGCGCGGCGCAACGCCATCGTGCGCCGCCTGCCGGCGATCGAGACGCTCGGCGCGGTGTCGGTCATCTGCACCGACAAGACCGGCACCCTGACGCGCAACGAGATGATGGTGTCGTCGGTCGCCGTCGACCGGCACGTCTTTTCGCTCGAGGGCGAAGGCTACGAGCCCGCCGGCGCGATCAGGCTGGACGACGCGGTGGTCAGCGGACGAGACCACGCGCTGCTCGAGGAACTCGCCCGTGCGGCCGCGCTCTGCAACGACGCGGCGTTGCGCCAGCACGACGGCGTTTGGACCGTCGAAGGCGATCCGATGGAAGGCGCGTTGCTGGCGCTCTCGGGTAAGGCCGGGCTCGACCTCCATGCCGACGCCTCCGGCTGGACGCGGACGGACGCCATCCCCTTCGACGCGCGCCATCGCTTCATGGCGACCCTTCATCATGACCACTCGGGGCACGCCACCGTCTTCGTCAAAGGCGCGCCGGAGCGGCTCCTGGCGATGTGCGCGGCCCAACGGACGACCGCGGGCGGCAGCGAGCCGCTCGATGCGGACTACTGGCATGGCAAGGCCGACGCGATCGCCGCTGAAGGTCAACGCGTGCTGGCCTTCGCCGCCAAAGGCGTTTCCCCCGCGCATACCGTCCTCGAGTTTGGCGACGTCGAGCGCGACCTCGTGCTGATCGGCCTTGTCGGGCTGATCGATCCGCCGCGGGCCGAGGCCATCGCGGCGGTCGCCGAATGCCGGCAGGCGGGGATCCGGGTGAAGATGATCACGGGCGACCATGCCGGGACCGCTGCGGCGATCGGCCGCCAGATCGGGCTCGAAAACCCCGATGCCGTGCTCACCGGCGCCGACCTCGACGAGATGGACGACGGCGAACTGGCGGCCGCGGTGCTCGACACCGACGTCTTCGCCCGCACCAGCCCGGAGGACAAGCTGCGCCTGGTCATGGCGCTGCAGGCGCACCGGCTGACGGTCGCGATGACGGGCGACGGCGTCAACGACGCGCCGGCCCTGAAGCGCGCCGACGCCGGCATCGCCATGGGCAAAAAGGGCAGCGAGGCGGCAAAGGAGGCTGCCGAGATCGTGCTCGCCGACGACAACTTCGCCTCGATCGCGGCGGCCGTGCGCGAGGGCAGGACGGTCTACGACAACATCAAGAAAGTGATCAGCTGGACGCTGCCGACCAATGCCGGCGAGGCGATCACCATCATCGTCGCGCTCCTGTTCGGCCTTACCCTGCCGATCACCGCCATCCAGATCCTGTGGATCAACCTGGTGACGACGACCACGCTCGGCATCGCGCTCGCCTTCGAGCCGACCGAGGACGACACGATGCGGCGCCCGCCGCGACCGCGCAACGAGCCGCTGCTGACCGGGCATCTCGCCTGGCACGTCCTGCTCGTGTCGCTGCTCTTCCTCGGCGCCGTCTTCGGCATTTACCTCTACGCGCTGGACCGCGGCTATTCGCTGGAGCTGGCGCGCACCATGACGACGAACATGGTGGTGGTGCTGGAGATCTTCCACCTGTTCTTCATCCGCAACATCTACGGCACCTCGCTGACCTGGAAGGCGGTCCAGGGGACGAAGGTGGTGTGGGCAACGGTGATCACCATCACGGCGGCGCAGTTCGCCTTCACCTACGTGCCGCTGATGCAGGGCGTCTTCGCCACCGAGCCGGTTCCCTTCCTTGACGGCCTGCTGATCGTCGGCGTCGGCGTCGTCTTCTTCGCCATCATCGAGATTGAAAAGCAGCTGCGGCTGACCTTCAGGCGCATGCAGGCCGGCTGACCGGCCTTCCGTCTGCAGCGCGGGGCCTCAGCGCCACATGCCGCGCATCCTCTGGCGCAGGTCGACGACCGGGGCGGCGGGGCCGGGCGCTGCGGCGCCCAGCCATTTCGACAGCGGCCAGGAGAGCTGCTCGAAATGCGGCAGCATGCGGTCGGTGACGAAGCGCGTGCGCGAGGCGTAGACGTGGCGGTCGCCGCGCGCGGCCTGGCCGTGCACGTAGAAACGCTGCGGCAAGATCAGGTCGAGCGAATCCTTGGCCCGCGTCATGGCCACGTAGAGCAGCCGGCGCTCCTCCTCGAGCTCGGCGCTCTCGCCCGCGGCGAGGTCGATCGGGATGCAGCCGTCGACGCAGTTGAGCACGAAGACGTTCTTCCACTCCTGGCCCTTCGCCGAGTGGATGGTCGACAGGATCAGGAAATCCTCGTCGAGGTGCGGCGGGCCGGGCCGGTCGCTGATCGCGGCCGGCGGGTCGAGGGTCAGGTCCGTGAGGAAGCGCTCGCGGTTCGGATAGGACGCAGCGATCTGCTCCAGCTGCAGCAGATCGGCGCGGCGCATCGCGGCGTCCTCGTGGATGCGTTCGAGATGCGGCTCGTACCACAGCCGGGCGCGTTCGAGGTCGGCCGGCCACTTCGCAGCTGAAGAGGTGCGCAGGCCTCCGAACAGCTCGACGAAGGCCGGCCAGTCGGCCTCGCTGCGCGCCGGCGCGCGGAAGCCGGAGAGGCCGAGCGCGGGATCGAGCGCCGCCGCCATCGCCTCGATCGCCGCACCCGCCGTCGTCGGCCCGACGCCGGGCATCAGCTGGAGGACACGGAAGCCGGCGACGCGGTCGCGCGGGTTCTCGGCGAAACGCAGCACGGCGAGCACGTCCTTCACATGTACCGAATCGAGGAATTTCAGCCCGCCGAACTTGACGAAGGGGATGTTTCGTCGGGTCAGCTCGACCTCCAGCGGCCCGCTGTGGTGGGAGGCGCGGAAGAGCACGGCCTGCGCCTTCAGCGCGGTTCCCGCCTCGCGCTCCTCCAGCACCCGGTCGCAGACGTAGTTCGCCTGGCCGGCATCGTCGCGCACGGCGACGAGACGCGGCTTGGCGGAAGAGCGCCGGTCGCTCCACAGGTTCTTGGCGAAGCGCTCGGAGGCCTCGCCGATCACGGCATTGGCGGCGGCGAGGATCGTTTCCGTCGAGCGGTAGTTGCGGTCGAGCGTGATGATGCCGGCGGGCGGCGCGAACAGCGCGGGGAAGTCGAGGATGTTGCGGACTTCCGCGGCGCGGAACGAATAGATCGACTGGGCGTCGTCGCCGACAACGGTCAGCCCGCGCCCATCCGGCTTCAGCGCGGTGAGGATCGAGGCCTGCAGTCGGTTGGTATCCTGGTACTCGTCGACGAGGATGTGGTCGAAGCGCTCGCCCATCGCCGCGGCGAGCGCGGGCTCGGCCGCCATCTGCGCCCAGTAGAGCAGCAGGTCGTCGAAATCGAGCACGTTTTCGGCCTGCTTGGCCTCGACATAGGCGGAAAACAGGCCGCGCAGTTCGTCGGCCCAGCCGGCGCACCACGGGAAGGCCTTTCCCAGGACCTCGTCCAGCGGCTCCTGCGAATTCACCGCGCGCGAATAGATGGCGAGGCAGGTGCCTTTCGCCGGGAAGCGGCTCTCGGTCTTCGACAGGCCGCGCTCGTGGCGCACGAGGTTGATCAGGTCGGCGGAATCCTCGCGGTCGTGGATGGTGAAGGCGGGATCGAGGCCGATCTCGGGTGCATGGTCGCGGAGCAGGCGCGCGCCGACCGAGTGGAAGGTGCCCGCCCAGTCGAGGCCGCCGGCGAGCACGCCGGCCTTCTCGCCCATCACCTCGCCGGCGATGCGCTCGACGCGGCGGGTCATCTCGGCGGCGGCGCGGCGCGAAAAGGTCATGAGCAGGATGCGGCGCGGGTCGGCGCCGGCGACGATCAGGTGGGCGACGCGGTGGGCGAGCGTGTTGGTCTTGCCGGAACCGGCGCCGGCGATGACGAGCAGCGGCCCGGCGACGGCACCGCCGCCGTGCTCCACCGCGGCGCGCTGCGCCGGGTTCAGCCCGTCGAGATAGCGGGGCAGGGCGGTCGAATCAGGCACGGCGACATCCATGGCCGCATGAAGCATCGTTTCCGTTTCGTTCGCAACGGCGGCGGTGCCCCCGCTCAACCGCCGCGGATCATGTCCGCGGCCTTTTCGGCGATCATGATGGTCGGCGCATTGGTGTTGCCGCCGATGAGGGTCGGCATCACCGAAGCGTCGACGACGCGCAGGCCCTCCATGCCGTGGACGCGCAGCTCAGGGTCGACGACGGCCATCTCGTCCTTGCCCATCCGGCAGGTGCCGACCGGATGGTAGATCGTGTCGGCGCGGGCCCGGATGTGCGACATGATCTCGCCGTCGCTGTCGCCGAGCGGATAGATCGGACGGTCGCGATATTTCGCCAGCGCCGGCGCCTCGAGGATCGAGCGCATCATGCGCGTGCCCTTGAGCAGCAGCTTCGCGTCGCGCTCGTCGGAAAGGAAGCGCGGATCGATCTGCGGGTCGGCCATCGGATCGGCGCTTGAAAGCCGTACCTCGCCGCGCGAATGCGGCCTGAGCACGCAGACATGGCAGGAGAAGCCGAAGCCGTGGCGCAGCCGGCGGCCGTGGTTCTCGACCACGGCGACGACGAAGTGCAGCTGCAGGTCGGGCCGCTCCAGGCCGGGGTCGGACTTGATGAAGGCGGCGCCCTCGGCATAGGGCGTCGAGATCAACCCGGTGCCGTCCTTCTTCCACTGGCGCATGTGGCCCATCAGGCCGAGACTGGCGCGCAGGCCGATGCCGACCATGTCGGGATCCTTCGACCGCCAGCCGATGATGAAATCGAGATGGTCCTGGAGGTTGCGGCCGACGCCCGGAAGTTCGTGCGCGACGGGAATGGAATGGCGGCGCAGTTCATCGGCGGGGCCAATGCCGGAGAGGAGCAGCAGTTGCGGCGAGTTGAAGGCGCCGCCCGAGAGGATCACCTCGCGGCGGGCGGAAACGGTCTCTTCGCGTCCCTTGCGGCGGAAGCGCACGCCCTTCGCCCTGCGGCCGTCGAGCACGAGGCCGGTGGCGCGGGCATGGGTCAGCACGGTGAGATTCGGCCGGTCCATGACCGGGTGCAGATAGGCCGCCGCCGCCGAGCAGCGCTCGCCGTTCTTCGGCCCGCCCCAGAACTGGGTGACCTGGTAGATGCCTGCCCCTTCCTGCTCGGGGCCGTTGAAGTCGTCGTTGAAGCGGATCTGGTTTTCCCCGCAGGCGTCGACGAAGGCCTGCGTTATCGGCCGCGGGCTGCGCTGGTCGCACACCTTCAGCGGACCCGTCCCGCCATGGAGCGGACCGGCGCCGCGCTCGTTGCCCTCGGCGCGGAGAAAATAGGGCAGCACGTCGTTCCACGACCAGCCGTCGGCGCCATGGGCCGCCCAGTCGTCGTAGTCGCTGCGATGGCCGCGGGTGTAGAGCATGGCGTTGATGGCGCTCGACCCGCCCAGCGCCTTGCCGCGCGGCTGGTAGCCGCGGCGGCCGTTGAGGCCCTGCTGCGGTACGGTGTTGAAGGCCCAGTTGTTGATCTTGCCCCATCCCGGCAGCATGCCGACGATGCCGAAGGGCGCACGGATGAGCAGGTCGCGGCCCTCTCCGCCCGCTTCGATCAGGCAGACGGTCACGCCCGGATCCTCGCTCAGCCGCGACGCCAAAGTCGCGCCCGCGGACCCACCGCCGACGATCACGTAGTCGTAGTCCATGCTTCCCCCCGACGTCTGTGCGCCCTGCCGAACAAGCTAAGCATGGCGGTGGCCGATTTTCCAGCCGGCGCGGAGACGCGAGGCTTGCGTCCGTCGCTAATATGTATATACATAATACATCGTCTGCCGGAGGAGAGATGGCGAGCAGCACCCACCAGCAAGGCCGTCCGCGTCTGTTCCGCAACGCCCGGCTGGCGACGCTGGCCGCCGGGCGGGCCGGGCTCGGCACCGTCGAGCGCGGTGCGGTTGCCGTCGAGGCCGGACGTATCGTCCACGCCGGACCGGAGGCCGACGTTTCGCAGGCGTTCGCCTCGCGCGCCGAGACGGTCGACTGCGGTGGCCGCTGGATCACGCCGGGCCTGATCGACTGCCATACCCATCTCGTTCATGCCGGAGACCGGGCCAACGAGTTCGAGATGCGCCTCGACGGCGCCACATACGAGGAGGTGGCGCGCGCCGGCGGCGGCATTGTCTCGTCGGTCAGGGCGCTGCGCGCTGCGGACGAAGACGCGCTGTTCGCCCAGTCGCTGCCGCGCCTCGACGCGCTGATCGCCGAAGGCGTGACGACGATCGAGATCAAGTCGGGCTACGGGCTCGACCTCGCCAACGAGCGAAAGACGCTGCGCGTCGCGCGCCGGCTCGGTGCGGCGCGCAACGTCACCGTGCGGACAACCTTCCTCGGCGCCCACGCCCTGCCGCCGGAAGCCGCGGGCGACACGGACGGCTACATCGCCAGCGTTGCCGGCGATATGCTGCCGGCGCTCGCCGCGGAAGGCCTGGTCGACGCCGTCGACGGGTTCTGCGAGGGCATCGCGTTTTCGCCGAAGCAGATCGCCCGCGTCTTCGATGCGGCGCGGGCGCGCGGACTTCCCGTCAAGCTGCACGCCGACCAGCTCTCCAATCTCGGCGGCGCGGCGCTCGCCGCGCGCCACGGCGCGCTGTCGGCCGATCATCTCGAACATACGGACGAGGCGGGGGCCGCTGCGATGGCTGCGGCGGGCACCGTCGCCGTGATGCTGCCCGGCGCCTTCTATTTCATCCGCGAGACCAAGGTGCCGCCCATCGAGCTGTTCCGGCGGTACGGGGTGCCGATGGCGGTAGGGACCGACTGCAATCCCGGCACCGCGCCGCTGACCTCGCTGCTGCTCGCCATGAACATGGCGGCGACGCTGTTCCGCATGACGGTCGCCGAGTGCATCGCCGGCGCGACGCGCGAGGCGGCGCGCGCGCTCGGCCTTATCGGCGAGACCGGCACGCTCGAGCAGGGAAAATGGGCCGACCTCGCCATATGGGACATCGAGAGCCCCGCCGAACTCGTCTACCGCATGGGATCCAACCCGCTGTATGCCCGCATCTGGAGAGGCCGATGAGAGAGATCATAGTGGTTCCAGGCGACACGCCGCTTTCCGTCTGGCGAGCCATCTATCGCGGCGCCGTGCCGAGGCTCGATCCGTGCTGCCGGGAGAAGATCGCGGCGAGTGCTGCGGCCGTCGCCGCGATCGTCGAGAAGGGCGAGCCTGTCTATGGCATCAACACGGGCTTCGGTAAGCTCGCAAGCGTGCGCATCCCGGCCGACGACCTCGAGACGCTGCAGCGCAACATCGTACTGTCGCACGCCGCCGGCGTGGGCGAGGCGATGCCGGTCGCGGTGACGCGGCTGATGATGGCGCTGAAGCTGGCGAGTCTCGGGCAGGGCGCCTCGGGGGTGCGCCAGGAGACAGTCGACCTGATCGAGGCGATGCTGGCGAGCGACGTCATCCCCGTGGTGCCTTCGCAAGGGTCCGTCGGCGCCTCCGGCGACCTGGCGCCGCTGTCGCACATGGCGGCGACCATGATCGGCGTCGGCGAATGCCATACGCCGCATGGCATCTTCCCGGCCAAGGTGGCGTTCGTCTCGCATGGGCTCGAGCCGGTGACGCTCGGCCCGAAGGAAGGCCTGGCGCTGCTCAACGGCACGCAGTTCTCCACCGCTTACGCGCTCGCCGGCCTGTTCGAGGCGGAAGTGCTGTTCCGCTCGGCGCTTGTCACCGGCGCATTGTCGACCGACGCGGCGAAGGGATCGGACGCGCCGTTCGACCCGCGCATCCACCTCCTGCGCAAGCATCGCGGCCAGATCGAGACGGCGGACGCGCTGCGCGCACTGATGGCCGGCAGCGCCATCCGCGATTCCCACCGCGTCGGCGACGAGCGCGTGCAGGATCCCTACTGCCTGCGCTGCCAGCCGCAGGTGATGGGAGCGGCGCTCGACATCCTGCGCAAGGCTGCCGACATGCTGGGCACGGAGGCCAACGCCGTCACCGACAACCCGCTCATCTTCGCCGAGGACGGCACGGCGCTGTCCGGCGGCAATTTTCACGCTGAGCCGGTTGCGTTCGCCGCCGACATGATCGCGCTCGCCGTCTGCGAGATCGGCAGCCTGGCCGAGCGGCGTATCGCCATGCTGGTCGATCCGGCGCTGTCGGGCATGCCGGCTTTCCTGACGCCGAAGCCGGGGCTCAATTCGGGCTTCATGATCCCGCAGGTGACGGCCGCCGCGCTGGTCTCGGAGAACAAGCAGAAGGCCTATCCGGCGAGCGTCGATTCGATTCCGACCTCGGCCAACCAGGAGGACCACGTCTCGATGGCGGCGCACGGCGCACGGCGCCTCGGCGGCATGGTCGCCAACGCCGAGGCGGTGGTGGCGATCGAACTCCTCGCCGCCGCGCAGGGTTGCGACTTCCACGCGCCGCTGCCGACCAGCGCGCCGCTCGAAGCGGTGCGCCGGCTGGTGCGCGCTCAGGTGCCGCATCTCGACGACGACCGGCACTTCCACCCCGACATCGAGAAGGCGATCGCGCTGGTGTCGTCGGGCAAGGTGGCCGACGCTGCCTCGGGCGTCGCACTGCCGGGGGTCTGCGCATGACCACGCCCTGGCTCACCGTGACGCGCGGCGACGCCCCGTTGGTCGTGTCGATCCCGCACACCGGCACCGGCCTCGCCGGCCTCGAAGACCGCTTTGCCTCGGAGTGGCTGGCGCGCCGCGATACCGACTGGTGGATCGAGCGGCTCTACGACTTCGCCGCCGGCCTCGGCGCGACCGTCATTCGCACCGCGATCTCGCGCTCGGTGATCGACGTCAACCGCGACCCGTCGGGCGTTTCGCTCTATCCCGGGCAGGCGACCACCGGGCTCTGCCCGACGGAGACCTTCGACGGCGACCCGCTCTACCGGCCCGGCCGGGAGCCGACCGCCGACGAGATCCAGGCGCGGGTCGAGAGCTATTTCGAGCCCTACCACACGGCGCTCAGGATCGAGCTCGCCCGCCTGCGCGTCGAACATCCCCGCGTGGTGCTCTACGACTGCCACTCGATCCGCTCGGTTCTGCCGCGCCTGTTCGAGGGCACGCTGCCGGTCTTCAACCTCGGCACCAACGACGGCAGGAGTGCGGACCTGTACCTGCAAGGTCGTATCGCCGACATACTGGCGAGGACCGGCGAGAGCTGGGTGGTCGACGGGCGCTTCAAGGGCGGCTGGATCACGCGCGAACACGGCAGGCCGGAAGAGGGCGTGCACGCCCTGCAGATGGAACTGGCCAACCGCGGCTACCTCGCCGAGCCCGACGGCAAGGGCACGCCGGACAACTGGCCGGTCGCCTACGATCCCGACTACGCCCGCCCGATCCGGGCGACGCTGACCGACATCCTGAAGACCGCGCTGCACTGGGCGAGGACCTGATCCCGCGCCCGTTTCCGGAGTTTCATCCATGACCCTGAATGCCCGCATCGACAATGCCCGCACCATCCGCGCCGCCACAGGCACCGAGCTTTCGGCGAAGAGCTGGCTCACCGAGGCGCCGCTCCGCATGCTGATGAACAACCTCGACCCCGACGTGGCCGAGAATCCGCAGGAACTCGTCGTCTATGGCGGCATCGGCCGCGCCGCGCGCACCTGGAACGATTTCGACCGCATCGTCGCTGCGCTCCGCGACCTCGACGGCGACCAGACGCTGCTCGTCCAGTCCGGCAAGCCGGTCGGCGTGTTTCGCACCCATGCCGACGCGCCGCGTGTGCTGATCGCCAACTCCAACCTCGTACCGCACTGGGCCACGTGGGCGCATTTCAACGAGCTCGACCGCAAGGGGCTCGCCATGTACGGCCAGATGACGGCTGGATCGTGGATCTACATCGGCACGCAGGGCATCGTGCAGGGCACCTACGAGACATTCGCCGAGGCCGGCCGACAGCACTATGGCGGCAACCTCACTGGCAAGTGGATCCTGACGGGCGGGCTCGGCGGCATGGGCGGCGCGCAGCCGCTGGCGGCCGTCTTCGCCGGCGCCTGCTGCCTCGCGGTCGAATGCGACGAGACGCGCATCGATTTCCGCATCCGCACCCGCTACCTCGACGAGAAGGCGACGACGCTCGACGAGGCGCTGGAGAAGATCGCGCGCTGGACGAAGGCGAGCGAAGCGAAGTCGGTGGGCCTCGTCGGCAACGCCGCCGAAATCTTCCCCGAACTGGTGCGCCGCATGAAGGAAGGCGGTCCGCGTCCCGACATCGTCACCGACCAGACCTCCGCCCACGACCCGATCAACGGCTACCTGCCGCTCGGCTGGTCGGTCGCCGAATGGCGCGAGAAGCGCGAGCGCGATCCGAAGGCGGTGGAGAAGGCCGCGCGGGCTTCCATGAAGACGCACGTCGCCGCGATGGTCGACTTCTGGAATGCCGGCGTGCCGACGCTCGACTACGGCAACAACATCCGCCAGGTCGCCAAGGAGGAAGGTCTGGAGAACGCCTTCGCCTTTCCGGGCTTCGTCCCGGCCTACATCCGACCGCTGTTCTGCCG
>CAYJMY010000151.1:11239-12342 GCA_964371125.1 uncultured Mesorhizobium sp. | reverse complement strand
GGACGGGCGAGACACGTGGCTCGCCCCGGCAGGGACTGCCGAAGGCGGTGGAGGGGGCGAACGTTCCTCCTTCAGAAACTGAATCAGCAGCCTTCCGGCCTGAATCTTCTTCTCATTCCAACCATCTGAACCGACAGAGAAAATCATGAAATCGCATGCACAGGTCGTGGTCATCGGCGGCGGTGTCGTCGGCTGTTCGGTGCTGTTCCATCTCGCCCGTTTCGGCTGGACCGACGTGGTGCTCCTCGAGCGCGACGAGCTGACCTCGGGATCGACGTGGCACGCCGCCGGCGGCATGCACACGATCAACGGCGATCCCAACGTCGCCAAGCTGCAGAAATACACGATCGAGCTCTACAAGGAGATCGAGGAACTGTCCGGCCAGGCGACCGGCGTGCACATCACCGGCGGCGTGCTCTTGGCGGCGACCGAGGCGCGCATGGACTGGCTGCGCGGCGTCGTCGCCAAGGGCCGCTATCTCGGCCTCGACCTGGAAGAGATCTCCGCCGAGGAGGCGCACCGGCTGATGCCGTTGCTCGACCCGAAGCAGTTCGTCGGCGCGGTGCGCAATTCCGAGGACGGCCACCTCGATCCGTCGGGCGTCACCCACGCCTACGCCAAGGCGGCGCGCAAGCTCGGCGCCTCGGTCGAGCGTTTCACCCGCGTCGTCGACATCCGGCGCCGGCCGGACGGCCTGTGGCGCGTCATCACCGACAAGGGCGAGGTCGTGACGGAAAACGTCGTCAACGCCGGCGGCCTGTGGGCGCGCGAGGTCGGCCGCATGGTCGGGCTGGAACTGCCGGTGCTCGCCATGGAGCACATGTATCTCATCACCGAGGACATGCCCGAGGTCGCCGAGGTCAACGCTTCGACCGGCAAGGAGGTCATCCACGCGGTCGACTTCGACGGCGAGCTCTATCTCCGCCAGGAACGCGGCGGCATGCTGATGGGCACCTACGAGAAGGCGGGAAAGCCGTGGTCGGAGCAGTCGACGCCGTGGACCTTCGGCCACGAGCTGCTCGAGCCCGACATCGAGCGCATCGCGCCGTCGCTGGAAGTCGGCTTCCGCCATTTCCCGGCCTTCCAGAAGACCGGTATCAAGC
>CAYJMY010000151.1:0-11229 GCA_964371125.1 uncultured Mesorhizobium sp. | reverse complement strand
CCCTTCACCTTCGCCCCCGACGGCAACCCGCTGGTCGGCCCGGTGCGCGGGCTTCCCGGCTTCTGGGTCGCCTGCGGCGTCATGGCTGGATTCTCCCAGGGCGGCGGCGTCGGCCTGTCGCTGGCGCAGTGGATGATCAACGACGACCCCGGCGCCGACATCTGGGCGATGGACGTCGCCCGCTACGGCGACTGGGCGTCGATGCGCTACACCAACGCCAAGGTGCGCGAGAACTACTCGCGCCGCTTCTCCATCCGCTTCCCCAACGAGGAACTGCCGGCCGGGCGTCCGCTGAAGACCACGCCGGTCTACGACCTCCTGTCGGCGCACGGCGCCCAGTGGGGCGCTTCCTACGGGCTCGAGGTGCCGCTGTGGTTCGCTCCCGAAGGCGTCAAGGACGAGTTCTCGTGGCGGCGCTCGACCGACTTCGCCCAGGTGGCGAAGGAGGTCGCGACCGTGCGCGGCGGCGTCGGCCTCTCGGAGATCTCGGGCTTCGCCAAGTACCGGGTGAAGGGCAGCGGCGCGGCTGCCTTCCTCGACCGGCTGCTCGCCTGCCGCCTGCCGAAGCAGGGGCGCATGACGCTCGCCCCGATGCTGAAGGAGGACGGCAGACTGATCGGCGACTTCACGCTGGCCAGCCTCGGCGCCGGCCGCGACGGCGTCGACGAATGGTTCGTCGCCGGCTCCGGCATCGCCGAAGAGTACCACATGCGCTGGTTCGAGAAGCACCTGCCGGCCGACGGCTCGGTTGCGGTCGAGGCGCTCGGCCTGTCGCTCGCCGGCCTCACCATCGCCGGGCCGAACGCACGGAAGCTGCTCGAGAAGCTGACGCGCGAGGACGTCTCCAACGCCGGCTTCCCGTTCATGTCGATCCGCCGCATGGATGTCGGCATGGCGCCGTGCCTGGTCGGCCGGGTCAGCTATACGGGCGACCTCGGCTACGAGATCTGGATGGCGCCGGAATACCAGCGTCACGTCTTCCATGCGCTGATGGACGCCGGCGCCGAATTCGGCATCGGCCTGTTCGGCAACCGCGCGCTCAACGCGCTGCGCCTGGAGAAGAACTACGGCTCGTGGGCGCGCGAGTACCGGCCGATCTACGGGCCGCTCGAGGCCGGGCTCGACCGTTTCGTCGCCTATTCCAAGGAAGCCGACTTCATCGGCAAGGCCGGCGCGCTCGCCGAGCGCGCCTCGGGCGGCAAGCTCCGCCTGCGCGCCTTCGTCATGGAGGCCGACGATGCCGACGTCATCGGCGACGAGGCGATCTGGTTCGGCGGCGCCGTGCGCGGCTGGGTGACGTCGGGCGGCTTCGCCCACAATGCCGGCAAGTCGGTCGCCATGGGTTACGTGCCGAAGGAGATCGCCGACGAGAGCGGCGACTTCGAGATCGAACTGCTCGGCCGCCGGCACAGGGCGCGCATCCAGGCAACCCCGCTGTTCGACGCCAATTTCGAGCGGATGCGCGGGTAGGGGACGCTGGCTCAGCTCTCCACGTACTTGTGCAGGATCGAATTGATGAGCGTCTGGTAGGGCATTCCCTGCTCGGCCGCTTTCGCTTTCAGGCGGGCCAGGTCGCGCTCCGGGATCATGATCGAGACGCGCTGCCGCTTGTTGTCGAGGAACGCGCGCGCGTGCTCCTGCCAGTAGCGACGCTGGGTCTCGATGTCGCCGACCGAAACCCACTCCTCGCGCTCGCTGGTTTCGATCAGGTCGCGCTCTTCTTCGGCGGTAATGTCGAGTTTCGCCTTTGCCATTTCAGCCACCCAGATAACGTTTCGTCGCTGCCCTGCTCGGAAAGAAAGTCTTCAGAAACACGCGTTCGCCGTCTGTGACGAACGGAACGACCCAGCCATAGCTTTCGACGTTCAAAACAAACTGCTTCTGGTGCGCATACTTCTCACGGTTCGGATGGTCGCGGACATCCAGCAGAGCACCCTCCGCCAAAGCGACCAGCAGGCGTTCGAAGCCAAACCCATATCGAGTTCGAAGCTCTTCGTTCTTCGACGGGTTCCAGTCGAACGTCATTGTGAATACATATTCAATGCATATTGCTTGTTCAAGCCTCGCCGCTCTTCCCCGCGCGGCCTTCGTCCGTCTTGTCGTAGAACTCCGCCAGCCGGCCGCTGACGGTGGCGTTGGCCGCGCCGGAGTAGCCGGTGAACGCCTCGTAGGCGAGCTGGTCGTCGAGCGGGCGGCCGATCACGTTGAGGATCGTCTCCTTGGCCGAGCGCACGGCCCACTGGTCGTTGCGCAGGATCTGCGCGGCGACCTTCTCGGCCTCCTCCATCAGCTTCGCCTGCGGCACGACGCGCGACACCATGTTGCAGCGGAGCGCGCGCTCGGCATCGATTGCCTCGCCGGTCAAGAGCATCTCCAGCGCCACCCCGGCGCCACAGGTGTTGACCAGCCGCACGATACCGCCGTCGCCGTGGTGGAAGCCGCGGCGCACCTCGAAGGAGCCGAAGCGGGCGTTCTCGGAGGCGATGCGGATGTCACAGGCGAGCGCGTTCTCGAAGCCGCCGGCAAGCGCCCAGCCGTTCACCGCGGCGACGATCGGCTTGTAGATGCGGTGCAGGCCCCGCGTGATGCCGCCAAGCCCGTCGGCGATCTTCTTGCGCGGCAGCAGCGCGTCGGCGTTCTCCACCCAGTAGGGCAGGTGGGACTTGAGGTCCGCCCCGGCGCAGAAGGCCTCGTCGCCGGCGCCGGTCAGGATCGCCACCTCGACCGCGTCGTCGTCGCGGAAGTCGCGCCAGATCTCCCACAGGAGTTCATGCATCTCGCGGTCGATCGCGTTCATCGCCTCCGGGCGGTTGAAGGTGACATAGGCGATCTTGCCGCGCTTTTCGTAGAGCGCTTTCGGCATGGTGTCCTCCCGCCTGTTCAAGGTGTCCTGATACGCGGCCGGCTGCTGCGGACGGACGCCTGCGTTCCGTCGTCGGGTGTCGCCAGACCGGCGGCCATGGCGACGAAGCTCCACAGTTCGGCGACGAGCGCCTCGCGCGACCACGCCTCGGGTCCGGCGAGCGCCTGGCCGATGGCCTGGCGCAGGCCGCCCATGATCATGCCGATCCTGAGCCGCGGATCGGGTCCCGACGGCAGTTGCCCCTTCGCCTGCGCGCCGGCAATGTTGTCGGCGCCGAGCGAAAGATGCCGCGCCAGCCGCCGTGCCTCGACGGCGGCGACCTCCGGCTCGGCGGAAAGGCGCGTGAGCACGAGCGGCGCCAGCGGCTCGGCGAGCATGAAGTCGACCAGCCGCTCGACGCGCAGCCGCTCGCGCTCGGCCCAGGCCGCGCCCGGCAGCGGGTTGGCGTCGATGACGGCGGCGTCGTAGCGGTCGTAGAAATCCTCGACGAGCGCGGCGAGCAGCCCGGCCTTCGAGCCGAAATAGTGGTAGCTCAGGCCGACCGAGGCGCCGGCGCGGCGGGCCACCGCGGCGATCTCAAACGCCCCTCCGCTCTCGACGAGTTCGGCCGCAGTGGCGTCAAGCAGCCGGCGGCGCGTCTGCGGCGTAACCGGCGCCCCGGACGCGGCCTTGCGCGGACGACGCGGCGCCGGGGCGGCGGCCGCAATGCTTTCGGCGGGGAGGGAGCGGGCCGCGCGTTTCATGGCATCAGTTGAATTGAATTCAATTCAAACGTCAAGCCGCCTCCGCGCGGCGGGATGCAGCGCGAAGGCGGCAAGGTGGGCCAGGCAGAGGCGTCGAGCGCAGCCGCGCGGGTGACGCGGGGGTGGCGGAAGGCGGGGCGGCGACGGGCGGACTGCCGGGTAAATACATGATAAGAATAGTCAAGAAATACGGCGACTTAGACCGGTCGTATGAAATTTGACCGATTGATAAAAAAACAAAACGTGCTAGCCTTCGAAAAAAGCAACAACACTGGGGAACTGGAATGGCCGACGGTCTCTACAAGGACGGTATCGTTGCTGGCCGCCTCGCGCCGGAGCAGTATGCCGAGAATTTCGCCGACCTGCATCCGCCGCTCGATGCCCACGAGGCGCTGGTCGAGGCCGACCGCTGCTACTTCTGCTACGACGCGCCGTGCATGCAGGCCTGCCCGACTTCGATCGACATTCCGCTGTTCATCCGCCAGATCGCGACCGGAAACCCGCTCGGCGCCGCCAGGACCATCTTCGACCAGAACATCCTCGGCGGCATGTGCGCCCGTGTCTGCCCGACCGAGACGTTGTGCGAGGAGGTTTGCGTGCGCGAGGTCGCCGAGGGCAAGCCGGTCAAGATCGGCCAGCTGCAACGCTACGCCACCGACGTGGCGATGAAGCAGAACAGGCAATTCTACGAGCGCGCCGCGCCGACCGGAAAGAAGGTCGCCGTGATCGGCGCCGGCCCGGCGGGCCTGGCCGCCGCGCACCGGCTGGCGGTCCATGGCCACGACGTCGTCGTCTTCGAAGCGAAGCCCAAGTCCGGCGGCCTCAACGAGTATGGCATCGCCGCCTACAAGTCGACGGACGACTTCGCCCAGGCCGAGGTCGACTACGTCACCGCCATCGGCGGCATCCGGATCGAGCACGGCCGCGCGCTCGGCCGCGACCTCCACCTCTCCAGCCTCACTGCCGCCTACGACGCCGTGTTCCTCGGTCTGGGGCTTGCCGGGGTCAATGCGCTGCGCGCCGAGGGCGAGGACGCCGCCGGCGTCGACAATGCCGTCGAGTTCATCGCCGAGCTGCGCCAGGCGTCGGACCTCGCCGCGCTTCCGGTCGGCCGCCGTATCATCGTCATCGGTGGCGGCATGACCGCAATCGACGCCGCCGTGCAGTCGAAGCTGCTCGGCGCCGAGGAGGTGACGATCTGCTACCGCCGCGGCAAGGAGCACATGAACGCCTCCGAATTCGAGCAGGAACTGGCCGCCGCCAGGGGCGTCACCATCCGCCACTGGATGCAGCCCAGGCGCGTCGTCTCCCAAGATGGCACGGTCACCGGCATCGAGCTCGAATACACCGCGCTCCGCGACGGCAGGCTCACCGGCACCGGCGAGACCGTGCTCCTCGCCGCCGACCAGGTGTTCAAGGCGATCGGCCAGAGTTTTGACACTGCCGCGCTCAACGGTTCCGGCCCCGCGCTCCGGCTCGACGGCGGCCGCATCGCCGTCGACGGGGAGGGCCGTACCTCGATGACCAGGGTCTGGGCCGGCGGCGACTGCACCAACGACGACCGCGAGGATCTGACCGTCTCCTCGGTCGCGGCGGGCCGCGACGCGGCCGAGAGCATCCACCGGGTACTGATGGGGATGGGCAACTAGAGCAGGGCGATGAATTCGTCGATGGATAGGCCGGCCTGTTTGAGGATCGAGCGCAGCGTACCGGGCGGCAGGTCGTGCGCCCCGTGCACCGGTACGATCACCTTGGCGCCGGCGACGCCTGGCCTTCGCATGACGTGGTGGCTGCCGCTGATCCTATCCACGCGAAAACCGCTTCGCTGCAATGCGTCTACCGCCGCCTTGCCGCTGATGGCCGGCAGGCGTCGGGCAGCCACGTTAGGCCGCGATGCTGACGGTTCTGGTCAGCGGCACTACATCGGCCGGAATCTCCTCGCCGTCGTCGCGCCGGACGTCCAGCGCCAGTTCGATCGCTTCCTGCGCCATGCGCAGCGCCTCTTCCTCGTCGGCGCCGTAGGTCACGATTTCCGGGAGCGCCGGCACGAGCACGGTGAAGCCGCCCTCCGGCTCGGGTCGCAACTGGATCGTATAGCTCATCTGACCACTCATCGGTGCCGGATCTCCAACAATCGCATCTTCAATATAATCCGGACCTTGCGAAACGCCAAACTGGAGACCAGCCATGGCTGACATCCGCAACAATTTCGTCGGTATCAAGTCGCCCAATCCGTTCTGGCTGGCGTCCGCCCCGCCGACCGACAAGGCCTACAATGTCGAGCGCGCCTTCAGGGCGGGCTGGGGCGGCGTCGTGTGGAAGACGCTCGGCGAGGAAGGCCCGCCGGTGGTCAACGTCAACGGCCCGCGCTACGGCGCCATCTGGGGTGCGGACCGCCGGTTGCTCGGCCTCAACAACATCGAGCTGATCACCGACCGGCCGCTGCAGGTCAACCTGCAGGAGATGAAGCAGGTCAAGATGAACTGGCCCGACCGGGCGCTGATCGCCTCGATCATGGTGCCCTGCACCGAGGAGAGCTGGAAGGCGATCCTGCCGCTGGTCGAGGAGACCGGCGCCGACGGCATCGAGCTCAACTTCGGCTGCCCGCACGGCATGAGCGAGCGCGGTATGGGATCTGCCGTCGGCCAGGTGCCGGAGTACATCGAGATGGTCGTGCGCTGGTGCAAGCAGTACACGCGCATGCCGGTGATCACCAAGCTGACGCCCAACATCACCGACATCCGCCGCCCGGCGCGCGCGGCACATGCCGGCGGCACCGACGCGGTGTCGCTGATCAACACGATCAACTCCATCACGGCGGTCGATCTCGACACGTTCTCGCCGGAGCCCTCGATCGGCGGCAAGGGTAGCCATGGCGGTTATTGCGGCCCGGCGGTGAAGCCGATCGCGCTCAACATGGTCGCCGAGATCGCCCGCGATCCGGAAACCCACGGCCTGCCGATCTCCGGCATCGGCGGCATCACCACCTGGCGCGACGCGGCCGAGTTCATGGCGCTCGGCGCCGGCAACGTGCAGGTGTGCACGGCGGCGATGACCTACGGCTTCAAGATCGTCCAGGAGATGATCGCCGGCCTGAAGAACTGGATGGACGAGAAGGGCCACGCCACGCTCGACGACGTCATCGGCCGCGCTACGCCGAACGTCACCGACTGGAGGTACCTCAACCTCAACTACGTCGCCAAGGCGCACATTAACCAGGACAAGTGCATCAAGTGCGGCCGCTGCCACATCGCCTGCGAGGACACCTCGCACCAGGCGATCACCAGCCTCGTCGACGGCGTGCGCCACTTCGAGGTCATGGAGGACGAGTGCGTCGGCTGCAATCTCTGCGTCAACGTCTGCCCGGTGCAGGGCTGCATCACCATGGAGCCACTGGCCGCCGGCGTCATCGACCAGCGCACCGGCCAGCCGGTGTCGTCGGTCTACGCGAACTGGACGACGCACCCGAACAATCCGATGGCGCCGAAAGTGGCGGCCGAATAGGGTCGGGCCGACGCCCCGCCACCGACGCGGCGCGCCGTGCTGTGGATTCTGCGGCCGGAGGATCGGGTTTGGGTCCACGGGCAGGTATGTTGCCTACCCCTCGCCGCGGTGCATCTTCAGGTTTCGCAGGATTTCGCGGTAGCGATCGGTCGCGCCGTCCGACGGACGCCCCTTGGCGCAGCACGAAAGACCGGCCAGTTTCCGGTTCGGTCGCTCGACCACGACGCGGCCGTCTTCGTCCAGCTTCGACTGCAGGATGCGCAGCGCGTCCAGGAAGCGTGGGTCGCCCGCCGCTTGTGCATAGAAGGACAGGACGTAGACGTAGGAAAACAGATTGTAGCGCAGGAGCGGATATTCGACCTGCATGAACAGGGTGCCGATGCCGTAGTGACAGGGGCCGGTGGGTCTTCTCGTCACCCAGTGGTCCAGCAGCGATTGCACCGCCCGATCGAGGCCGGGGAGCCTGTCGGCCTGCTCCCAAAACCGCAAGGCATCGAGAACCATCAGGGTCACGCCGGGATTGGAGAAGTCGGTCTCCGGTCCCCGGCCGTAGGGGAATTTGTTGCAGCGCCAGCCGCCGTCGCCGTACTGGATCTCGAGGAGATGGGCGAAGGTCCGCTGCAGCCTTTCGTCTTGCGCGTAGCCGTAGCGACACAGGGTTCGCGCCGCCATCGCCGTTTGGCACGGATAGATTGCCCCGCTGGGCACCAGACGATAGCGACCGTCGTCGCGCCATGATCCCAGGCAAAGATCGAGCGCGCCGCGCACGGCTTCGTGCGTACGCGGAACGCCCAGTTCGTGCAGGATCAGCAGGGACGTGAGCGTGCAGAAGGGATCGCCGACTACAAGTCGGCCATCGGCGCTCGCCCAATAGTCGCCGCCGTTCGCCGAGCGTTTGGCGAGGATGGCCTCGATGTCGGCGGCATGGCGGCTGGCGGTCATGGTCGTCCCTTTCTCGCGATCGACATTGCGCCGAGGAAATATACTTCTCGTCGGTACCGTGGGAATGGTCGCCGCTGCGGACGCCCGCATCCGCCTCCGCGTTTTTTCGCCTTCCTCGCCGCATCGGTCTCGGATAGCAGTGCGGCCTGAGGAAATCCCGTTGAGCCGACAAGCAGAATTCAGCCCGCCCGCCCGAAACCTGCCGCGCGCCCACGCCACCGGTCGCGACAAGCTCGTCGGCCACCTCGCCATGCTCCTGTTCGCCGCGCTCGTCTCGGGCTCTTATTCGCTCGGCGCGATGGCTGCGCCCCATATCGGGCCGGCGGCGATCAATGCCGTGCGTTTCATCTTCGGTATCGCCGTGATGGCGGCGGCCGCGGCGCTGGTCCTGCGCGGCAACGTTCCGCTGCCGCGCGCACCCTGGCGCTTCCTCGTGCTCGGCCTGTTGATGGCGGTGTTTTTCGTCACCATGTTCATCGCGCTCCGCCTCGCCGGCCCGGTGTCGACCGGCGCGGTGTTCACGCTGATGCCGCTGATGGCGGCAGGTTTCGGCCGGCTCTTTCTCGGCGAGGTGCCGCGGCCGGTCGTGCTCGCCAGCCTGGTCATCGCCGCATGCGGCGCCGTATGGGTGATCTTCCGCGGCGATCTCGACGCGCTGCTCGCCTTTGACATCGGCGCGGGCGAGGTGCTGTTTCTCGTCGGCGTCGCCTGCCACGCGGCCTATGCGCCGCTGGTGAAGCGGTTGAACCGCGGCGAACCGCTCGTCGCCTTCACGCTCTGGTCGCTGTTCGGCACCGGCCTGTGGATCGCGCTCTACGGCCTTCGCGAGATTCTTTCGACCGACTGGACGTCACTGCCGGCGGTCGTCTGGATCGCCATCGCCTATCTCGCCGTCTTCACCACGGCGGGCACGACGTTCCTCGTCCAGTTCGCCGTGCTGCGGCTGCCGGCGGCGAAGGTGCTCGCCTACAACTACCTGACGCCGTCCTTCGTCATCGTCTACGAGGGCCTGCTCGGCCACGGCTGGACCACCGCCAGCGTCGCGGCCGGCGCGCTGGTGACGATGGCGGCGCTGCTGCTGCTGGCGCTCAGCCCGGACACCTGACGGCGGCGAGGCGGATTGGTCCGTCCGCGATTTCGCAGGCCTCTTACGGAGTCGGCTTCGGCCTCAATCCCTCGAGGAACAGCTGCTCCAGAAATCGCGCCGCGTCCTCGAAGCGGCCGTCGCCGCCGCGGTCGGGGCCGAGCACGGCGCGCACCTGCACGTCGAAATCGGCATAGTGCTGGGTGGTCGCCCAGATGGCGAAGATCAAGTGCCAGGGATCGGTGCGCGCGATCTTGCCGGCGCGCATCCAGCCCTTGATGACCTGCGCCTTCTCATCGACCAGCGTCTTCAGCTCGCCTTCGAGCAGTGCCATGATTCGCGGCGCACCCTGCAGGATCTCGTTGGCGAACAGCCGGCTCTCGCGCGGGAAGTCGCGGGCCATCTCCAGCTTGCGGCGGATGTAGTTCCTCAGCTCCGTCATCGGGTCGCCGACGTCGTCGAGTTCGCGCAGCGGCGCCAGCCAGGTCTCGAGCAAGCGCTCGATCAGGGTCGTGTGGATGTCTTCCTTGCGCTTGAAATAGTAGAGCAGGTTGGGCTTCGACATGCCCGCCGCTTCGGCGATCTGGTCGATGGTCGCGCCGCGGAATCCGTGTGCGGAAAACACTTCGAGCGCCGCCTCGAGGATCACCTCGCGCTTTTCGGTCTGGATGCGCGTCCGCCGCCGCGGCGCTGTTTTTTCCATGCTCAGGCCACCCTATTGGACCGGCTTGCGGCGAAGGCTCTGTGGACCAATGAACTGGACCAGTTCCTCCGCCGCTGTGGCGCGCGCTTTTGACCTGCCATTTCCGGTACTATTCCCTTGACCGCTCCCATGGCGGTGCTAACGTTTGTCCATTCGGTCAAAAATTTGCGTAGCATGAAAACGCGACGAAGACCAAGCGTTGGCCGTAGCGAAACGACAGACTGAAAGGAAAGCTTGGTCATGTCCAACCGGCTCAAAGTGACGCCGAACGATCTCAGTGCATTCTGGATGCCGTTCACGGCGAACAGGCAGTTCAAGCAGGCGCCGCGCATGCTGGTTGCCGCCCAGGATATGCATTACACCGCTAGCGACGGCCGCAAGATCCTGGACGGCACGGCCGGCCTGTGGTGCGTCAACGCCGGCCACTGCCGGCCCAGGATCACCGCCGCCATCCAGGCACAGGCCGCCGAGCTCGACTATGCGCCCGCCTTCCAGATGGGCCATCCGATCGTCTTCGAACTCGCCAACAGGCTGGTCGACGTCGCCCCCGCCGGCATGGAGCACGTCTTCTTCACCAACTCCGGCTCCGAATCGGTCGAGACGGCGCTGAAGATGGCGATCGCCTACCACCGCGCCCGCGGCGACGGCGCCCGCACCCGGCTGATCGGCCGCGAGCGCGGCTATCACGGCGTCAATTTCGGCGGCATCTCGGTCGGCGGCATCGTCACCAACCGCAAGATGTTCGGCACGCTTCTCGGCGGCGTCGACCACCTGCCGCACACCCATCTGCCGGAAAAGAATGCCTTCACGCGCGGCGAGCCGGAGCATGGCGCCGAACTCGCCAACGAGCTCGAGCGGATCGTGGCGCTGCACGATGCTTCCACCATCGCGGCCGTGATCGTCGAGCCGGTGGCCGGTTCGACGGGCGTGCTGATCCCGCCGAAGGGCTACTTGCAGAAGCTGCGCGAGATCTGCACCAAGCACGGCATCCTGTTGATCTTCGACGAGGTCATCACCGGTTTCGGCCGTCTCGGCACGCCGTTCGCGGCCGACTATTTCGACGTGATCCCCGACATCATGACCACCGCCAAGGGCGTCTCCAACGGCGTCATCCCGATGGGCGCGGTGTTCGTGAAGAAGGAGATCCACGACGCCTTCATGACCGGCCCCGAGCACATGATCGAGTTCTTCCACGGCTACACCTATTCGGGAAACCCGATCGCCTGCGCCGCGGCGCTGGCCACGCTCGACACCTACAAGGACGAAGGCCTGCTGACGCGCGGCGCCGAACTCGCGCCATATTGGGAAGAGGCGCTGCATTCGCTGAAGGACGCGCCGAACGTCATCGACATCCGCAACATCGGCCTCGTCGGCGCGATCGAGCTTCAGC
>CAYJMY010000150.1:0-12364 GCA_964371125.1 uncultured Mesorhizobium sp. | reverse complement strand
TGTCGGCGGGCAGGTCGGCGCCGCCTCGGCCGAAGACGAAGAACGCGATCACGGCGAGAACGATCACCGCCGCGGCGATCAGCACGCCGGTTCCGGCGCCCCTGTCGCTGCGCACCACGGTCGTCGAACCGGGGACGGGGTCGTTCGAGGCAATGCGCGGCTCGGGCGTGCGTGGATCCGGTCCCAGCGGCGGGATGGGATTCAAGGGGTCTGCGGCAACGCGCGGGTCGCGCGTCCGTGGGTCGTCGTAGTTCCGGACTGGATTGGCCATGGGGAATTCCTCCGTCGAGCTTCTGTGACGGATCAACGCCCGAGACGGCTTCCGGTTTCATCGGTCTTGGACGAGGTGGTGCCGGCATGTGCCGACGCGCCGCTCGGTGGCGCGGGAATCGGGTCCGCTCCCTTCCCGAACTCGGCGGATCGCGATCGATCAGCCTTCGCTTTCGGCGGCCTCGGGCTTCACGGCATCGTCTGTATCCTCCGGCGTCGACATAGGCGTCGCCGTCGTGCTGGCGACGGTGCTTTCGTCGATTCCGGCAGACGCGCTACGCATCTTCTCGCAGGCGTTTCCCGTGGACATGGCCAGGCCGAGGGCGGCGGCGATCATCAGGAGCCGGGTCATCGTCTTCATCTCCGGTCGATTGCGACGGACGCAGGTTAGCGGAGCTTCGTCGGTTTCGGAAATGAGGTCTGCGTGATCACGATGCCGGAGTGACGGTGTAGCCCGCCTTGCGCAGGACTTCGACGACGCCTTCTGCGCCGGGCAGGTGAAGGGCGCCGATGGCGACGAAGGCGCCGCCCTTCTGCAGGATCGGTTCGGCCTCGAGCGCCATCGTCTTGTTGCGCGCGGTGACCATGACTTCCTCGAACGCGGCGTAGCTGTCCTCCTCCGCGCCGTCGGGCAACACCACGCGGAACAGCGGCCAGATCGCGCCGACCTCGCCCCGCACATAGAGCGAGATCATCGACTCGACGACGTCGTCCATGCGGTCGCCGAGCTTCAGCGTGTCGACGAGGCCGCGGATGTGGAATTCCATCGGCAGCGAGGCCATCGCCTCGAGCTGGCCAGTGACCGTCTCCAGGCCGCGCAATTCCTTGCCCGCCGCCTCGGCGTCCTTTGCCAGCTTGACGTCGAGCACCGGCAGGCCGGCGGCCTTGCGCGCCAACTCGCAGGCGGGCAGCGCCACCATGGCCGCCAGCATCCACGGCTTCATCTTGGCGACGCTGGCGAGCGGGATGCCGCGTTCCGAAAGGGCGGCTTCCACCGCCGTCGCGTCCTCGGGCGAGAGCAGCGACTGCAGCGTCGTCTGGTCGGTGAACATCATCAGTTCGGGCTTCTGCATGATCGCCGCCATCATCTTCGCCTGGTCGAGCACGTCGGTGGTCTCGATGACGACGGTCGAGGCGGCGTCGAAGGCGGCCTGCGCGAAGGGCGGCAGCGTCGTCACGCGCGGATCGGTCATGTGCATGGTGCCGAACAGGTAGGACGTGCCGAGGCCGTCCTTCTCGATCTTCCACAGGAGCCCGCTGCCGTTCGGCGTCGCCCGGGCCTGGTCCTCGATCGTCCGGGCCGCGGCCGGGTCGTCCTTCTTCAAGGCCTCGAACAGGTCGACGCCCTTGCATTCGGGCGTTTCCGACCGCGCCTCGCCGACGGCGAGCGCCGCGACCAGCAGGAATGACAGGAAGAAGAGGACGTTGATCGCGGCCAGCAGCTTGAACGCCGGCATGGCGAGACGGTCGGCGAGGGCGACGGCGCGGTTCATGACGCGTTCTTAGGCGCAAATGACGGCGAAACCGTTAAACCGGTCGCGACAATTGCTGCGCAACCGCCTCAGGCGCGCGGATGTGCTGCCTCGTAGATGTCGAGAAGCCGCGCCGTGTCGACCCCCGTGTAGACCTGGGTCGTCGACAGGCTGGCATGGCCGAGCAGTTCTTGGATGGCGCGCAGGTCGCCGCCGCGGCCCAGCAGGTGCGTGGCGAAGGAATGGCGCAGCGCATGCGGCGTCGCGGTCTCCGGCAGCGCCAGGGCGGAGCGCAGCCGGCGCATCTCGCGCTGCACGATCGCCGGATCGAGCGGGCCGCCGCGGGCGCCGCGGAAAAGAAGCTCCTTCTGGCCGACGTGGTAGGGACACAGCCGCCGGTACTCGGCGACGGCCGCCGCCGCCACCGGAAGGACCGGGACGAGGCGGGTCTTGCCGCCCTTGCCGGTGACGCGCAGCGTCTGCGCGCCGGTGCCGGAGAAGTCCTCGCCGGTGAGGCCGAGGGCTTCGGAAATGCGCAGGCCGGAGCCGTAGAGCAGCGTCAGCACCCCGGCGTTGCGCGCGGCGATCCACGGCTCCTCGGCGATCTGGCCGTCGGCCGAGACCACCTTGCGCGCGTCCGCCGCGGTCAGCGGCTTGGGCAGCGACTTCGGCTGCCGCGGCGCGCGCAGGGCGGCGGCGCCTGCGGCGTTGACCAGGCCGCGGCGTTCGAGAAAGCGCAGCAGCGAGCGGATGCCGGCGAGGCCGCGCCCCAGCGTGCGCGCCCCGGCGCCGTCGGTGCGGCGCTGGGCGAGGAAGGCGCGCAGGTCGGCCGGCCTCAGGGCCTCGATGTCGGCGATGCCGGGCGGGCCGCCGCAATGGCCGGTGAGGAACTGCAGGAACTGGCGGGTGTCGCGCTCGTAGGCCTCGACGGTGAGCGGCGACAGGCGCCGCTCGCGCGACAGCGTCTTCAGCCAGTCGGCGCGCGCCTTGTGGAGGTCGTCCTTCGCCGGGATGAGGAATTGCTGCATATTCGGAATCGGAGCCTCTCGGCTCAAAATGACGCGGGCAGGTTAGCATCCGGTGAAGCCCTGCGCGATTGAAATGCGCCGCCGGCCGGAATAGATCAGGCAAAAGGACATCGCTCATGCCGAAGCCGAAGAAACCCGTGAAGATGGCGGTCATCGGGGCCGCGCACGGCATCCGCGGCGAGGTGCGCGTCAAGACCTTCACCGCCGATCCGCTCGGTCTCGCCCATTACGGCCCGCTCCATGCGAAGGACGGCCGCGCCTTCGAGATCGTCTCCATCCGTCCGCAGGCGACGGTTGTCGTCGTCCAGTTCCGCGGCGTCGCCGACCGCACCGCCGCCGAAGCGCTCAACGGCATCGAACTCTTCGTCGACCGCTCGGCGCTGCCCGCCGACCTCGCCGAGGAGGAGTTCTACCACGCCGACCTCGTCGGCCTCGCCGTGCGCGACACCGCCGGCGACACGATCGGCAAGGTCAAGGCCGTGCTCAACTACGGCGGCGGCGACATCATCGAGGTGGCGATGGACGACGGCGACGACGCGCTGATCCCGTTCACCAGGGCGGCCGTCCCGCAGATCGCGACCGGGGAGGGCTACGTCGTCGTCGATCCGCTGGCCGCCGGCCTTGTCACCGGCGACGACGAACTGAGCGAGCACCATCCCGACGCGCCCGGCGGCTTCGACCCGACGCGCCGGCCGCGCGGCCCGAGCGGCGCCGGGGGCAACCGGTGACGTTCCACGCCACCGTGCTGACGCTCTATCCCGACATGTTTCCCGGTGCGCTCGGCCTGTCGCTCGCCGGCCGCGCGCTGGAACAGGGCGTGTGGTCGCTGGAGGCCGTTCAGATCCGCGACTTCGCCACAGACCGGCACCGCACGGTCGACGACACGCCGGCCGGCGGCGGCGCCGGCATGGTCATGCGCGCCGACGTCATGGCAAAGGCGATCGACAGTGCCTCGCCCGCCGGCGATCCCCGACCGAAGCTGTTGATGAGCCCGCGCGGCCGGCCGCTCACCCAGGAGCACGTGCGCGAACTCGCCGCCGGGCCCGGGGCGGTGATCGTCTGCGGCCGCTTCGAGGGCGTCGACCAGCGCGTCATCGACGCGCGCGGACTCGAGGAGGTGTCGATCGGCGACTACATCCTGTCGGGCGGCGAGCCGGCGGCGCTGGTCCTGCTCGACGCCGTCGTGCGCCTTCTGCCGGGCGTCATGGGTAACGAGGCGTCGGGCACGGAAGAGAGCTTCGAGGGCGGCCTGCTCGAACACCCGCACTACACGCGGCCGCAGGAATGGGAAGGCCTCGCCATCCCCGAGGTCCTCACGTCCGGCAACCACGCGAAGATCGCCGCCTGGCGGCGCGCCGCGGCCGAGAGGCTGACCGCCGAGCGGCGGCCCGACCTTCTGTCTGCGTCTCACCCCGTAACGAAGTAGTACACCGCCAGGAACAGGCCGACGGCGATGACGAAGCCGCGCAACGCCACCAGCGGCACGCGCTTGGCCGCCCATACGCCGGCATAGCCTCCGAGCGCCACGCCTGGCACCATCACCAGCGCCTGAGGCCAGGCGACGACGCCGCCGGAGACGAAGACGGCGATGGCGACCGCGGCGATGACGATCGACAGCATGTTCTTCAGCGCGTTGAGGCGGTGGTAGTCGCCGGTCTGGGTCAGCCCTAGCGTGGCGAGCATCATCACGCCCATGCCGGCGCCGAAGAAGCCGCCGTAGACGGCGGTGGCGAACTGCACCACCGAGCCGGCGGCCGTGCCGATCGTCGCCTCGCGGCCGGCCTTCGGCTTCGGCTTCAGCCACGGTCCGGCGGCGAACAGCGCGGTGGCGCCAATCAGCAGCCAGGGCACCAGCGCGCGGAAGGACGGGTTGTCGAGCGCGAGCAGCAGCAGCGCGCCGGCAAGCGCGCCGATCGCCGAGATGACCGCCATCACGACCGCTTCGCGCCACATGGTGCGGATGTCCTTCCAGTAGGCCAGCGTCGACGTGATGTAGCCGGGGAACTGGGTCACCGACGACGTCGCGTTGGCCGAGATCGGCAGGATGCCGGCGAGCGACAGGGCGCCGAACGTAATGAATGTGCCGCCGCCGGCGACGGCGTTGATCGCACCCGACAGGAAGCCGGCGAGGAAGAGCATGGCGGCGATGGCGAGCGTCATTTCGGGGGAATCCGGCGGAAAGTCGATGCCGGTTTAGGCAGGCGGGCAGGACAATGCAACGGGCCGACGGCCGTTCCCGCGGACTGCGACGCTCTATTGCGGGCGAAGGCAGCCGCGCATCGCGACAAAATCGCCGGTTTGTGGTGACAAACCCCGCGTGATGGTGTATCGGCGCAACCGGAAATCGGGAAAACCCGGTACCGCAACCAAGACCACGTGAATTCGCCCCTGCTTCCCGCCCATGGGGAGCATAGCCGGACGGTCGACGAACTGATCGGCAAGCGCGGGCGCTCTGGCTGGCGCAAGAACGAAGAAAGGTTCCGCAAGATGGACATCATCCGTCAGCTCGAGGCCGAACAGGCCGCCAAGATCGAAGCCAAGCGCACGCTCCCCGAATTCCAGCCGGGCGACACGGTCCGCGTCCAGGTGCGCGTCACCGAAGGTTCGCGCACCCGCGTCCAGGCCTATGAGGGCGTCTGCATCGCCCGCTCCGGCTCTGGCTTCCAGGAGAACTTCACGGTTCGCAAGATTTCCTACGGCGAGGGCGTCGAGCGCGTCTTCCCGGTCTACTCGCCGCTGGTCGAGGCCGTCGAGATCGTGCGCCGCGGCAAGGTCCGCCGCGCCAAGCTCTATTACCTGCGCGACCGCCGCGGCAAGTCGGCCCGCATCTCCGAGAACACCGGCGTGCGCGCCCGCAAGCTCAACGACGCTGAGCGCGACGTGCTGAACGCCGAGAAGGCGCGCGCCGAGGCCGAGAAGGTCGCCGCCGCCCAGGCGCTCGCCGCCGAGAAGGCCGCAGCCGAGAAGGCTTCGGCCGCCGAATAGGCTGCTCTGCCCTGCATCCCGATCAAGGCGGCTTCGGCCGCCTTTTTCAGTTGCGGCCGCCGTTTGCAAAGTAGGCGGCCGCGACCGAAAATCCTCCCGGCGATTCCGCGGCAAGTAGCAAGAATCTCTCCGCGCGCCCTGGCCATCCCACATCCGCACAGCTTGCGCCGCCGTTGCGCCGCGCTAAAGTCGGCCTCTCTCAAGGCCCCGCAGGGCCGCCTTTCAGGAGCGCGTCATGAAAAGTCTCAGATCCCTGTTCGCCGCCCTTGCGGCGCTCGTCGTCCTGCCCGCTGCAACTGCCGACCTTCCCGACCTCGGCGGCAAGACCGTCACCGTGGTCACCGAGAACGCCTACTTCCCGCTGCAGTTCGTCGACACGAAGACCAGCCAGCCCGTCGGCTGGGAGTACGACGCCATGGCGGCGCTGGCCGCCAAGCTCAACTTCAAGGTCGAGTACAAGAATACATCCTGGGACGCCATGATCCAGGCCGTGTCGGACAAGCAGTACGATCTCGGCATGACCGGCATCACCATCAAGGAGGAGCGCAAGGAGAAGGTCGACTTCTCCGATCCGTACATGCTCTCCGAGATCTTCATGCTGGTGCGCGCCGACGAGAGCCGCTTCGCCGACCCGAAGGCCTTCGCCGCAGACGACAAGCTGCTGGTCGGCGCCCAGGCCGGCACCTCGCCCTTCTACGTCGCCGTCTACAACGTGCTCGACGGCAACGAGCAGAACCCGCGCATCAAGCTGTTCGAGACTTTCGCGGCCTCGGTGGCTGCCCTCCAGACGGGCGACGTCGACCTCGTGCTCACCGACAGCGCCGGCGGCGCCGCGCTGGTCAAGGCGTCGGGCGGCAAGCTCAAGCTGGTCGGCGATCCGCTGCAGTCCGAAGAGTTCGGCTTCATCTTCCCCAAGGGCTCGGACCTGGTGGCGCCGATCAATGCCGGCATCGCCGCGCTCAAGGCCGACGGCACCTTCGACGCGATCACCAAGAAGTGGTTCGTCGACTACCAGCCCTGACCGGGCGGCGCGGACGGTGCACGACTTCGCCGGATACCGGCCGGGAAGCCTCGCCGGCGTGGTCGGGCTGCATGCGGCCTACTACGCCCGCGAATGGGGATTCGGCCTCGCCTTCGAAGCCAAGGTCGCGTCGGAACTCGCCGAGTTCCTCGGCCGCATGGACGAGGCGCGCGACCTCTTCCTGATCGCCTGGAGCGGCGAACGCCTCGACGGCTCGGTCACCGTCGACGTTACCGGCGGCGGCCCGCGCGGGCCGCACCTGCGCTGGTTCATCGTCTCCGACGCGGCGCGCGGCTCCGGCCTCGGCAAGACGCTGATGGAGCGCGCCATGGCCCATTGCGAGGCTTTGGCCAACGGAAGCTGCTGGCTGACCACATTCGCCGGCCTCGGCGCCGCCCGGGCCCTCTACGAGCGCCACGGATTCGTGATCGACAGCGAGAGCGCCGTCGACCAATGGCGGGGCGGGGTCAGGGAACAGCTGTTCGTCCGCCCGGCGCGGATCTGAGCATGGCCGGCGCCCGCACCGCGGACAATGGCTTTCCCTGGTGGCTCGCCGTCGCGGCGGTCCTGGCCGCCGGCGTCGCCGTCGCCGTCGCAGCGAACGACCTCTACAGCGAGATCTTCGCCATCGTCGCCAAGGGCGTCGGCATCACGCTGTTCGTGACGATCGTCGGCTTTGCGCTCGCATCGGCGCTCGGCCTCGGCGTGGCGCTGATGGCGCTGTCGCGCTCGCGCATCCTGTCGCAGACCGCGCGCTTCTACGTCGAGATCATCCGCGGCGTGCCGATCATCGTGCTCCTGTTCTGGATCGCCTTCGCCGGCGTGCCGGCCTTCGTCATGGCCTGGAATGCCGTGACCGCGCCGCTGCAGCAGGCCGGCCTCTTCGGCGAACTCCAGGTCCGCGACGTCTCGCTCCTGTGGCGGGCGATCATCGCACTCACCATCGGCTACTCGGCCTTCATCGCCGAGGTGTTCCGGGCGGGCATCCAGGCGGTCGATATCGGCCAGATCGAGGCGGCAAAGGCGCTCGGCCTGTCGCGCTGGCACCGCTTCCGGCTGGTCGTCATGCCGCAGGCGATCCGCACCATTCTGCCGCCGCTCGGCAACGACTTCGTCGCCATGGTCAAGGATTCGTCGCTGGTCTCGGTGCTCGGCGTCGCCGACATCACGCAGATGGGCAAGATCTACGCCGCCGGCACGTTCCGCTTCTTCGAGACCTATTCCATCGTCGCCTATGTCTATCTGATCCTGACTGTCGGCCTCTCGCTGGCGCTGCGCGCGCTCGAGCGGCGCATGCGAAAGGGACTGCCGCAATGAGCGAGCGCATGAGCGAAGGGCTGGAGAAGGTCTATGCGGCGCGCACCGCCGACGGCCTCGCAGATGCCTATTCGGCCTGGTCGACGGACTACGACCGCGAGACGCTGTCGCTCGGCTACTGCCTGCCCTTCATGATCGCCGCCTGGGTGGCGCGCCACGTTCCGCGCGACGCCGGGCCGCTGCTCGACGCCGGCTGCGGTACCGGCCTTTCGGGACCCTACCTGCGCGCGCTCGGCTACGGCGAGATCGAAGGGCTCGATTTCTCCGCAGACATGCTGGCGCTGGCGAGCCAACGCGGCGCCTATTCGGCGCTGACGCGGGCTGCGCTCGGCGGCCCGCTGCCCTATGCGGCCGGCCGTTTCGCCGCCTTCTTCTCGACGGGCGTCTTCACCGAGGGCCACGCGCCGGCCTCCGGCCTCGACGAGCTGGTGCGGGCGACGCGGCGCGGCGGCCATGCCGTGTTCACGGTGCGCGACGTCGTGCTCGATCGCGACGGCTTCCGCGCCAAATTCGAGGAGTTGGAACGCGCAGGACGCTGGCGGCCGGTCGAGGAAAGCCCGCCCTTCCGCGCTTTCGCCATCGCCGAGCCGGACGTTCTCGTCCAGGCCTTCGTCTTCGAGGTGTCGTGAGCGGTTCCGCCCGGATGCGGCGGCGTCAGCCCGTCCGACCCCGCCGGGCTCGGCGGTCGGCGGCGAGCGCGATGTGTTCGGCGACGATGTCCTCGAGCGGCTCCGGCCGGTGCAGGAAAAATCCCTGGCCGAACTCGATGCCCATCTCGACGAGCATGTCGAGCGTTGCCTGGTTTTCGATCCGCTTGGCCACGACCGCGTAGCCGAGGCTCTTGGCGATGCCGTTGATCGAGGCGACGATCTCCCGGTCGAACTTGTTTTCGGCCATGTGCTGGACGAACGACCCGTTGATCTTGATCGTGTCGATCGGGAAGCGCCGCAGGTATTCGAACGAGCTCAGGCCGGAGCCGAAATCGTCGAGCGCGACGAGGCAGCGGCGCGCACGGGCGCTGCGCACGAAACGCTCGGCGGCATCGAAGTTGGTGACGGCGGCGGTCTCGGTGATCTCGAAGACGATCTTGCGCGGCGGTGCGCAGGTCTCGTCGATGAGGCGGTCGACGAAGGGCCAGAGCTGCGGATCGCTGAGCGTCTGCGCCGAGAGGTTGAAGCCGAGCACCATGCCGGTCGAGGCCATGGCCGTCGTATACCGGCGCAGCGCGGTCGCGATGATCCAGCGGTCGAGCTTCGCCGCGATGCCGAACCGCTCGGCGGCCGGAATGAATTCGCCGGGCGGGATCAGCCGCCCGTCGCGCCCCGCAAGCCGGGCGAGGATCTCCACGCCGTCGAAGCGCGAACCGCCGAGCTGGCGGACCCGTTGGCCGTAGAGGACGAGGCGGCCCGTATCGAGGGCGTCGAGCGTCTCGGCGGCCATGCGCGCGGCGTTGAGGCTGCCGACGGCGGTGTCCGCTTCGTAGGTGAACACAGAGCAGCGGTCGCGGCCTGCGGCCTTCGCCGCATAGCAGGCGTCGTCGGCGCAGGCGAGCGCGTCGGCGGCCGACATCGCGGCGTCGCGGACGATCGTGATTCCTATGCTGGCGGCGAGGCTCCGGTAGCCGACCACGCGGCCGAGATCGGCGGTGCGGATCGCCGCGAGCAGGGCGTTGCCCAGCGCTTCGGCCTCGCTTCTTTCGCAGCGCGGCACGATCGCCGCGAACTCGTCGCCGCCAAGGCGGCCGGCATAGCCTTCGGCGGGCAACACGGCGCGGATCGCGGCAGCGATGGCGCGCAGCGCCGCGTCGCCCGCGGCGTGGCCGGCGAAGTCGTTGAGCGCCTTGAAGTAGTCGAGGTCGATGTAGAATACCGCAAGCGGAAGGTGCCTGGTCAACGCCATCTGTTCGGCAAACAGCCTGTCGAAGGCGATCCGGTTGAGCAGGCCGGTCAGCGGATCGTGGCGGGCCGCATGGGCCAGTTCCTCCTCGCGCAGGACACTCTCGGTCACATCCCTGACGGTGCCGAGAATCTGCCCGGCCGATTCCGCCGTCTCGATGAAGCGGATGAGACTCTCGACGTGGCGCACTTCGCCATCGCGGCGCACGATCCTGTAGCGGATCGCGGTGACGTCGCCGGAACCCGGCCCAAGATCGTGCGCGCGCTCGGCGCGTTCCTTGTCGTCGGGGTGCAGGTGGCAGTGCCAGATGTCGCGCGGCACATCCGGCGAGCCGGCTTCGATGCCGAAGATCTCCCGGGTCTTCTCGTCCCAATGGCTCTGATTCGTCGCGATGTCGAAATGCCATACGCCGATGCCGCTTGCGGCCAGCGCCAGCTTGAAACGGGCGTTGATCTGCTCGAGCTGGTATTCCGCGAGTTTCTGCCTGGTGATGTCGGTCTGCACGCCGACCATGCGCAGCGGCTTGCCGTCTTCGTCGCGCTCGATGACCCCGCCGCGGTCGAGGACCCAAACCCAGTGACCGTCCTTGTGTTTCAGCCGCAGTTCGGTCTCGATAATGTCGGTCAGTCCGGAGAGATGGCGCTCGCCGCTCGACACGGCCTGCTCGCGGTCGTCGGGATGCGTCAACTGCAGCCACAGGTCGGCGTCGTGGGCGAGTTCGTGTTCCT
Source organism: uncultured Mesorhizobium sp. (assembly GCA_964371125.1). GTDB lineage: Bacteria > Pseudomonadota > Alphaproteobacteria > Rhizobiales > Rhizobiaceae > DUSC01. Next base: position 1,647 of record CAYJMY010000150.1, on the reverse strand, counting down.
GGTAGCCGAGCATCTGCGCCCAGGTCGCGGAATAGAAGCAGGTACCGCTTGCCAGGTCCCAGTCCCACAGGCCGAGCTTGGCGCGGTCGAGTGACGTCTTCCAGATTTCCTGATCGCGTTTTTCCGTAGCCATCGATGGGGGAGTCCGAGGAATACGCAGCGAAGATGCGCAGCCATCGAATAAGAAACCGTTAAGCATGCGCCGATCCCGGCGCGGAGGAGAGCCTGAACCGGGCGGCCGGTCCGGGCGCATGCGACGGGGAACCGGGCGACCGCCAAAGGGAACCGGGCGGCCGCCAAGGCGTTCCGGGTAGCGGAGGGCGGCAGCAATGATCGAAATCTGGTCGGAACTCGGCCACGCGACCACCACGCCGTTCCCTGTACTCGCGGCGCGGCTCGTCCTGGCGGCCGCCTGCGGCGCGGCGATCGGCTTCGAACGGGAATGGCGCAATCGTCCCGCGGGTCTGCGCACGCACATCCTGGTCTGCCTCGCGGCGGCGACCTTCGCCGTGCTCGCGCTCGAGATGATCAACCAGCCGATGCTGGACAAGGAGGGCGTCCACCTCGATCCGATCCGCATCGTCGAAGCGGTTACCTCGGGCGTTGCCTTCCTCGCCGCCGGCGTCGTCATCGTCGCGCGCGGCGAGATCCACGGCCTGACCACCGGCGCCGGGCTCTGGCTCTGCGGCGCGATCGGCGTCGCCGCCGGGCTGGGGCTCTGGCAGATCGCGCTGTACGCGACCATCCTCGCGCTCGTCGTGCTGGGCCTGCTGCATATGCTGACGCGCCGGCTCGACCTCAGCCGGAACGACGATTGAAGCCGCGCTGCGCAATTGCCGGGCCGGTGAAACGCTGGTATGAGCGGCGCGATGGAAGAGCTCTTCGGTGATCCCGCCTACAAGGGTTTCGTGCTGCAGGACCGCAAGCGCCTGCCGGCGCGTTTCTTCGCGCGGAAATCTGGCGCCCTGACCAGCCGTCTCGCCTGAGCCGACGGGTCCGCCGGCGCCGAACCGGCCTTCTGCATCTTCCCGATCGATCGACGGATTTGACATCATGAGCGCACCGCGCACCCTCTCCGACAAGATCTTCGACGACCACGTCGTCGACCGCCAGCCCGACGGCACCTGCCTGCTCTACATCGACCGCCACCTGGTCCACGAAGTCACCAGCCCGCAGGCCTTCGAAGGCCTGCGCATGGCCGGCCGGCAGGTGCGCCATCCCGAGAAGACGCTGGCTGTGGTCGACCACAACGTGCCGACCTCGTCCGACCGCAAGCTCGGCATCAACAAGAGCGAGGAAAGCCGCATCCAGATCGCGGCGCTCGCCCAGAACGCCTCCGACTTCGGCGTCGAGTATTATTCCGAGAACGACCGCCGTCAGGGCATCGTCCACATCATCGGGCCCGAGCAGGGCTTCACGCTGCCCGGTATGACGATCGTCTGCGGCGACAGCCACACCGCGACCCACGGCGCGTTCGGCGCGCTGGCCCACGGCATCGGCACCTCCGAGGTCGAGCACGTGCTGGCCACCCAGACGCTGATCCAGCGCAAGGCCAAGAACATGCTGGTGCGCGTCGACGGCAAGCTGCCGGAGGGCGTCACCGCCAAGGACATCATCCTCGCCATCATCGGCGAGATCGGCACGGCC
>CAYJMY010000149.1:0-12375 GCA_964371125.1 uncultured Mesorhizobium sp. | reverse complement strand
GGATTATCCGTCGCCATGGTGTTTCCCGACGTGAAAGGTGACGGATGACGGCAGCCGCCCCGACCAGACAGCAACGCGACACCGGCTGGTTCGGAGAAACGCCGCGCCCGCTGCAGCCGCTCGATGCGGAGGCGGCGAAGGCGCATCTGGCCGAACTCGCGGCCGAGGCGCGCGAGGCGGGCTTGCCGCGCCTCGCCGCGATGCTGAGACGCAAGGGCGAGCTTCAGGACTTCGTCGCTGCTGTCCTCGACTTGTCGCCCTTTCTCCGCGACGCCCTGCGCCGCCGCCCGTCGATCCTCGACGGTCTGTTCGATCATCCCGTCGAGGCGCGCCTCGTTTCGATCAACGCGGCGGCGGCCGCCGCCGGGCTCGACGCCGAGGCGAGCGAAGCCGGGCTGATGGTGCAGTTGAGGTCGCTGAAGCTCGAAGCACACGTGTTGGTCGCGCTCGACGAGCTTGCAGGCGCGGTCGAGACCGAGACGACCGTGCGCCGCCTGAGCGACCTGGCCGACGCCTGCGTCGGCGCAGCGGTCGCCTTCCTGTTGCGCGACGCCCATCAGCAGGGAAAGCTCAATCTACCCGACCCGGCAAATCCGGCCGAGGGCTCCGGCTGGATCCTGCTCGGCATGGGTAAGCTCGGCGCCCACGAGCTGAACTTTTCGTCCGACATCGACCTCGTCGTCTTCTTCGAGCCCGAGGCGCCGGCGATCCCCGATCCCTACGAGGCGGTCGACCTGTTCTCTCGCCTGACGCGGCGGCTTGTGCGCATCCTCCAGGACCGCACCGAGGGCGGCTACGTCTTTCGTACCGATCTGCGGCTTCGCCCCGATCCTGGTTCGACGCCGCTGGCGATCCCGGTAGAATCGGCTCTGATCTACTACGAGGGCAGGGGCCAGAACTGGGAACGCGCCGCCATGATCAAGGCCCGCCCGGTGGCCGGCGACATGGAAGCCGCGGATCGCTTCCTCAAAGAGATCCAGCCCTATGTCTGGCGCAAGTACATGGACTACGCGGCGATCGCCGACGTCCATTCGATCAAGCGCCAGATTCACGCTCACAAAGGCCACGGCGAGATCGCGGTCAAGGGCCACAACGTCAAGCTCGGCCGCGGCGGCATCCGCGAGATCGAGTTCTTCGTCCAGACCCAGCAGCTGATAGCCGGCGGCCGCTTCCCGGAGTTGCGCGGCCGGCGCACGGTGGCGATGCTCGCCGAGCTCGCCCAGCGCGGCTGGATCACCGGCGAGGCCCGCGACGGGCTGACCCGCCAGTACTGGTTCCTGCGCCGCGTCGAGCACGCCGTCCAGATGGTCGCCGACGAGCAGAGCCACACGCTGCCCGAGGACGACGAGGGGCTCGACCGCATCGCCCGCATGCTCGGCCATGCCGGCGCCGAGGCGTTCTCGACCGCGTTCCGCACCTCGCTGCAGATGGTCGAGAAGCATTATGCCGCGCTCTTCGAGACCGCGCCGCAGCTCTCGGCCGGCATCGGCAACCTCGTCTTCACCGGCGACGTCGACGATCCCGACACGCTGCAGACGCTCTCCAACCTCGGTTTCGAGCGGCCGAGCGATATCTGCCGCGTCATCCGCACCTGGCATTTCGGTCGCTACCGCGCCACCCAGTCGGCGGAGGCGCGCGAACGGCTGACCGAACTGACGCCGGCGCTGCTCGAGGCGTTCGGCGAGACCCGTCGCGCCGACGAGGCGATCCTGCGCTTCGACGAGTTCCTGAAGGGCCTACCCTCCGGCATCCAGCTGTTCTCGCTGCTCCAGTCGAACCCCGGCCTGCTCAAGCTGATCGCCACGATCATGGGCGCCGCGCCGCGTCTTGCCGCGATCATCACGCGGCGGGCGCACGTCTTCGACGGGCTGCTCGATCCCATGCTCATGTCGGAACTGCCGGACCGCGCCTATCTTGCCGGCCGCCTCCAGGCGTTCCTCCGCGAGTCGTCGGAGTACGAGGAGGTGCTCGACCGCCTGCGCATCTTCGCCGCCGAGCAGAAGTTCCTCATCGGCGTGCGCCTTCTGTCTGGGGCGATCGACGCGGTGCGCGCCGGCAAGGCCTTCTCCGATCTCGCCGACCTGACGATCGGGGCGGCACTCGACGCCGTCGTCGCCGAGTTCGCCGTCCACCACGGCAGGGTGAAGGGCGGCCGCGTCGTCATCCTCGGCATGGGCAAGCTCGGCAGCCGCGAGCTGACCGCCGGCTCCGACGTCGACCTGATCCTGCTCTACGACCACGACGCGGATGCCGAGGAATCCGACGGCGCCAAGGGACTCGCGCCCTCGCACTATTTCACCCGGCTCACCCAGCGGCTGATCGCCGCGGTTTCGGCGCCGACGGCGGAGGGCGTGCTCTACGAACTCGACCTGCGGCTCAGGCCTTCGGGCAACAAGGGGCCCGTCGCGACCCACATCGACTCCTTCCGCAAGTACCAGCGCGAGGAGGCGTGGACCTGGGAGCACATGGCGCTGACGCGGGCGCGCGCGGTTGCCGGCGATCCGGGTCTCGCCGAAGAGATCGAGGAAGAGGTCCGCCAGATCCTCGCCATGCCGCGCGACTTCGCCAGGATCGCGGCCGACGCCGCCGAGATGCGCGACACGATCGAGGCCGAAAAGCCGCCGCGCGACCTGTGGGACCTCAAGCTGGTGCGGGGAGGGCTGATCGACCTCGAATTCGTGGCGCAATGCGCGGCACTCACCGGCCGCGTCGCCGCGCCGGAGCGCCTGACGTCGACGCGCGACATCCTCGCCCATCTGTCCGAGGATTTCGCCGACGCACAGGTGCGCGACGATCTGGTCGAGGCGCACGGGCTCTATACGATGCTGAGCCAGATCATCCGGCTGTGCCTGACCGGCGCCTTCGACCGCGCCGACGTGCCGCCGGGGCTGCGCGACCTGCTGCTGCGGTCGACAGACCTACCCGATTTCGCCGTATTAGAGGCCCATATTCAGGAGACGTGGCGGAAGGTTCGGGAAGATTTCGACCGTCTGCTTCGCGCGAAGCGCAAACGCGGGTGATGGGAAGCCCGCATTTGCGCCTCGTCCCGCATCGGGGGTGACGATGCAAAGGAGAATGTAATGAAGAAGACCACGACAATCGCCGCCGCCTTCCTGGCGCTCGCCGGCTTTGCCTCCGCCGCCCAGGCGGCGGACGACGGCCGGCGCGGCGGCGGACAGGGACCGCGTTCCGTCGCCCACTTTGAGGCTGCCGACGCCGACTCCAATGGCGAAGTCACCTTCGAGGAATTCGCCGAGGCCATCAACAGCCGGCTCGCCGATGCCGACGCCGACGGCGACGGCAAGATGACGGTGGGCGAGATCGCCGCCGCCATCGAGCGCATGCGCGCCGAGCGCATGGCGAAGCGCATGGTCGAGCGCTTCGACACGGACGGCGACGGCGCCCTGACCGCGGCCGAGATCGATTCGCGGCAGAAGAAGATGTTCGCGCTGCTCGACCGCAACGACGACGGCAAGATCGTCAGGGACGAGATGCCGCGCCGGGGCGACGGTCACATGGGCCGCCACAAGGGTTGGCGCTGAGGCGCCGGGCGAGGCCGATCGCCGGCAGGTGAGGATTTGTCTCCGTTTCGCGACGGCGCCTCATCGCCCTGCCGGGATCTTCTCCCCGGGAAGGACGGGGAGAAGGGGCGGTCGCGGCCCGCTTCGAAAATCGCCGACGGCGCCGAACGGGCGCCGCCGCCGAGGACTGCGCTCCTCTCCCGGCGTTGCGGGGAGAGGATGCCGGCAGGCAGGTGAGGTGCAATCCGCTACCGCGCTGCGGCTCACGCCGCCTTCTTCAGCAACCGCCGCTTTCCGGGAATTCGTACCGACACGATCGTGCCGACGCCTTCCGTCGAGCGGATCTTTACCGCGCCGCCGTGCAGTTCGGCGAGCGAGCGCGAGATGGCGAGGCCGAGTCCCGAACCCGTGTGATTCTTGGAGAACTGGTTCTGCACCTGCTCGAACGGCCTGCCGAGCTTGTGCAGGGCGTGCTTGGGGATGCCGCAGCCGGTGTCTTCGATCGACAGCATCATGGCGCCGGCAACGTTGCGTGCCCTGACCGAGATGTGCCCGCCCTCGCCGGTGAACTTGACCGCGTTCGACAGGAGGTTGATCGCGATCTGCTTGATGGCGCGGCGGTCGGCGTAGAGCCGCATCGTGTCGGCGATCTCGGTCTCGACCGTGATCTTCTTCTCGGCGGCCTGCAGCGCGACCACGCGCACCGTCTCGCGGATCAGCGGGCACAGATCGATCTCCTCGCAGTCCATGGTGAACTGACCCGCCTCGATCTTCGACATGTCGAGGATGTCGTTGATGACGCCGAGCAGGTAGGTGCCGCTCGAATGGATGTCGGTGACGTATTCCTCGTACTTCTTCGATCCAAGCGGGCCGAAGGGCGCCGACTCCATCAGCTCCGAGAATCCGATGATCGCGTTGAGGGGCGTGCGCAGTTCGTGCGACATGTTGGCGAGGAACTCCGACTTCGCCTGGTTGGCGGCTTCGGCGCGCTCGGTCTCGTTCATGTATTTCTTGTTGAGCTCCGAGAGTTCGCGGGCGCGCTCCTCCTCGGCCTTGCGCGCCAGGCTGAGGTCGTGGATCGTCGCCATCAGCCGGCGCTCGCTGTCGACCAGCTTCTCCTGATGCTGCTTGATCTGGGTGATGTCGGAGCCGACGGAGACCATGCCGCCGTCCTTGGTCTTCAACTCGGTCACCTGGAGCCAGCGGCTGTCGGCAAGCTGGCGCTCGAATGTCTCGACGCCGCGCTGGCCGGCCGGCGTCATCAGCCGGCGCTCGGAGACGAACGGCGCCATGCGCGCTTCGATCGTCTCGCGCGGCGTTCCGGGGACGATGTCGGTCTCTGACAGGCAGTTGTCCTGCTGGTACTTGGTGTTGCACATGACCAGCTTGCAGGCCGCGTCCCACAGGACGAAGGATTCGGTGATGCTCTCGATGGCGGTGCGCAGCCGCTGGTCGGCGGCCTCCGAGCGCGCGGCGAGGTGGCGCTGCTCGGTGACGTCGACGGCGATGCCGATGAGCTGGATCTCCGGCGCCTCGGGATCGACCACCTGGGCGCGGGCGCGCATCCACACCCAGTGGCCGTCGGCGTGCTTCATGCGGAAGACCTGGTCGATCTGGTCGGTCTCGCGCGACACGATCCGCTTGGCGAGATCGAACAGGTCGCCGTCCTCGGGGTGGATGATGTCGGCCACCTCGCCGAAGGACAGCATCGACTCGCAGTGCCTGTAGCCGAGCATCTCGTACATGGAGCGCGACCAGTACATCTTGCCGCGCACCATGTCCCAGTCCCACAGGCCGCAGCGGCCGCGCACGAGGGCGAGGTCGATGCGCTGGTGCGCCTCGATATAGATGCGGTCGGCGGCCTGGGCGCGCGCCGCCTGGCTGAAATAGGCGTAGAGGATGACCAGCAGCACCGCCGCGGTGAGCACGTAGAGCGTGACGTTGAGGGAGACCGCCTTGCGCCACTCGGCGAAGACGGCGTCGTGCGAGATCATCGCCACGGCGGCGGAGCGCCCGGGCGTCAGCGAGAGCGCCGCCATCCAGTCCGCGCCGCCGATGCGTACGTCCATCACGCCGGCGCGATCGCCGAACATGAACAGCGGCTGGCCGTTGGAGATGAGTGTGTCGAGCCGGCTGCCCTCCCAGACAGCGCCGGCGGGTCCGGCGGCGGTGATCGACAGGTCGCGGTCGGCAATCGCCAGTACATGGCGCGCACCGATCGCGCCGTGCCGAGCGACGTCCTCGATGATCTCGTAGCCGCTCGGCCGGTCCGCGCCGGGTCTGTTTTCGGCAAGCGTCAGGGCATGGACGAGGTCGCCAGCGGCGAGCCCGAGCACGGCCCTGGCATTGCGTTCGACGTCGTCGCGCCAGTTGGCGAGCGACAGGCATCGTGCCGCGGCGACGACGAGCAGAAAGATGATGATCAGCGTCGGGATCGACCGCTTAAGGATCGGCTCGGCCGCCAGCAGGCGCCTATAGGCGGGTTCCGCGATGATCCTCGCATTCCCCGTCGGCCCCTGTCCGGAATCGTCTTTGCGCCGGGCAAAGTCGACCCCTTCGGGCGCGCCCCACGCGTCCGTGTTTGCCATCCTGTGGCTCCCGAAATCCCGATTTCCGCCGCTGGTGATTCGGCAACGCCGCACATCCGAATCGTCAACAAGGAATCACCGGTGATTCGGCTTGTCCAGTGACTTTTCAGGTGTTTGGCCGAAATTGTCGGCGCCGTTGCCGTACCGACTCAGGACAGCGTCCGCTCGACGATGTCGCGCAGGTCCGCGGAGAGGTCCTTCGTCCGCGAAATCGACAGCAGCGCCTCGCGCGCCTTCTGCTGGCGGCCGGGCTCGAGCGAGCGCCAGGAGCGCATCGCCGTGGCCAGGCGCGCGGCGATCTGCGGATTGGTGCGCTCGACCTTGAGCACTACCTCGGCGAAGAAGGCGTAGCCCTCCCCGTCCGGGCGATGGAAGCCGGTCTGGTTGGCGCTGGAGAAGGTGCCGACCAGCGCCCGCACCCGATTGGGATTGGCCATCGAGAAGGCGGGGTGGCGCGTGAGCGCCGCCACGGCATCCACGGTGGCGTGGCCCGGTATCGTCGCCTGGATCTGGAACCACTTGTCGAGCACGAGCGGATCGGTCCTGTAGCGGCGCTCGAAGTCGGCGAGTGCGGCCGCCGCCGCCTCGGAGCCGCCATGCCGGTGGGCGAGCACGGTGAGTGCGGCGGCACGGTCGGTCATGTTGGAGGCGGCGCGGAACTGGCGCTCGGCGCGCGCGCTGGCGTCGGGTTCGACGCAGAGGTAGTCGAGCAGCACGTTGCGCAAAGCGCGGCGGCCCGCGCTCGCCGCGTCGGGGCTGAAGGCGTTTCCGTCGGCCAAGCCATCGTAGAGCCGCGCGAACAGGGCGGCGTTCGCTGCGGCGATGGCGCGGGCCAGTTGCTCACGGGCGGCGAAGATCGCATCAGGATCGATGTTGTTGCCGATCTCGCGGGCGATGTCGGCCTCGGCCGGCAGCGTCAGCGCCAGCGCCCGATAGGCAGGATCGAGTGAATCATCGTCTGCGAAATCCGCCGCAAGTGCCGATACTTCCTTGGCGAATTCCGGCTGCCGGCCGCCGCGCACGTCGCGCGATGCGGCGATCAGGGCTTCGCTGAGGATCGTGTTGAACGCCTGCCAGCGCGAGAACGTGTCGCTGTCGTGGCGTGCGAGGAAGAAGCGGTCCTCCGGGCGCTGGACCGCCGACAGGGTGACGGGCGCGGAGAAGCCGCGGTTGAGCGACAGCGCCGGCCGCTCGCCGATGCCGGAGAAGCGCACGACGTGCCGGCGCCGCTTCAGGTGGATGACGCCGTCCTCGACGACGGCCCCCTCGACGCCGCTGTAGGCCATGTCGCTTCCGTCGGGGCCGACCAGGCCGAAGGCGAGGGGGATGTGCATCAGCCGCTTGCGGCTTTCCGACGGCGTCTGCGGCACCGACTGCTCGATCTCGACGACCAGTTCGCCCGCGGCCGGATCGTGCGAGGCGCTGACCGACAGGTTCGGCGTGCCAGCCTGGTGGTACCACAGCGCGAACTGCGACAGGTCCTTGCCGGAGACGTCCTCGAAGACCTTCAGGAAGTCCTCGACGGTGGCGGCGTCGCCGTCATGGCGCTCGAAGTAGAGGTCCATGCCCCGGCGGAAGAGTTCCGCCCCGAGAATGGTGCGGATCATGCGCACGACCTCCGAGCCCTTTTCGTAGACCGTCGCGGTGTAGAAGTTGTTGATCTCGCGGTAGCGGCGCGGCCTGACGGGATGGGCCAGCGGTCCCTGGTCCTCGGGGAACTGGTGGGCTTTCAGCGTACGCACCTCGGCGATGCGCTTGACGGCGCGCGAGCGCTGGTCGGCGGAGAACTCGTGGTCGCGGAAGACGGTCAGGCCTTCCTTGAGGCAGAGCTGGAACCAGTCGCGGCAAGTGATTCTGTTGCCTGTCCAATTGTGGAAGTACTCGTGCGCGATGATCGCCTCGATGTTGGCGAAGTCGGCGTCCGTCGCCGTGTCGGCGTCGGCGAGCACGTACTTGTCGTTGAAGATGTTGAGGCCCTTGTTCTCCATCGCGCCCATGTTGAAGTCGGAGACGGCGACGATGTTGAACACGTCGAGGTCGTATTCGCGGCCGAACGCCTCCTCGTCCCAGCGCATCGAACGCTTCAGCGCGTCCATCGCGTAGGTCGCGCGCTCCTTCTTGCCGTGCTCGACATGGATGCCGAGTTCGACCGTGCGGCCCGAGCTGGTGACGAAGCTGTCCTTCAGGCAGCCGAGGTCGCCGGCCACCAGGGCGAACAGGTAGGACGGCTTGGGGAACGGATCGTGCCACACCTTGAAATGGCGGCCGCCGGGAAGCTCGCCCGCCTCGCGCGGATTGCCGTTCGACAGCAGCACCGGCGCCTCGGCGCGATCGGCCTCGATGCGCACCGTGTAGACCGAAAGCACGTCCGGCCGGTCGAGGAAGTAGGTGATGCGGCGGAAGCCCTGGGCCTCGCACTGGGTGCAGTAGACACCGCTGGAGCGGTAGAGGCCCATCAGCGCCAGGTTGGCGGCCGGCGCGATTTCGGTTTCGATGGTCAGGCGGAAGCGGGTCTCGGCCGGCGGCCGATCGATTGTCAGCCGGTCGGCCGCGCAAGCGTATGCGTCGGTGTCGGCGGGTTCGCCGTCGATCTCGAGCCGCTTCAGGACCAAGCCATCGCCGTGCAGGACGAGGGGCGTTCCCGGGGCGGTATCGGCGCGGCGCTCGACGAGGAGGTCGGCGACCACCACCGTCCTGTCCGGCGACAGGCGGAAGTCCAGCCGGGTTTCGGGGATCAGGTAGTCGCTCGGGCGGTAGTCCTCCAGGCGGAAGACCTGTCCGGTGTCGGTGCGCATGCCGAGCATCCTGTCCTTAGTGTCAAATCGGCCACCGCGGCCGCCGGACTGTGCCTTCCGGTGGCACAACAAAAACGAAGGGCTGCTCTTTACACGAAACAGTCACTCGACAAAACTGTCGCTGCGGCTAAATCAGCCCTCAACCCCCCGCTCCATCCAACGAGGCCGCCATGACCGTCGCCACGCCAAAATTCGGGATGGGCGCGTCCGTCCTGCGTCTGGAGGATGCCGCTTTCATCACCGGTCGCGGCCGCTACACCGACGACATCGCGCCGGAGAACCTGCTGCACGGCTACGTGCTGCGCTCGCCGGTCGCCAGCGCCGCCTTCCGCATCACGTCGCTCGACGCCGCCCGGTCGGCGCCGGGCGTCCATCTGGTGCTGACCGGCGCCGATCTCGGCCATATCAAAGACCTCGCCTCGGGCGTCATGCAGAAGCAGCCCGACGGCACGCGGGCGCCGACGCGCGACATCCCGGTACTGTGCCGCGACCGCGTCCGCTACGTCGGCGACGCCGTCGCCTTCGTCGTCGCCGACAGCCGCGCGCTCGCCCAGGACGCCGCCGAACTGATCGAGATCGACTACGAGGCCGACGACGCCGCGGCCGCCACCGCGACGGCGCTCGATGCCGGTACGCCGCTGGTGTGGCCCGAACTTGGCTCCAACCGCGCCTTCACCTACCAGCTCGGCGATTCGGCAAAGGCCGACGCGGCGTTTGTGCGCGCCGACCGCGTCACGCGTATCGACTTCCTCAACAACCGCCTGGTGTGCAACTACATGGAGCCGCGCGCCGCGATTGCCGAGTGGAAGGAGGACGAGCAGCGCTTCGTTCTGACCACGGGCACGCAGGGCGTGCACGGCGTTCGCAAGAACGTCTGCGGCCTGTTCGGCATGCCGGACACGCAGCTGCGCGTAGTGACGCCCGACGTCGGCGGCGGCTTCGGGCCGAAGTCGTTCGTTTACCGCGAGTATCCCCTCGTCATCGAGGCGGCGAAGCGCCTGAAGCGGCCGGTCAAGTGGACCGGCGACCGTACCGAGCACTTCCTCACCGACGCGCAGGGCCGCGACAACGTGGTTTCCGCCGAGATGGCGATGGACGGCAACGGCCGCTTCCTTGCGCTGCGCGTGCGGCTCACCGCCAACATGGGCGCCTACATCTCGCAGTTCGGGCCCTACATCCCCTATGTCGGCGCCACCATGTCGACCGGCGTCTACGACATCCCGGCGCTCGATGTTGCGATCACCGCCGTGTACACGAACACCTGTCCGGTCGACGCCTATCGCGGCGCCGGGCGTCCCGAAGCGGCGTTCCTGCTGGAGAAGCTGGTGGACGCCTGCGCTCGCGACCTTGGTCTCGGCGTCGAGGAGATCAGACGGCGCAACTTCATCCGGCCCGAACGGTTTCCCTACCGAACGCAGACCGGCCGGCTCTACGACACCGGCGAGTTCGACGGCCACCTGACGCGGGCGCTGGAAAAGGCCGACTGGACCGGCTTCGAGGCGCGTCTCGCGGCGTCGAAGGCGGCCGGCAAGATCCGCGGCGTCGGGCTGGCTACGTACATCGAGGCCTGCGCCTTCGCCGGCTCGGAGCCCGCGTTCCTCAGGCTCGAGGCCGATGGCTCGGTGACGATGCGGATCGGCACCCAGTCGAACGGCCAGGGCCACGCCACAGCGTATGCGCAGTTCGTCGCCGAGAAACTTAATCTCGACATCGACCGCATCAAGGTCGAGCAGGGCGACACCGACCAGCTGAAGTCCGGCGGCGGCACCGGCGGCTCGCGCTCGATCCCGCTCGGCGGCGTTTCGGCTGCGCGCGCCGGCGAAGACCTCGCCGGCAAGATCCGCAAGCTCGCCGCCGACGAACTGGAGGCCTCCGCCGCCGATATCGAGCTGGTCGGCGGATCCGCCCGCATCGTCGGCACCGACCGTTCGCTTTCCTTCGCCGAGATCGCCCGCGCCGCGAAGAAGCCGGCGGACCTCGAGGGTTTCGGCGAGTTCGTGCAGAACGAGGCGACCTATCCGAACGGCACCCACATCTGCGAGGTCGAGATCGACCCCGAGACGGGCGCGACCGCGATCGTCGGCTACACGATCGTCGACGATTTCGGCGCCACGGTGAACCCGATCCTGCTCGCCGGCCAGGTGCATGGCGGCGTCGTCCAGGGCATCGGCCAGGCGCTGACGGAGGACACCGTCTACGGCGAGGACGGGCAGCTGCTTTCGGCGAGCTTCATGGACTACGCCATGCCGCGCGCCGACACGGTGCCGTCTTTCAGCTTCGAGACGCGCAACGTGCCGTCCACCACCAACGCGCTCGGCATCAAGGGTGCGGGCGAGGCAGGCACGATCGGCGCCACGCCGGCGGCGCTCAACGCCGTCACCGACGCGCTCTGGCGCGCCTACGGCATCCGCCACATCGAGATGCCGGCGACGCCGTCGCGCATCTGGCAGGCGATCCAGGACGCAGGCCGGCCTTGACCGGCGAGCATCCCGCGGTTTCGCGGCCGCTTGCGGCGATAGGCCTCAAGGTTGCGTCAATCGCGGTCTTCGTCGGCATGCAGGCCTTCATCAAGCTCGCCGGCATCGTTCCAGCCGGCCAGATCGTCTTTTTCCGCTCGTTCTTCGCGATGGTGCCGATCCTGATCCTGCTCGCATGGACGGGCGAGATCAGGACCGCGTTCTATACGCACCGGCCCGGGCGCCATATCGTCAGGGGCATCGTCGGGGTGACCTCGATGGCGCTCGGCTTCTTCGCCCTGACGCGGCTGCCGCTGCCCGAAGCGATCGTGCTCAACTACGCTCAGCCGCTGCTCGTGGTGGTCATCAGCGCGCTGGTGCTCGGCGAGACGGTGCGCATCTTCCGCTGGACGGCGGTCGCCGTCGGCTTCTTCGGCGTGCTGATCATCAGCTGGCCGAAGCTCACCCTGTTCGGCTCGGCCGAGGGCATGGGCAGCGACGAGGCACTGGGCGTCGTCGCCGCGCTCGCCGCCGCGGCGATCTCCGCCGTCGCGCTTCTGCAGGTGCGCAGTCTGGTCGCCACCGACAGGTCGTCGACGATCGTCATCTGGTTCTCGCTCACGGCGAGCGCGGCCGGCCTTCTCTCCATGCCCTTCGGCTGGGCACCGCTCACCGGCTGGCAGATCTTCGTCCTGGTCATGAGCGGCATCTGCGGCGGCATCGCCCAGATCATGATGACCGAGGCCTACCGCCACGCCAGCGTCGCCACGGTAGCGCCGTTCGAGTACAGCTCGATCCTGTTCGGGCTGGTCGTCGGCTATCTGCTCTTCGCCGACGTTCCGACCGCCTACACCCTCGTCGGCGGCGCCATCGTCGTCGTCTCCGGGCTCTTCATCGTCTGGCGCGAGCAGCGCCTCGGGCTGGAGCGGGCGCAGACGCCGAAGGTGTCGCCGCCGCAATAGGCGAGGGGCGCGCAGGAGACTGGCGGCGTCATCCGCGCCCGCGCTGCCCTCGG
>CAYJMY010000148.1:0-12447 GCA_964371125.1 uncultured Mesorhizobium sp. | reverse complement strand
GGGGAGAGGTGGCGAGGGCCTTTTCGGCCCGAGCCGGAGAGGGGGTATTCCGACCGGTCGGGCAATGCGACGGTGCCCGCTTCAAATTCTCCGCCATCTGTGGCAGGGGAGCCGGAAAAGAACGGTCACCATGACGGACACCTTGGCGGGCACCGACCGCGACCGCACCCTCCTCGCCGAAGGCCCGGCGATCATCCTCGTCGAGCCGCAGATGGCCGAAAACATCGGCATGGTGGCGCGCGCCATGGCCAATTTCGGCCTGGCCGAGTTGCGCCTCGTCGCGCCGCGCGACGGCTGGCCGAACGACCGCGCCCGCGCCACGGCGAGCCGCGCCGACCATGTCATCGACGCGGCCAAGGTCTACGCCACGCTGCCGGAGGCGATCGCGGACCTGAACTTCATCTTCGCCACGACGGCGCGCCAGCGCGACGGCTTCAAGAGGGTAGCCGGGCCGGTCGAGGCGAGCAGGCGGCTGCGCGCCCGCTTCCTGACCGGTGAAAAGACCGGCATCCTGTTCGGCCGCGAGCGCATCGGCCTGGAGAACGACGAGGTCGGCCTCGCCGACGAGATCGTCACCTTCCCGGTGAACCCGGCCTTCGCCTCGCTGAACATCGCCCAGGCGGTGCTGCTGATGTCCTACGAGTGGATGAAGTCGGGGCTCGCCAGCGACACCGAGACGGCGTTCTCCGGGCCGGAAATCGCGCCGGCGCCGAAGGAGCAGCTGTTCGGCCTGTTCCGCCACCTGGAAGAGGCGCTCGACGCGCGCGGCTATTTCCGGCCGAAGGCGAAGAAGCCGAAGATGGTCGACAATCTGCGAGCCGTGCTGACCCGGCCGGGCTTCGCGGAAGCCGAGATCAAGGTCCTGCGCGGGGTGGTCGCCTCGCTCGACTATTTTTCGCCGAAGGAGCCGCGCGGTGCCGGCTATCCCGAACGCAAGGCGCGCGCCGACCGGGCACTGCATGCCGGCGAGACGGGTGAGACGCCGGACGAGGGCGGCGACGGCTGAAGCCTGCCGGCGCGCCGGAAAACGCCTCGGTTTAGCCGTTCTTTCAGCCTTGATGCGCTATCGTCCGCGATCACCTTCTGGCGGACGCCTTTCGTCCACGGGACACTCCATGAGCCACACGCCCTCCGACGCGCCCATCCTGGTGTTCGATTCCGGCATTGGCGGCCTTACCGTGCTGCGCGAGGCGCGCGTCTTGATGCCCGACAGGCGCTTCGTCTACGTCGCCGACGACGCCGCCTTTCCCTATGGCGCAGGGGAGGAGCCGGCGCTGCGCGGGCATGTCATCGAATTGGTCGGCGAACTGATCGAACGCTTCCGCCCGGAAATCTCGGTGATCGCCTGCAACACGGCCTCGACGCTCGCCATCGAGGCGCTGCGCCAGGCCTATCCCGGCCATCCTTTCGTCGGCACGGTGCCGGCGATCAAGCCTGCGGCGGAGCGGACGCGGTCGGGCCTGGTCTCGGTTCTGGCGACGCCCGGCACGGTGAAGCGCCAGTATACGCGCGACCTGATCCGCCAATGGGCGTCGAAGTGCCACGTGCGCCTGGTCGGCAGCGACCGGCTGGCCTCGCTCGCCGAGCGCTACATGCGCGACGGCTTCGTCGACGAGGAGGCCGTGCGCGCCGAGATCGCGCCGTGCTTCGTCGAGCAGGACGGCCGGCGCACCGACATCGTCGTGCTCGCCTGCACGCACTATCCGTTCCTCGTCAACCGCATGCGCAAGACCGCGCCCTGGCCGGTCGACTGGCTCGACCCGGCCGAGGCGATCGCGCGGCGGGCATTGTCGCTCATCGGCGAGGGCAGGGGCGGCGGCGAACAGGCGCTCGACCCGGCGCCGGACCTCGCCGTGTTCACCTCGGGGCCGCCCGACTACGCCACGCGCCGGCTGATCCACGGCTTCGGTCTCGCCGCGGACTGACGCCGGGAACAGACGCCAGGCCCGCGCATCCAGTCGATCGACGCGGCGGACAGCGGCCGCCGGTCCTGCCCCGGGTCGGCCGAAAGCACGACAATGCGCTTCGACGTCACCTTGCGGCATGGGAATTCTTCCTTGCCTTGAGCGCGCAAACGCGCTTTCGATGACGCACGGAAGACACAAGCCTTGAAGGCGGCGCCGCGATGCTCGAAATCCGAAACGGGGTCCTCAGGTCGCTTCGACCGGCGGCGCTCGAGTTCATCGAGAAACGCCTGGTCACCCGCCCAATCGCAGCGGGTGAGGTGATCTACGAAGAGGGCGCCCCGGCCGCCCATGCGGTCTTTCCGCACGAGGGGCGGCTTTCGCTGATGGCCGTCATGGAAAGCGGCCGCAGCGTCGAAAAACTCTCGATCGGCAACGAAGGGTTCCTCGGGCTGGGATTCGTCCTCGGCGGCGGATCCACCACCAGCCGCACGGTCGCGCGCGTGCCGGGTTACGCATCGTGGCTGGCGGTCTCCGATCTCGACGAGGCGATCGCCGAGTTCGAATGCGTGACCAAGGCGATGCTCCGATACGCCAAGGCGCTGATCGTGCAACTGATGGAAACGGTCGCCTGCAACAGCCTGCACACCGCCGACCAGCGCGTCGCCCGCTGGCTCCTGCACGCGTTCGACAGCATTCGCGGCGACAGCCTCGACGTCACGCAACAGGCGATCGCCGAATCGCTGGGCTTCCGCCGGGCGACGGTCAACCAGATCTGCTCGACGTTCATGGATGCCGGGGTGATCGGCCAGTCGCGCGGCAACATCACGGTCAAGGAGCGGTTCGCGCTCGAGGCGCGCGCCTGCGAATGCTATCAGCGCATCCGCCGCGCGGCGCTGGTCGCGCCGGGTGGCGAAGACACGGCGCCTGCCTTTGCAGCCGCGGACTCGGGATAGGCGTTCCCGGCTGCCGGGACGAGGTCGGTTCCGCGGCGGGTCCACTCGACGAGGCAATCGGAGAAATCGCGCAGAAGTTCCCCGACAGCGGCAATGTCCGTCTGTGCTCCATCGACGGGCAGACGGATCCTGCCCACCCGTTCGCCGTGGCACTGCACGTCAAGATTGGCAAACGGAAGGTCTTGCCCGCCTTCGATGCTCTCCAGGAAGATTTTCATTCAGCCCCCCCTTCGGACCGCCGCCGGCGGTCCCCCGTCCCGCGTCAGGCTGTGGTCGTTGTGTAAAGCGCGCATCGGCCGACTGGACGATGCCGGGAGAGATCGCTGTGTTCGTCGAACCGGACTCGAGGAACATGACCCGAGAAACCAGACTCGGGACGTTGGACGAGTATATGTTTGTACGTTAACGTACACAAGTATCAGCTGTATTCCGGGCAATCGTCCGGTGATCCGTGGGGGGCTTGAAGCCGGTGAAGAGAATCTGGCAGCGTTCCGGGGAGTTGATACTGATGCTGGCGGCGGCGGGCCTTTCGGCCGCGCTGATCTTCGTCGTCTACACGGTGTTCTTCGCCGTCGGATAGCGGCAGGCAACGCCGGTGCGACCGGCGCCGGTGCGCGATCGAGAAGACGCCGGCGTCCCGCCGCTCAGAACCCCGTCAGATTGACGAGGACGACGAACATTGCCGCCGTCGCGGCGAGTGCGGCGACCGTCAAGGTCGCCCCGACGCCGATGAAGGAGATTGCCACCGCCGCCACGCCGGCAATTGCGGCGGCAAGGAGGACAGGGAGGCCGCGCCTGCGGCGGGAGGATATGGCCATATAACGATCCTTTCAGATGATTCATTTATAGCCGGTTCTCCCTGCCGATGGAACTGCGGCATCTCGCCGGCCTCCATCTGCCGGAATGAAACCGGACGGCTCATCTGCTACCCCATCCGGACAACGCATCTGCTTACGACCGGAACCCGCGCGCCGGTTGACTTCGCCGCCATGATCGACTAGTGACGCGCCAACGCCGGGCAGCGATGCCCGGTGTTTCATTTGACGTGTCCCGTGGGCCTTTTCCGCAATGCGTGCGTGGAAGATCCTGTCAGGTTCCGCAAAAGCGAACCAGAGGAGGGCGCGTTTCCTTCATCCGGTGCGTGAGCATCCGGGTGCAACGTTTTGAAAGGGAATGCGATGAGCAAGCGCGAATCCGCGAAGTACAAGATCGACCGCCGTCTCGGCGAAAACATCTGGGGCCGGCCCAAGTCGCCGGTGAACAAGCGCGAGTACGGCCCGGGCCAGCACGGCCAGCGCCGCAAGGGCAAGCTGTCGGACTTCGGCCTGCAGCTGCGCGCCAAGCAGAAGCTGAAGGGCCACTACGGCGACATCTCCGAGAAGCAGTTCCGCAAGACCTATGACGAGGCCAACCGCCGCCGCGGCGACACGTCGGAGAACCTGATCGGCCTACTCGAATCGCGCCTCGACGCGGTCGTCTACCGTGCCAAGTTCGTGCCGACGATCTTCGCCGCCCGCCAGTTCGTCAACCACGGCCACATCAACGTCAACGGCCAGCGCGTCAACATCGGCTCCTACCGCTGCAAGCCGGGCGACGTGATCGAAGTCCGCGAAAAGTCGAAGCAGCTGGTGCTGGTGCTGGAATCGGTCCAGCTCGCCGAGCGCGATGTGCCGGACTACATCGAGGCCGACCACAACAAGATGGTCGCCAAGTTCGTCCGCGCTCCCGGCCTTTCCGACGTGCCGTTCGCCGTGCAGATGGAACCGAACCTGGTCGTCGAGTTCTACTCGCGCTAAGCCGGGCCTTGGCGCACAAGCTTTATGGGAAAGCCGCCTCCGGGCGGCTTTTTCGTCCGTGGTACGGAGGTCGCGATGGACGATCTGCAGGCGCTGGTCGACGACATCCACCGGGAGATTGCCGCGCACACCGAGCGCGGCAAAGTCGCTGACTACATTCCGCAGCTCGCCGCGGTCGATCCCGCCCGGTTCGGTATCGCCGTCGCAACCGTGGACGGTCGGGAATTCGTCGCCGGCGACGCCGATACCCACTTCTCCGTCCAGAGCGTGTCAAAAATCTTCACGCTGACGCTGGCGTTGGGCATGGTCGGCGACCGGTTGTGGAACCGGGTTGGCCGCGAACCGTCCGGAACCCCGTTCAACTCGATCGTGCAGCTCGAACTCGAGCATGGCAAGCCGCGCAACCCCTTCATCAATGCCGGCGCCATCGCCGTTGCCGATGTGCTCCTGGCCGGGCACCAGCCCCGGGAGGCGATCGGCGAGATCGTCCAGTTCGTCCGCTTCCTGGCCGGCGATGAATCGATCGTCATCGACGACCGGGTGGCGCGCTCCGAGACCGAGACCGGGTTCCGCAACTTCGCGCTGGCCCAGTTCATGCGCTCCTTCGGCAAGCTCGACCACCCGGCCGAGCAAGTGCTCGGCGTCTATTTCCACCACTGCGCGCTTGCCATGACCTGCCGGCAACTTGCGCATGCCGGGCTGTTCCTCGCCGCGGGCGGCCGCAACCCGGCGACGGGACGCACGGTCGTCTCGCGCGACCGGGCGCGCCGCATCAATGCGCTGATGCTGACCTGCGGCCACTATGACGGCTCGGGCGACTTCGCCTACCGCGTCGGCCTGCCGGGCAAGAGCGGCGTGGGCGGCGGCATCGTGGCCGTCGCGCCCGGCAAGGCGTCCGTCGCGGTGTGGTCGCCGGGGCTCAACCGCAACGGCAATTCGCTGCTCGGTTCGCTGGCGCTGGAGATGCTGGCGCAGCGCACCGGATGGTCTATCTTCGGCGCGTAGCCAGGGATTCCCCGCTTATGAACATCGCCATCACCGACGCGCCGCTCGACGAGGAAGGCGGGACGCATCCGCTGTTCCGCGCCGCGCCGTCCTCCGTCGAGTTCAACAAGCTGCGCAAGCGCCTGCTCCGCAACGTCCGCCAGGCGCTCGAGGATTTCGCCATGGTGCGCGCCGGCGAGCGCTGGCTGGTAGCGCTGTCGGGTGGCAAGGATTCCTACGGCCTGCTGGCGGTACTGCTCGACCTGAAATGGCGCGGCCTGCTGCCCGTCGACCTGCTCGCCTGCAACCTCGACCAGGGCCAGCCGAACTTCCCGAAGAACGTGCTCCCCGACTATCTCGACGCCCACGGTATTGCGCACCGGATCGAGTACCGGGACACCTATTCGGTGGTCACCGACAGAATAGCCGAGGGCAACACCTACTGTTCGCTGTGCTCGCGGCTGCGCCGCGGCCATCTGTACCGCATCGCCCGCGAGGAGGGCTGCGCGGCGCTCGTGCTTGGCCATCATCGTGAGGACATCCTCGAGACCTTCTACATGAACCTCTTCCACGGCGGCCGGCTGGCGGCGATGCCGCCGAAGCTCCTCAACGACGAGGGCGACGTGATGGTCTTGAGGCCGCTGAGCTATTGCGCGGAGGCGGATCTCGCGAAGTTCGCCCATGGCATGACGTTCCCGATCATCCCCTGCGACCTGTGCGGTAGCCAGGAAGGACTGCAGCGCAACGCGATGAAGGCCATGCTCGACGACATCGAGCGCAAGATGCCGGGCCGCAAGGACACGATGATCCGGGCGCTCGGCAACGTCCGCCCCTCGCACCTTCTCGACCGCCGCGTCTTCGACTTCGCCGCGCTGGACGGGCAGCGCAGAGGCGGGTCTGCCGGGGAGCCCGCCGCGGACGCCGACGATGCGCTTTGACGACGCGTCGATCGACGTCCTGGCCGAGATCATCGCCGAGGCGGCGCGGGTAGAGATCATGCCGCGCTTCCGCCGGCTGTCCCGCGACGACGTGCGCCGCAAGACCTCGGCCGCCGACCTGGTCACCGAGGCCGACATCCGCGCCGAGCGGCTGATCGCCGAGCGCTTGCGCCAGCGCTGGCCGGGCGCGCTGATCGTCGGGGAGGAGGCCTGCTCGGAGGATCCGGCGCGGCTCGCCGGCCTCGGGGAGGCCGACCTCGCCTTCGTCATCGATCCCGTCGACGGCACCTTCAATTTCGCCTCCGACGTGCCGCTGTTCGGCGTCATCCTCGCCGTCGTCGCCGGCGGCGAGACGGTCGCCGGCCTGATCCACGATCCCGTCGGCGGCGGTACGCTGATCGGCGCGGCCGGGGCGGGCAGCCACATCCGCCACGGCGACGGCACGCGCGAGACTGTCCGCGTGGCCGATCCCGTGCCGTTCGCCGAGATGACCGGTTCGGTCAGCTGGCAGTATTTTGCCGAGCCCGAGCGGTCGCTTCTGGCGCGCAACCAGACGGGGACGCTGGCGTCCTTCGGCTATCGCTGCTCGGCGCATGAGTACCGGCTTCTCGCCAGCGGCCACGCCCATTTCGTCGTCTACAACAAGCTGATGCCGTGGGATCATCTCGCCGGCGTCCTGATTCACGGGGAGGCGGGCGGCCATTCGGCGCGGCTCGACGGCAGCCGGTATCGTCCCTGGCATCTCGGCGGCGGCTTGCTGGCGGCGCCCGACCGCGACAGTTGGGAAGAGGTCCGCCGCGAGCTCTGGAAGGGCGCGTAGGGCAGGGGACAGACAGCGACGGCCGCGCCGGCGCAAAGGGGAGGGTGAGAATGGTTTCGCGGAGGAATTTACTAATCGGCGGCGGCGTCGCCGTGGCCGGGCTGGCGGCGTTCGGCGCCTGGGCGTGGCCGAAACTGGTGCCGCCGGAGGCGCCGGTCGGCTTCGACCTCAAGGATGACGAGCTGGCGCGGGCGAAGGCGTTCCTCGCCGCGCATCCGGCCATCGACAGCCACGCCCATCCGGGGCGCACCTTCGTGCGCGGCGCCACGGGCCTCGACTGGAAGCTGTGGCTCTACCAGAAGTTCGGCACGTTCGAGGACCGCGTCGTCTCCGACATGAAGGACGGGCAGATCGCCGCGGCGTCGTTCTCGGGCGTCGCCGATTTCCCGGTGCTCAACCTCTCCGGCGAGGGGCTGGTCTCGACGCGCGCCTTCGCGCCGGGCGAGGCATGGACCTACTACAAGGCGCAGATGGCGAACCTGAAGGCGCTCGGCGAACGGGGCCTGGTGCATCCCGTGCTCGTTCCCGGCGACGTCGAGGCGGCGCGGGCCGCCGGGCTGCCGGGCGCGATCTTCGCCGTCGAGGGCGGCGATTTCGTCGAGGACGACGCCGGCCGCATCGCCGAGGCGGCGGCCGACGGCGTGCGCATGATCACGCTGGTCCACTATCTCGCCGGCGGACTGATCGGCGACATCATGACGGCGCCGCCGGTCAACGGCGGCCTGACCGGGCTCGGCCGCGAGGTCGTGGCCGAGATGAACAAGGCGCGCATCATGCTCGACCTCAGCCACGCGACGGAGAAGACTGCGTTCGACGCGCTCGGCGTGACCAGGCAGCCGGCGGTGGCCACGCATACCCACCTGAACAGCCTCGGCATCGGCCATCCGCGCTTCATCTCCGACGAACTGGCGACGGCGATCGCCGCCACCGGCGGCTACATCGGCGCCTGGCCGGCGGGCATCGGCATCGCCACGCTCGACGGCTTCATCGACCGCATCGGCCAGCTCGTCGGCAAGGTCGGCATCGACCATGTCGCCATCGGTTCGGACATGGACGCCAACTACAAGCCCGTCTTCGAGACCTACCGCAAGATGCCGCTGATCGTCGGCGCGTTGCTGAAACGCGGCGTCGCCGAGGAGGACGTCGCCAAGATCATCGGCGGCAACTTCCTCAGGGTGTTCGAACAGACGCTCGCCGCGCCGGCGGCGTAGGCCGACCCGCAGACCGGGTCAGCGGATCGGCGGGTTGAAGGTGCGGAACAGCCTGCCCCGCTCGCCGAACAGGACCAGCGCCAGAGCGCCGAGGGCGAGCAGGCAGAAACCGGCGGTGAAAGGCACCACGGTGCCGTTGAAGGCCTGGCCGATCGCCGCGCCGATGAGGCCGCCGCCGAGCGTCTGGATGAAGCCCTGGACGGCCGATGCCGTGCCGGCGACGTGGCCGAGCGGTTCCATGGCGATGGCGTTGAAGTTGGAGCCGATCCAGCCGAACTGCAGCATGGCGATGGTGAACAGCGTGGCGAAGGCCCAGAGCGGCATCGGCCCGGCAAGCGCCAGCGCGAAGGTCACGATGTTGACGGTGAGGAAGCCGATCAGCGCGCCGTGCGACAGGCGGCGCATGCCGAAGCGGCCGACGAGGCGCGCGTTGGCGAAGGAGCTGATCGCCATCATGCCGGCCACCGCCGCGAACAGCACCGGGAACCACACGCCGAGCCCGTAGATGCCGACATAGATCTGCTGGGCGGAGTTGATGAAGCCGAACAGCCCGCCGAACACCAGCGTCGAGGCAAGCGTGTAGCTGAGCGCGACGCGATTGGTGAGCACGATGCGGAAGCCGTCGAGGATCGCCGCGACGGTGAACGGGCGCCGTTGCGCGGGCGCCAGCGTTTCCGGCAGCCGCAGGAACGCCCACAGCGTCGCGACCGTCGCGATCGCCGCCATGAGCACGAAGATCATGTGCCATTCGGAAAACAGCATGACGCCCTGGCCGAGCAGCGGCGCGATCACCGGAACAATCATGAAAACCATGAAGACCAGCGACATGACCTCGGCCATGGCGCGGCCGCCGAACACGTCGCGGACCAGCGACACGGCGATGACGCGGGTTCCGGCGGCGCCGATCCCCTGGAGGAAGCGCAGCGCCAGCAGCATCTCGAAACTCGGCGCGAAGGAGGCGGCCGCCGCCGCCGCGACATAGATGACCATGCCGATCATCAGCGGCCCGCGGCGGCCGAAGCGGTCCGAGATCGGGCCGTAGAGGAGTTGCGGCGCGCCGAAGCCGAGGATGTAGGCGGTGATGACGTACTGCCGGTGGTTTTCGTTCTCGACGCCGAGGCTGGCGCCGATCTGCTGCAGGCCGGGCAGCATGATGTCGATGGCCAGCGCGTTGAGCGCCATCAGCGCGGCGACGAGCGCGATGAACTCCCAGCGGGGAATTCCGAGCGAGCGCACGGCATCCTTCGGCATGGGGCTTCCGTCCATCGCTGGCGTCCATTTCTTGGCAAAGAAAGGAAAATGCGCCGCGGGGAGCGGCGCATCGCTCAGAGACTTAACCCGGAAGCGCGCCCGGGAGCTCCGCTGTTTGGGATCAGGCCGCGCCGCGCGCGGCGACGCCCTTTTCGGAGAGCACGGACTGCAGTTCGCCCGCCTGGAACATCTCGCGGATGATGTCGCAGCCGCCGACGAACTCGCCCTTCACGTAGAGCTGGGGGATGGTCGGCCAGCTCGAATAGTCCTTGATGCCCTGGCGCAGCTCGTTCGAGGTCAGGACGTTGACGCCCTTGTAGTCGACGCCGAGGTAGTCGAGGATCTGCACGACCTGTCCCGAGAACCCGCACTGCGGGAAGCCCGGAGTGCCCTTCATGAAGAGAACGACGTCGTTCGTCTTCACTTCGTTGTCGATGTAGTCAGCGATGCCGCTCATGGGGGAATCCTTTCACGCCCGCGGGGGCCGGGCCGTCTTCATGACGGACAAATAACGCCTGCGAGGAGCCGAGACAAGTCCGCGCCGTTCACGCGTGGAAGATCGGTTCAGGCGCTGCGCCGCTTCGCCTTCGATCGCGTGCGGATCGTGCGCCGGCGGCTGGTCTGGCGCTTCGCCGGCCGCGCGGCGCGCGTCTTCCTGAAGCGTCCGTCGGCGGTGCGCCCCGGCCCTGTCTCGTCGGGCTTCAGCAGCTTCTCGATCTTCTTCAGCCTTTCGCTCGGGGTGAGCGCGCGCTTGCGCCGCCGGGCGCGCTTGCGCGTACCGGTCTTCTTCAGGATTTCCTTCAATGCGCCGTCGAAGACCTCGCCGACGATATCACCGAGGAGAGACATGTCCTGCTTCCCCTCAGTCGGGCACGCTGGTCTGCAGCGCCAGCGCGTGCAGCACGCCGCCCATCTGGCCCCTCAGCGCCTGATAGACCATCTGGTGCTGCTGGACGCGGCTCTTGCCGCGAAAGCTCTCCGCCACGACCTCCGCCGCGTAGTGGTCGCCGTCGCCGGCGAGGTCGCGGATGGTCACCTTGGCATCGGGAATCGCTTCCCTGATCATTTTCTCGATATCGCGGGCGTCCATCGGCATGGCGGCCTCCGTCAGCTGTTCATGTAGGCAGGAAACCAGGATTCGTGCGCGGCTTTCAAGTCCGATACGGAAATCGTCCAGTGATCGCCGAGCTTCAGCGCGTCGCCGCCCGTCGTCCCGATCCACGGGGCGAAGATGCCGGCCACTTCCGCCTCGCGCCACAGATCGGCGATCTCGTCGCCCTGCGGGTCGAGCCCGATCGCGACGAGGTAGCGGCCCTGGTCCTCGCCGAACAGGAACGGGATCGGATCGCCTTCGGCGGGGCCGGGGATGGTGGCGCCGATGCCCGACGCCATCGCCATTTCCGCCACGGCGACCGCAAGGCCGCCGTCGGAGATGTCGTGGCACGCCGTGGCGACGCCGGAGCGGATCAGCCTGCGGACGAAGTCGCCGACGCGCTTCTCGTGGGCGAGGTCGACCGGCGGCGGCGGACCGTCGCGCCGGCCGTGGATCTCGCGCAGGTAGAGCGACTGGCCGAGATGGCCGCCGAAGTCCTTTCGCGCGCCGACGTGCAGGATGACCTGGCCCTCGGCGGCGAAGCCGATGCGCACCATCTTCGTCCAGTCGTCGATCAGGCCGACGCCGCCGATGGTGGGGGTGGGCAGGATGCCGCGGCCGTTGGTCTCGTTGTAGAGCGAGACGTTGCCCGAGACGATCGGGAAGCCGAGCGCACGGCAGGCGTCGCCGATGCCGGTCACGGCGCGGGCGAACTGGCCCATGATCTCGGGCCGCTCGGGATTGCCGAAGTTCAGGTTGTCGGTGGCGGCCAGCGGCTCGGCGCCGACCGCGGTCAGGTTGCGCCAGCATTCGGCCACCGCCTGCTTGCCGCCCTCGTAGGGGTCGGCCTCGCAGTAGCGCGGCGTCACGTCGGAGGAGAAGGCGAGCGCCTTGGCCGGATGGCCGTCGACGCGGACGACGCCGGCGTCGCCGCCGGGCAGCTGCAGGGAATTGCCCTGGATCAGCGTGTCGTACTGCTCCCACACCCAGCGCCGCGAGCAGAGGTCCGGCGAGCCGACGAGCTTAAGCAGCGCCTCGGCGACGTCGGCCTGGGGAACGTCGTCGGCGGCGAGCGGCGCCGGCTTCTTCGGCTCGACCCACGGCCGGTCGTACTCGGGCGCCTGGTCGCCGAGATCCTTGATCGGCAGGTCGGCGACCGCGTCGCCCTGGTGCATGACGCGGAAGCGCAGATCGTCGGTGGTGCGGCCGACGATGGCGAAGTCGAGGCCCCATTTGCGGAAGATCGCCTCGGCTTCCTCTTCCTTTTCCGGCCTGAGCACCATGAGCATGCGCTCCTGGCTTTCCGAGAGCATCATCTCGTAGGCCGACATGCGCTCCTCGCGCACCGGCACTTTGTCGAGGTCGAGGACGATGCCGAGGTCGCCCTTGGCGCCCATCTCGACGGCCGAGCAGGTGAGGCCGGCGGCGCCCATGTCCTGGATGGCGATGACCGCGCCCGACGCCATCAGTTCGAGGCAGGCCTCCAGCAGGCAC
>CAYJMY010000147.1:0-12678 GCA_964371125.1 uncultured Mesorhizobium sp. | reverse complement strand
GTGCTCGACATGCTCGACGCCATCGGCACGCGCGACAACATTGCGCCGTGGATCGCGGCGGCGCTGGCCCGCGGCGAGCGGTTGATGGGCTTCGGCCACCGCATCTACAAGGTCCGCGACCCGCGCGCCGACGTGCTGCGCTCGGCCGTGGCGCGCCTCGGCAGCAACGCCGTCGACCTCGGCTTCGCCGCCGCGGTGGAGGCCGCCGCCCGCGCAGCCCTCGCCGAGGCCAAGGCCGGCCGCGCCCTCGACACCAATGTCGAGTTCTACACGGCGATCCTGCTCGACGCGCTGAAGTTGCCGCGCGACGGCTTCACCCCGGTCTTCGCCGCAGCCCGCATCGCGGGCTGGACGGCGCACGCCATCGAGCAGCGGCGGACCGGACGGCTCCTGCGCCCCGGCTCGGTCTATCTCGGCGCGATGCCGGGCTGACGACGAAGGGAACGCCAACGGACGCGGAAATAGGTTCCGGAGAGACGGCGCGATGCGGAACGTTCATCCGCTTCGATGCCGGTATTGAGAATCACGTGCTCTGACGACAGGGACTGCACGGTCTAGAAAGACACATCTCATACAAAGGAGCGCCCTCGATGCGTATCGCCTCCCTCGCCTTCTCCTTCGTCGTGGCGCTTGCCGCCCCGGCCTTCGCCGAACAGGCCGCCGGTCCCCTCGTCGACGCCGCCTGGGTGAAATCCCGCCTCGGCCAGGACAACGTCGTCATCCTCGACATCCGCGACAAGGTCGCCGAGACGGATCTCGGCGACAAGCCTTACATCCCCGGCGCCGTCGTTGCCCCCTACAGCACGGCGGGCTGGCGCACCGAGGTCAACGGCGTGCCGGGCATGCTGCCGCCGCTCGAGCAGATCACCAAGCTGATCGGCGACCTCGGCATCGACAATGACGACCACGTCGTCATCGTGCCGTGGGGCACGGACTCCAGCGAGTTCGGCGGCGCCACCCGCATCTACTGGACCTTCAAGTACCTCGGCCACGACGAGGTTTCGATCCTCGACGGCGGCTGGCGCCAGTACGACGCCGCCGGCGGCGAGCGCACGGCGGAGCCGGCGAAGCGCGAGCCGGCGCAGTTCGCCTACGAGCTGCGCGAGGAGCTGCTCGCCACCACCGAGGAAGTGCAGGAGGCGCTGAAGGCGGGCACCGCGCTGGTCGACGGCCGCCCCGTCGAGCAGTACGAGGGCAAGGCGAAGAGCCCGGTCGTCCGCGCCGCGGGCACGCTGCCCGGCGCCGTCAACATCGTGCACAGCACGCTCTACAGCGGCGAATACGCGCTCGCCTCGACGCCGGAGACCGTGAAAGCGCTGATGGAGAAGGCGGGCGTCGGCACGGACGAGAAGAACATCGCCTTCTGCAACACCGGCCACTGGGCCTCGGTCGCCTGGTTCGGCCTGAGCGAGATCGCCGGCAACAAGAACACCAGCATGTATGACGGCTCGATGGCCGAGTGGACCGCCGACGCGTCGCGCCCGGTCGAGGTGCGCAGCGGCGGCTGAGACCGGAACGCACCGTACAGGATTTGACTTGGATGCCCGGCCCGTTCCGGGCATCCTCCGTTCCCGGCCCGCAGCGCGGGCCCGACGTCGGCATGTGAAGCGATGAACGAAGCCTCCGCCAGACCGGACCAGATCGCCCAGGCGTTCAAGGCTCCGAGCTACCTGCCCGCCGTCGCCGTCGACCGCGGCCCGGCGACCGTCGCCGGCGTCATGCTCGCGGCGGGCTTTTTCGCCATCGCCGAGCTCGTCGACCTGCGCCAGGCGGCGCTCTACCTCGTCGGCGGGCTGCTCGGCGTCGCGCTCTACCATGGCTCGTTCGGTTTCACCGGCGGCTGGCGGCGCTTCGCCGTCGAGCGGCGCGGCCGCGCCATCCGGGCGCAGATGCTGATGATCGGCGTCGCCGCGCTGGCGATCATTCCCCTGCTCGCCGCCGGCAGCCTTGGCGGCAAAGCGTTCGCCGGCGCCTTCGCCCCCGTCGGCGTCTCGGTGCTGGTCGGCGCGACGATGTTCGGGCTGGGCATGCAGCTCGGCGGCGGCTGCGGCTCGGGCACGCTGTTCACCGTCGGCGGCGGCTCGGCGCGCATGCTGGTGACGCTGCTGTTCTTCATCGTCGGCGCCGTCGCCGGCACCGCGCACCTGCCCTGGTGGCTGGAACAGCCGTCGCTTCCTTCGATCAGCCTCGGCGAACGGCTCGGCACCGGCGGCGCGCTATCGGCGACG
Source organism: uncultured Mesorhizobium sp. (assembly GCA_964371125.1). Classification (GTDB taxonomy): domain Bacteria; phylum Pseudomonadota; class Alphaproteobacteria; order Rhizobiales; family Rhizobiaceae; genus DUSC01. The sequence goes on along the minus strand of CAYJMY010000147.1, from coordinate 10,450 downwards.
CTGGCCGCACTCGCTTTGGTCTGGCTGGCGACCGTACTCGTCGAGAAGCGCGTCCACGGTTCGGTCGAGACCGAGCCGGCGCCGAAGCGGCCCGGCTGGACCTGGCTGCTCCACGGCCCCTGGCCGCTGGTCGGTGCCGGCCTCTTGATGGCCGTGCTCAACGTCGCCACGCTGCTGCTCGCCGGCCATCCGTGGTCGGTGACCTTCGGCTTCGGCCTGTGGGGCGCCAAGGCGGCGCAGGCGGCCGGCATTCCGGTCGAGACCTGGGCGTTCTGGACGTGGCCCGGACCTCAGCAGGCGCTGTCGTCGAGCGTGCTCGCCGACGTCACCTCGGTGATGAACTTCGGCATCATCCTCGGCGCCGCGCTCGCCGCCAGCCTGTCGGGCCAGTTCGCGCCGAAGGCGAAGCTGCCGCTCGGCTCGCTGTTCGCGGCGGTGGCCGGCGGGTTGCTCATGGGCTACGGGGCGCGGCTCTCCTTCGGCTGCAACATCGGCGCGCTGTTCAGCGGCATCGCCTCGGGCAGCGTGCACGGCTGGCTGTGGTTCGCCGCCGCGTTCACCGGCTCGCTCGGCGGCATCGCGCTGCGGCCGGCCTTCGGCCTCGACGGGTTCAGGAAGTCATGAGCGGACGCAACACCTTCCTCTTCGGCGCCGCCCTCGCCGCCGCCACCGTGGCGATCGGCGTCGACCACTACGTCAAACCGGTGCCGGCCCCTGCCGCATCGGCGGCGGTGCCGCCGGCCGGCGGCTCGCCCTGCGCGGCCGCATCGCCCTGCGCCGCCGCACCGGCGCCCGTGCCTGCCTCAGCCCCCTGCGCGGCCGCGTCGCCCTGCGCGGCGGCTCCGGCCGAAGTGCAGAAGCTCGCGCCACCTCCGCCGCCGGCGAAAAAGCTGCCGCCTCCGCCGCCGCCGGCGAAACCCGCCGGCAACGGATGACCGGCGAGGCCAGGACGCGGGCGCGGCTCGAGATCGCCCATTGCGAGGCCGTGCTGGCCAAGGCGGGCTTCAGCGTGCTCGGCGAGACGCTGCGCGATGCGCCCGACATCCGCACCTGGGAGCACTATCCGCCCGGCGACGTCTTCGACCCGCAGAGCGGGGCGCAGTGGTTCTACCACTGCCACGCCGCCGATCCGGCGGCGACCGATCCATCCGCGCCGGCCGGTGAGCACGGGCATTTCCACTGCTTCGTGCGGCCGCACGGCGCCGGTGGCCCGATCCACCACCTCGCGGCGGTCGGCGTCGACGCGCACGGAAAAATCCTGCGCCTGTTCACGGTGAACCAGTGGGTGGTCGGCGACGACTGGCTCGACGCCGAAGGGACTGTCGCGCTGCTGCCCCGTTTCGACGTCGAGATGCCGCGACCGTCCTACCTAGTCAACCGCTGGCTGACGGCGGTCTTCCTCGCCTACGAGGACGCGATCGTCGAACTCATCCGCGCCCGCGACCGCGCGCTCGACGCATACGTGCCGCCGCCCGGCATGGCGCCGCGCGACGACCGGACGCTGGAAGTGACGTCCGAATTCCGGCTCGGCCCGGCGACAGGCTGACGCCTCAGCCGTTCCACACGCCTTCGCGGCGCAGATCGTCCATGGTGCGCGAGATGCCTTCGCGAAGGATGCCGACCATGTCGTCGATCTGCTCGCGGGTGATGACCAGCGGCGGGCTCATCACGCACATGTTGATCAGCGGCCGCACCAGCAGGCCGAGTTCGTGGCAATGCGCGTCGATGCGTTTGCCGACGTCCTTGTCGAGCTGCAGCGGGTCCTTGCTCTCGCGGTCGGCGACGCATTCGACGCAGGCCATCAGCCCGGCGCCGCGCACCTCGCCGACCAGCGGCAGTTCCTCGAGCGTCTTCAGCTGCGCCTGGAAATAGGGCGCGACCGCGCGCGTATGCTCCAGCACGCCGCCTTCCAGGAGGTCGAGATTGGCCAGCGCCACGGCGCAGCCGACCGGGTGGCTGGAATAGGTCAGGCCGTGGCCGAACATCGCGTCGGGATGGTTGGAGCGGCGCAGTTCCTCGAACAGGCGCGCCGACACGATCATGCCGCCGAGCGGGAAGTAGCCGGACGTGACGCCCTTGGCGAAGGTGATGATGTCGGGATCGAGCCCGAACACCTCGCCCGAGGCGAAGACCTCGCCGATGCGGCCGAACCCTGTGACGACCTCGTCGGAGACGTAGAGGATCTCGTTCTCCCGGCAGATTTCGCGGACGCGCCTGAGATAGCCCTCGGGCGGCACGACGACGCCGCCGGACGCCTGGATGGGCTCGGCGACGAAGGCGCCGATGCGCCCGGCGCCGATCCGCGCCACCGTCTCGCGGAACTCCTCTACCAGGCGGTCGGCGAAGGCCTCGACGAAGAGCCCCTCGGGCCGGCGGAACGGATTGGGCGAGGAAAGCTTGACGACGAGGTCGTCGGCGCCGTCCATCCAGTCGCGGTCGCGCGGGCGGCCGTTGAGCGAGGCGGAAAGATAGGTCGAGCCGTGGTAGGAGCCGCCGCGCGAGACGATCAGCTTCTTCTCCTGGCGGCCGCGCACGTTGTTGTAGAACTGCATGAAGCGCAGCGCCGTCTCCACCGCCGACGAACCGCCGGTGGTGAAGAAGGTGTGGCTGAGGTCGCCCGGCGCGTGGCCGGCGATGCGCTCGGCGAGCACGGCCGACGCCGCGTTCATCGTGTACCACGGCGTGTTGTAGGAAAGCTCCATCGCCTGCCGGTACATGATTTCGGCGAGTTCCTTGCGCCGGTGCCCGACATTGACGCACCACATGCCGGCGGGACCGTCGATCAGCCGGCGGCCCTCGCCGTCGGTGATGTAGATGCCCTCGCCCTCGCCGATGAAGGACCGCGCCTCGGTGCCGATCGATCCGGCATAGGGCCACGGCTGCACAAGATGCCGCTTCGCCGCGTCGACCGCGGCCTGGGCCGCCGCGCGCTCGTCGGCGGGCATCGCAGCGTCGAAATCCTTGAGGGCAGCCATCGCGCACTCCTTCCGTGGAATCGCCGAACGGGAGGCGATCCCGCCCAAGCCTTGAGAACTTGGGAGATATTTGCATGATTTTGAATGTCCGTTCAATCAGAATCTCGGGAAATTGCGCTTGATTTCATCAAGCCAATCGGCATGATGGCAACGATCGGCGTCGCCAGGGAACGCGACGGACCGGCGGTCAATGGGACGCGCCATGGCGGAACGCTACACGCCTGCAACCAGACCGGCTCCCGGAGCGCTGCGATGACGGCGACCGCGGAAGGGTCGCGGGCAATTCCCCCGCGGCGCATCGAACGCAAACCCCTTCTGCGGTCCGAACAAGCCCAGGGCCTCGCCCTCGTCAGTCCCACTCTCGCCTATGCCCTCGTCCTGCTCGCGGTGCCGATCCTGGTGGTCGTCGCACACTCCTTCTGGACGCAGGACTACCTGACCATCGACCGTACCTTCACGCTGGAGAACTACCGGATCGCGCTGACCGAGCCGATCTACCGCGACCTGTTGATGCGCTCGCTGTGGATCTCGCTGGTGGTCAGCATCACCACCGTCGTGCTCGCCTATCCGATCGCCTACTTCATTTCCTTCCACGGCGGCCGCCACAAGAGCCTGTGGCTGTTCCTCATCACCATCCCGTTCTGGACCAGCTACCTGCTGCGCGTCATGTCGTGGAAGGTGATCCTCGGCTACAACGGCGTCCTGAATTCCGGCCTTCTCGCGCTCGGCATCATCGACGAGCCGTCGACGGCGCTGCTCTACAATTCGAGCGCGGTGGTGATCACGCTGACCCACGCCTGGGCGGCGTTTGCCATCCTGCCGATCTTCGTCTCGCTGGAGAAGGTCGACCGCACGCTGCTCGAGGCGGCAACCGACCTCGGCGACGGGCCGATCCGCCGCTTCGTCCGCGTCACCCTGCCGCTGTCGATCCCCGGCGTCGTCTCGGCGATCCTGATCGTCATGATCCCGACGGTCGGCGACTACGTGACGCCGCGGCTCGTCGGCGGCAAGGACGGCGTCATGATCGCCACCGCCATCCAGGCGCAGTTCGGCAAGGCGGCCAACTGGCCGCTCGGCGCCGCGCTCTCCGTCACCACCATGGCGATCGTCACGGCGATGGCCGCGGCCACGGTGTTCCTGATCCGCGGCGCGGCGAGGATGGCGCGATGAAGACCCTGCGCGGCTTCCTGCCCTCATGGCTGACCGGCTACGCCTATCTCTATCTCGCCTTCCTCTACGTTCCCGTGCTGCTCCTGCCGGTGTTCTCGCTCAACACCTCGCCGGCGCCGAAGCTGCCGCTCGAGGGGGTCACGCTGAAATGGTACGCCGACCTCGGCAAGACGCCGGCCATGCTCGACGCGGCCTGGAACAGCCTCGTCGTCGGGCTTTCGGCGGCGATCCTCTCGACCGTGCTCGGCATCTGCGCGGCGCGGGCGCTGACGCGCTACCGCTTCCCCCTGCAGCGCCCGATCAACGGACTGATCATGGCGCCGCTGGTGCTGCCGGAGATCATCGTCGCCGTGTCGCTGCTGATCGTGCTGTTGCAGATGGGCCTGTCGCTGTCGCTGTTCACCGTGGTGCTCGGCCACGTGCTCGTCTGCGTGCCCTATTCGGTGGCGGTGCTGACCTCGGGCTTCGAGGGTTTCGACCGCAGCCTCGAGGAAGCCTCCGCCGACCTCGGCGAGACGGCCTTCGGCACGTTCCGGCGGGTCACCCTGCCGATGGTGGCGCCGGCGATCATCTCCAGCCTGCTGGTCTCCTTCACCATTTCGCTCGACGAGTTCATCATGGCCTTCTTCCTGACGGGCACGGACGTCACCCTTCCCGTCTACATCTGGGGCCAGTTGCGCTTCGCCGCAAAGCTGCCGGGCGTGCTGGCGCTCGGCACGCTGCTGCTGGTCGGCTCGTTCGTGCTCCTCACCTTCGCCGAGATCCTGCGCCGACGCGCCGAGCGCCGGGTCAGGGATGCGGGAGCCGCCCATGCCTGACAAGACGATGATCGAGATCAGCCACGTCACGCGCAGCTACGGGCCGTTCAAGGCGCTCGACGACGCGACGCTGTCGATCCGCGAGGGCGAGTTCTTCTCGCTGCTCGGCCCGTCGGGCTGCGGCAAGACCACGCTGCTCAGGATGATCGCCGGCTTCGACACGCCGACCGCGGGCACGATCGCCATCGACGGCCAGCCGATGGACGGGATACCGGCCAACCGGCGGCCGACCAACATGGTGTTCCAGAGCTACGCGATCTTCCCGCACCTCAATGTCGAGCAGAACGTCGGCTACGGCCTGAAGCGGCTGCGCCTCGACCCGACCGAGGAGCGCCGGCGCGTCGACGAGGCCCTGCAGCAGGTGTCGCTGACCGGGCTCGGCAAGCGCGGCGCAACCGAGCTTTCCGGCGGCCAGCGCCAGCGCGTCGCGCTCGCCAGGGCGCTGGTCATGCGGCCGAAGGTGCTGCTCCTCGACGAACCGCTCTCGGCGCTGGACAAGAAGCTGCGCGAGCAGATGCAGGTCGAACTGCGCCGCCTGCAGCAGGCGGTCGGCATCACCTTCGTGCTGGTCACCCACGACCAGTACGAGGCGCTCGGCATGTCCGACCGAATCGCCGTGATGTTCGGCGGGCGCATCGCCCAGGTGGCGTCGCCGAAGGAGGTCTACCAGAAACCGGTGAACCGCCAGGTCGCCGACTTCCTCGGCGGCATGAATTTCGTCAAGGCGGAGGTGCTCGCCGAAAACGACGCCTCGATCACCGTCCAGGCGCCGGGTTTCGGCAAGGTGACGACAGAAAAGCCGCCGCTCTACACGCGCAACGGCGCCGGCGCGACGCTGGGCATCCGGCCGGAACGGCTGCGCGTGCTCTGGGACGACGCGACGGCGCCGAACCAGATCGCCGGCACCGTGGTCGACCGCCACTATTTCGGCGAGATCACCCACCTGATCGTCCAGGCGCCCGGCTTCGAGAAGCCGCTGTCGGTGTCGGAGACCAACAATTACGGCGCCGACGACATACCGGTCGGCGCGCCGATACGGGTCGCCTACGATCCCGACGCGCTGGTGGCGCTGGCGGATTGAGGAGAACGGCCGGTCAGCCGAGTTTCGCCACGGCGATGCGTCGCCCCTCCGCCTCCACCTCGACCCGGTAGTGCTCCGCTTGGACCACGTCGAGCACCAGACTCGGCCGGTAGGCTGCGGCATTGACGCCGCCGCGCAGCCGCGCGCTGCCGTAGAGAATGCCCGCCCGACCCGACGACCGCACCGCCTCGCCGAAAGCCTGCGACGCGACATAGTTGTCGGGGGCGTAGAGCTCGGGCCGGCTGCTGCGGGCATTGCGAATGTCGACGAAATCGCCCTCCAGCCGCGCGGCGTAAGCCCTGTAGGTGCGCGTGAGGCCCGGCAGGGCGCGCGACACCGCCTCACGGCGCAGATGATGGCCCACCTCGGCCGCGCAGATGGCGAGGTCGGCGCCGGCATACCACGCCCCGAGTTCCGCGCCGTTGAAGCGCATGCCCGCCGGGGCGACGTGCAGGAAGGCGGCCATGACCACGCTGGCGTTTGGCCGCCCGTAGACCCACTCCGCCCGCGGCAGCCGCTCGATGCGCTCGGCGACCAGGCGGTCGTTGGTCCAGCCGGCGAGTTCCATGACCGCGGCGAGATCGGCCGCCGTCGCCACCGTGTCGAACAGACCGACCGGGGGATAGCGCGACGGAACCAGCCGCAGCATGCGCGGCGGCGCCGATGCCAGCGCCTCGCTCACGTGATGACGATGTCCCTGGCGTCGTAAGGCACGAAATCCAGATCCGCCGCGTTCGGCTCGATCGCAGCGCCGCCGCGCAGCGCGTCGAGGAAACGCCTGACCGTGAGCAGATTGTCCAGCGTACCGCTGGTGACCAGACGGAGCGGCGGCTGGCCGCCGAACACCAGCGCTGCGTTCGGGCCGCGCAGCCAGGCGATTCCCTCGGCTTCGCCCTCGAACAGGATGCCCAGCGCCTGATGGATGCCGAGCACCGCGGACAGGCGCGTCAGCGTGTCGACGTCGAGGGTGAACTCGCCATGCTCCCGCGCAAGCTTCGCCCAGTTGTGGTAGGTAGAGCGCGACGGATAGCCGAGCACGAGCCGGCGCTCCTCCTCGCTGAGCTTCCACAGGTCGGCGATGGCGAGGAAGGTGCGCAGGGCGGGCGCGCTCAGCCGCCGACGGTTCGCCGCGGCGAAACGCGACGGGTCGAGCCGGTCAGGTCCCCGCTCGATCTCCTCTTCGAATCTGGCCCTGGTTGCTCGCATGTCTACCTCCAGATCGGAACATAGTCCGGATTTGGACATCAGACAAGGTGTGAGTGTATGCGCGTGGGTCAGGCTGCGGATGTCTTGCCGAGTGCCCCGAGCACGCGGCGGGCAGCCAGCCTTCCCGCCGCGATCGCGCCTTCGACATAACCCGGAAAGGACGGCGACAGTTCCGACGACGCGAAGTGGACCGGCGCGGCGCCGGCGCGGATGACTTCCTCGGCATCGACGGCGCCCATGTCGACGATCAGGTCCGAATAGGCGCCGCCGGACCATTCGTCGCCGGTCCAGTCGCGGCAGGCGAAGTCGAGCTGGCCGGTGGCCTCCGCCCCCAGCGCCTCGACGAGGTGGCTTGTGACGACGCGGCGCAGTTCTTCAGCCGGCAAGCCGTGCCAGACCCGCGCCAGGGCGCCGCCGGAAAAGACGACCAGCGTCGGGTGTTCGCCGTCCCGGCTCGCGTCGCAGGCATAGAGGCCGGGCATGCCGCGCCAGGTCACCATGCCGCTCTGGCCGCGCTCGCGCCAGAAGGGCGTGGCGTAGCGGATCAGGATCTTGAGAACCGCACCGCTGCGCCAGGCGCCGAGCGCGGCGGAAAGGCGCGGCGGCAGCGCCGGAGCGAAGGCGATGCGCGCCGCGGTGGCCGGCGGCACAGCGACCAGCGCCTCGCGGGCGCGGATGTCTCCGGCGGTCGTCGAGAGCACGACGCCCTCCGCGCCGCGCGCGATCCGCGACACCGGCGTCGACAGCCGGACGCGGCCGCCGCGGCCGGCGGCGAGGTCTTCGGCCAGCGAATGCAGCGTCTCGCCGAGGAAATGCTGCAGCTCCCACTGGCGGTTGTCGATGCGCCGGTCGTTGGAGACGAGATACCAGAGCGGCACCTCCTCGATGGGCAGGCACCACAGGCCCTCCATGCTCGAGCGGAATGCCGCGCGCACCGCCTCCGGCTCCGGCTGCCGGGCGAGCCATTCGGCCACGGTGAGGCCGGCGATCGCCGGATCGGCGGGATCGAGCGCCTTCATGCGCCGCCGGATCGGCATGCCGAAGAGATCGCTCGGATCGGTGTCAGGGTCCGGCGGGACGACGACGAGTTCGCCCTCGACGGGCGTCTCGAGGAAGCTCTTGCCGAAGCGGCGCGCCAGCGCCGTCACCTCGACCATGTCGTCGCACAGATACTGGCCGCCGGTGTCGATGCGCTCGCCGAGCCCGTTCACCCGCGATTCGACGCGGCCGCCGGCGCGGTCGCGCGCCTCGAGCACGACGATGTCGATCCCTGCGGCAACGAGTTCATGCGCTGCGGCGAGGCCGGTGAAGCCCGCGCCGACGACCGCGACGTCGACACAACCGTCTGCTTTCATGGGGTCTTTCCTGGACGAATGCGGCCTGGTTCCGCGTTCAGCTGCGGCCGCCGCCGATGACGGCGGCGTTGAGCCCGTCGCGGTAGTCCTCGCGCACCGGCTGGAAGGCGTCGAGGATGCGGCAGTCGCTCAGCGCCCGGGCGGAATGGCGGGCATTGGACGGAATGACCGCCACCATTCCGGGGCTGAGGCGCCGCGCTTCACCGTCGATGACGATCTCGAAATCGCCCTCGATCATGTGCACCACCTGTTCGTGCACATGGCTGTGCTCGGGCAGGACGGAGCCCGCCTTGATCCGCCACAGGGCGAAGGTCATGGTGTCCGAGTGCAGGACCCGGCCAAAGAAGCCGGGGAGCGGCTCGCTCTCGGCGATCGCGCCCCATTCGTAAATCGACCCGGACACCTGCAGACCTCCTCAGTAGCCGGCCTTGATCTTCTCGAACTCGGCGATCATCTTCAACTTCATGTCGGCCGGCAGCGGCGACTGGAAGAGCGTCTTGTCGACGAACTTCTGTACGTCCGCATAGCCCTTCTCCGCGAGCACGGCGGGATCGACGGCAGCCATCGCCTTGGCGTTGGCGTGACCGTAGCCCCAGTCGTTGACGAGGTACTTCGCCACCTCGGGATCGTCGTTCACCGCCGAGAGGAAATCGTAGAGCTTGTCGACATTGCCTTCGGCGCCCTTCACGCGCGCGTAGCCGCACACCCAAGTCGACAGGCCCTCCTCAGTGTCGCGCTTGATCTTGAACGGCTTTCCCTCGTTGGCGAGCTGGGTGCCGGCATCGTTCCATGTCCACGCCAGGTCGACCTCGCCGCCGCCCATCGCCTGGACGATCTCGGTGTTGTCGGCCCAGTAGATGCGCACGTTCTTGTGCACCTCGCGCAGGAAGTCGGAGGCCTGCTTGAACTGCTCCTCCGTCATCTGCGTCCAGTCCTTGAGGCCGATCGCCAGCGCCGCCAGTGCATAGGCGTCGTCGACATTGTCGCCGATCGACACGCGATCCTTGAACTTCGGATCGGCGAAGGCCTTCAGCGATGCGACGTCCTTCTCGTCGACCTTCTCGGTGTTGAAGGTGAGCGCGGTGTTGCCCCAGTCCCAGGGCATGAACCAGACGGTTCCGTCGGGAGTGGTGGCGAGGTCCTTCATCGCCATGATACCGGGATTGAGGTCGTTCCAGCCGGCGATCTTCGAGGTGTCGAGCGGCTCGAGAAGCCCGGCGTCGCGCCACTTCACCACGCTCTGCGAGCACGGATGAGCGAGGTCGGTCTTGAATCCCGAGCGCAGCTTCTCGAACGCCTCGTCCTCGTCGCCGAAGAAGGTGAAGGTCGGCGAATCGCCGTGCTTGGCGACATATTTCGGATGGAAGGCCGGATCCTCGTAGCCCGACCAGTCGAAGATCGTGAGTTCCTTGTCCTCGGCGAACGCCGGGATGGCGACCGTCGCCGCGAGCGCCGCTCCGAGTACGAGGGTGATGGTTCGTCCTGCCGTCAATGCCGTCATCGTTCCGTCCTCTCTATCGTTTCATGTCCTGGTAAGTGGCTTCCGGTGGACCCCCGAGGCGTCGCGGCCGTAGTGCCGCGGAAAGATGGAGGCCAGCATCTCCGCCGCCGCCTGGAAGGAGGTCTCGCGTGTCACGTTCTCCGTGCCCATCGTCAGCCGCAGCCACAGCCCTTCGAGCGTCGCGCTCAGCGCCAGCGCCAGCGCCTTCGGCTCAAACGCGTAGTCGCCCTCGTGCTTCAGGGCAGCGCAGAGCTCGACGAAGACCTGCTGGTAGGCCTCGTCGCGGGCCCCGCACAGCGCCTGGTAGGTCGGCCGCGACTTCGCCTCGCCCCAGAAGGCGCACC
>CAYJMY010000146.1:0-12721 GCA_964371125.1 uncultured Mesorhizobium sp. | reverse complement strand
ACCCTAGAGTGGTTGATCGAGAGGTCGCGCTGCCACAAGGTGTTGCCGGGGTCGCGCGCCATGAGGGATTGACTGATGGCGAGCGCGACCTGATAGGCGTCGAATGCGCCCGCCAGGTCCCCCTGCGCCGCGCGCACGTCGCCGATCCTGGAGTGGCTTATCGAGAGGTCGCGCTGCCAATCGGTATTGCCGGGGTCGCGCGCCGTGAGGGATTGGGTGATGGCGAGGCCGGCCTGATAGGCGTTGAGCGCCCCCGTCAGGTCCCCTTGCGACGTGCGCACGTCGCCGATCTTGCCGTGGCTGGCCGAGAGGATTCGTTGCCACGCCGCGTTGCCGGGGTCGCGCGCCACGAGGGATTCGCGGATGGCAAGGCTGGCCCGATAGGCGTCGAGCGCGCCCCCCAGATCTCCCTGCGCCAAGCGCACATCGCCGATCTTGGAGTGGCTGACCGAGAGGTCTCGCTCGGCGTCCGGCTCCTGCGGCGCGCGGGCCATCCGCAGTTCCGCCGCGTCCTGCATGCGCCGGTAGGCGTCGAGCGCCCGCGCGGTGTCGCCGGTCAGCACATGGAGGTCGCCGATGTCGGCCAGGACCCAGACGCGGGCGCGCCGCGCCGCGTCGGGAATGTCGAGCGCCGCGACAGCGACATGCTGCGCCGCAGCCTCTTCGAGGGACGCGATGGCGGCCGCGTGCCGGAGCCCGGCGCGCTCCACGCCGGCCCTGGCGGCCAGCGAGCCGGCCTTCGACACGGTGCGCTCGACGAAGACGGCGCCGACAGCCTCGGCCGCCTGGCCGTCCACCGCGATCGCCTCGTCGAGACGCGCCGTCGCCTCCGAGAAGGCGCCGAGGGACAGGGCCTGCTCCGCCTCGGCCCTGAGCCGCGTGACAGCCTCGTCCGACGAGGCGAAGGTGCGCAGCTTCTCCCGGGTCTCGACGAACGAACGCGCCGCCTCGGCGAGCTTCGCGCCGCGCTCCTCCGCCGGCAGGTCGCCCAGCCGGTTTCCGACCAGCGCGCCGTAGAGCGGCGCCAGCGGCATTTGGTGATCAGCCGCGACCCGCTCCACTTCATCGCGCAGGGCAGGCGTCACGTCGGCCATGGCGAGCAGCAGCCGCTCGCGTTCGGGCAGGTCGCCCTGAGCGGCGGCGAAGAACAGCGCCGGCAGGCCGCTTTCCACATAGGGAAGCTGTGTCCCGCCGGACAGGTCGTAGACCTCCTGCTGCACGAGCGTCAGCACCGAGCGGATTTCGAGCCCGTCCGTGGGCAGGTATTTCGTCAGCGCCGCCGTGAACGGCGAGTTCCTGCCGTTCCCGTCCGCCGCCGTCTGGCCGGGTGCCGCCGAAAAGGCGAACAGCACGTTCTCCGACCGGCCGACGCGGCCCAGGCCCGGCTTCGCTTCGGCCATCACCTCGGGGGCCAGCGCTGTCGCGCCGCGCCCGGCGTCCGGCGACGCCAGGCCGAATGGGTCGTTGCGGCAGGCATCGATTACGATCAGGCCGACATCGGCCGCCGCCTCGACCGTCTCGCGCAGTTCTTCCAGCGGCAGGCTTGTGTCCTTCAGCCGCTCCAGCGAGGACGGATCGGCATCCGTCGGCAGCAGCCGGTTCTCGCCGCCGATCTCGACGCCATGGCCGGCGAAAAAAATCAGCGCCACGTCGGCGCCGGCCGCCTCATCGCGAAAATCCGAAAGGGCGCCGCGCATCCGCACCAGGTTGCGGTTGGACTCGAAGAAAACCTCGAAGCCGAGCGCCGCCAGCGCGTCTTCGACGGCGCGGGCGTCGTTGACGGCGTTGGCGAGCGGCCGCAACGTCGCGTAGCGATCGGCGCCGAGGACAAGCGCCACGCGACGCTCGGCCAGCGCGGCGGACGAGATGAAAGCCGTGAAGACGACGGCAAGCAGAATGCGCAGCATGATACCTGCCCCCGCAAGTGTTCCTGCAACCCGCCCTGATGATCGCAGCAGATACGGGCGCGAGCAAGGCGGCTGAGTGGCGGCGCGGAGGAGATGTCGCGGCGGCCTATCCCGCCAGATGCCGGAACGCCGCGACGACGTCCTCGTAGACCTTGCGCTTGAACGGCACGATCAGCTCGGGCAGTTCCGCCATCGGCTTCCACGCCCAGGCGTCGAATTCCGGCGCATGGCCGCCGGGCGGCGGGTTGATGGCGATCTCGCTCTCGTCGCCCTCGAAGCGGAAGGCGAACCATTTCTGCGTCTGGCCGCGGAATTTGCCCTTCAGCGCGATGCCGAGCACCTCGCGCGGCAGATCGTAGTTGATCCAGCGCGGCGCCTCGGCGAGCAGCGTCACCGAGCGCATGCCGGTCTCCTCGTAGAGTTCGCGGCGCGCCGCCGGCAGCGGCTCTTCGCCCTTGTCGATGCCGCCCTGCGGCATCTGCCAGAGGTTGACGGCGCCGGCCATCTCGCTGTCGTCCTCGGCGATGCGCCGCCCGGCCCACACCAGGCCGTCGCTGTTCAGCACCATGACGCCGACGCAGGGGCGGTAGGGGAGGGATTCCGGATCGATCTGTTTCGCCTTGGCCATGGCCCCGGCTTAGCTGCGCTCGGGATCGTTGGCAACGGCCGAAACCGGGACGATCTCGATGCCGCGCTTCTTCGCCTCCTCGACCCAGGACGACACGGCGTCGACCGTCACGTCGAAGGCCGAGCCGGTCGCCAGCGCAAAGCCCTTGGCGCGGGCGATGCGCTCCATCTCGTCGAGCTTCTTCAGGATCTCGCCGCGGTCGCGCACCGCGTCGATGGCGCCGTCCGCCGCCGCCAGCGGCACCGCCGATTTCAGCGCCAGTTCCGGAGCCGTGCTGCGCGCCGACGATCCGTCGTCGAGGTAGAGCAGGCCGCGCTTGCCGAGCTCGTCCATCACCGGGCCCATGGCGGCGGCGTCGGCGGTGAAGCGCGCGCCCATGTAGTTCATGACGCCGGTGTAGTTGGTCATGCGCGACAGCGCCCAGCGCAGGTTCTGCAAATTCGCCTCGGCGCCGCCGTCGATGGTCAGCGTGTTGCGGCCCGGGTCGACGTTCGGATAGTCGAACGGCTCGAGCGGCACCTGCATGACCAGCTCGTGACCCTTCTGCCGCGCCGCCTGCATCCAGCGGCTGAGGCTGTTGCCCTGCGAGGCGAAGCCCAGCGTCACCTCCGGCGGCAGCTTCTCGATCGCCCGCTGGGTGCCGGTCTGCGAGACGCCGAGCCCGCCGACGACGATGGCGATGCGCGCGCCGCGCGCCCCCGACCACGGCCGTGCATAGACGTCGAAGGGACGCCTGCCGTCGGCGGCGCGGATCGGCAGCGGCCCGCCCTCCGACGGCTCGATCAGGGCCTTGTCGGGCAGGTGGGCGATGCGCAGGTTCTGGCCGAGCGCCGACGGGTCGCGGATCACCACGACATTGCCGCCCGAACGCGCGGCGTCCGGATCGACGCGGGTGATCGACGGTCCGTTCGCTCCGAGCGGTCGCTCGACCGACGGCGTCGGCTTCTCGGCGACGGCGGGTGCGGCCGGCTCCGCGGAGACGCGCGCGTCCGGCTGCAGCGCCACGGTGACCGGCGTGCGGTAGGGCCGCTCGCGGAACGCGATCAAGCCGGATGCCCCGAACATCACCACGGCCGCTGCCAGCCAGGCGACGCCGCCGCCCAGCGACGGCCGCTGCCAGCGCCATCCGGACCGCGGGCGCGACTGGCCGAGCGGGCGGTCGATGTCCTTGAGGTGCGTCTGCGATGTCGACAAGCTGCGGTCCCCGACGGCCGGCCGAGGCCGGGAATCAACACTGCCGGAATCGTAGCGATTCCGGCAGCGACGCAACACCGTTCGCGCGCGGCCGCGGACGGCCGCGGCGGCTTACTGGTCGAGCACGGCCTGGTCCGGGTTCGGCGGGAAGGCCGCGTCCGTCTTGACGCCGCGCAGGAGGTCGAGCGCGTAGGAGAGCTGCACGTCGTCCTTCGGGTCCGGCGGCACGTAGGCGGCCGAACCGGAGCCCTGGTCGCTTTCCTCGGCGCCCTTGATGTGGCCCTTCAGGTCCGACTCGCCGCGGCTGACGTCGCGGCCCTGCAGCTCTTCCGGCAGCGGCTGGTCGACCTTGATGTCGGGCGTGATGCCCTTGCCCTGGATCGACTTGCCGGCGGGCGTGTAATAGAGCGCCGTCGTCAGCCTGAGCGCGCCGTTCTCGGCGAGCGGGATGATCGTCTGCACCGATCCCTTGCCGAAGGACTGCGAGCCGAGCACGGTGGCGCGGCGGTGGTCCTGGAGCGCGCCGGCGACGATCTCGGAGGCGCTGGCCGAGCCGCCGTTGACCAGCACGATCAGCGGCTTGCCGTCGATCATGTCGCCCGGCCGCGCGTCGAAGCGGGAAATGTCGCGCGCCTCGCGGCCGCGCGTCGAGACGATCTCGCCGCGGTCGAGGAACGTGTCGGAGACGCTGACCGCCTGGTCGAGCAGGCCGCCGGGGTTGAGCCTGAGGTCGAGCACGTAGCCCTTCAGCTTGTCGCCCGGAACCTGCGTCTTGATCTGCTCGATGGCCTTCTGCAGGTCGTCGTAGGTCTTCTCGGTGAAGGAGGTGATCTTCATGTAGCCGACGTCGTTCTCGACGCGGAACTTGACCGCCTTGACCTTGATGATGTCGCGCACGATCGTGATCTCGATCGGCTTGTCCGCGCCTTCGCGCAGGATGGTGAGCTTGATCGGCGTGTTGACCAGGCCGCGCATCTTCTCGACCGCGTCGGTCAGCGTCAGGCCGCGGACCTCCTCGCCGTCGATCGCGGAAATGTAGTCGCCGGCCAGCACGCCGGCTTTGGCCGCGGGCGTATCGTCGATCGGCGTGATCACCTTGACCAGCTCGTTCTCCATCGTCACCTCGATACCGAGGCCGCCGAACTCGCCCTTGGTCTGGACGCGCATGTCCTTGGCGGCATCGGGATTGAGGTACGACGAATGCGGATCGAGCGAGGTCAGCATGCCGTTGATGGCGCTCTCCACCAGCGCCTTCTCGTCCGGCGGGGTGACGTACTGGCCGCGCACGCGCTCGAAGATGTCGCCGAAGATCGCCAGCTGGCGGTAGGTCTCCGAGCCGGCGGCGTTCGCCGTCGACCCCGGCGCGCCATAGACCAGGCTCATGGCGGAAGCGCCCATCAACGCGCCCGCGAAGAGAAGCGACACCTTACGAATCATTTCCTGTCCTTCCAGACATGCGCTCCGACCACCAGGGCGACGGATCGACGGGTTTTCCATCCTTGCGGAACTCGACGTAGAGTTCCGGTCCGGCATTTCCAGTCTCGAAAGCCGCAGCGCTCGCCACCCGGGCTTCTCCCATGGTCGCCACCGGCTCGCCGGCCAGCACCGACTGGCCCAGCGTCACGCTGATTCGGCTCAACCCCGCCAGGACGACATGATAGCCGTCGCCCGCGTCGAGTATCAAGAGTTGCCCGTAGGATCGGAAGGGCCCTGCATAGAGCACACTGCCGTCTGCGGGCGCCGTGACAATTGCCCCCGATTGTGTCGCAAGCGTGTCGCCGAGCATCACGCCGCCGTTACCGTCCTCGCCGCCGTATTTGCGCGTGAATCGGCCCGCGACGGGAAGCGGCAGCTGGCCCGTCATCTGCGAGAAAGGCATGGCCTCGATGAGGCGGTAGCCGTCGGGAATGGCCATCGCCGCGCGTGCTTCCTTGCGCTGCTGGCGCGCCTCCTCCTCCCGCCGCGCGCGCTCCTCCGCCGTGACGGCCGCCGCCGCCTGCTTCTCCAGGGCGCCGATCAGGTCCTTGAGGTTTCGCGCCTTTGCGGCGAGTTCCTCCGAACGCTGCCTTTCCTCCGTCAGTGCCGCTTCCGATTGCCGGCGCAGCGCCTCCTTCTCGGCGAGCAGGAGATCGAGCCTCTGCTTCTCGGCCCTCTGCCGGGCGATCGTCGCGGTCAGGCTGTCGCGTTCGCCCTCGATCGCCGCCAGCACGCGCTTGCGTTCCGCGAGGTCGGCGACGAGCAGGTCCGTCTCGGCGCGCAGTTCGGGCACGACGGCGCCGAGCAGGATCGCGCTGCGCACGGACGACAGCGCGTCCTGCGGTTTGACGAGCAGCGCCGGCGGCGGATTGAGCCCCATGCGCTGCAGCGCGCCCAGCACTTCCGCCAGGACGTCCCGACGCTCGAGCAGCGACAGCCTGAGATCCTCTCCCTGGGCCTTCAGCCCTTCGAGCCGGTCGGTGATGTCGGCGACGTCATGCGCAAGCTTCTTCTCGGTCTTTGCCGCCTGGATCAGCGCCGCGGTGATGTTCGCGTGATCCTTGCGGATCGCCGCGACTTCCGCCGCGAGCTGGTCGAGGCGCTCCCGCGAAACGGTCGAATCGCGCGCCAACCTTTCGTATTCGGACAGGCTGTCGGCGTGCTGCTTGATGAGGGCCGAGGCGGACGGTTCCTCGTTCGCCATCGGCGAGGAGGCGGTCATGCCCACGGCGAAGACGGCGGCGAGGAGCCGCGCCGTCGCGCCGGACCGGGTGAACATCGCAACCATCGCGCCAATACCGCTGTGAGGCCCGACCTTAGTGAGAGGTTCGTTAATGAACCATCAACCATGCGGGGCTCGCGCGCAATGGGACCCTATCGCCGGAGCGAAGGACCCGTATTCGCGCGCGGCGGCAGGCCCCGCGCTCAGGCGCGGTGGTAGGGATGCCCGCCGAGGATGGTGGCTGCCCGATAAAGCTGTTCGGCGAGCATGATGCGCACCATCTGGTGCGGCCAGGTCGCCGCGCCGAAGGAGATGGCGAGGCCGGCGATCTCGTGGAGCGCGGCGTCGTGGCCGTCGGCGCCGCCGATGGCGATGACCAGCGAGCGCTTGCCGCTGTCGCGGAGTGCCGCGATCCTGTCGGCAAAGGCCTGCGAGGACAGGTTCCGTCCGCGTTCGTCGAGGAGGATGATCTCGGCGCCTTCCGCGGCGAGGGCTCGCAGCCGCTGGCCTTCCTCGCGCTTGCGCGCCTCCGCGTCGCGGGCGCGGCTTTCCGTGGTCTCGGTCACGCCGCCGAATTCGAGGCCGAGCGCAGGGCCGCTGCGGGCGAACCGCCCCACAAACCGGCCCGCCAGTGCCTTCTCGGGGCCGGCCTTCATCCGGCCCACGGCGTGTACCGCTATTCGCATGTCCTGCCCTCGGGCGCCTGGTCCGGGGTCTAGACCGTTTCCCGGTCGGATGGAAACTGTCTAGTGCAGCGTCTCTTCATCGAGATCGGGCGCCTGCCACATCTTCTCGAGATTGTAGAATTCGCGGACTTCCGGCCGGAAGATGTGGACGATTACGTCGCCCGTATCGATCAGGACCCAGTCGGCGCCCGACAGGCCTTCGACGCGCGCATTGCCGAGCCCGGCGTCCTTGAGCGCCTTCAGCAGGTGCTCGGCGACGGCGGCGACATGGCGGTGCGATCGGCCCGACGCGACGACCATGTAGTCGCCGAGGCTGGACTTGCCCTGAATGTCGATGGAGACGATGTTTTCGGCCTTGGAGTCTTCCAGACTGGCAAGGACTGTTCTGATGGCGCGGGACACGATGTCGTTCATCCCGGCCGGCGAAGGCACGATCTCGGCCTTCTTCCGAAGTGCTGTTCTCAGTGTCTTTCCTTTCAAACAAGAACAACGAAGTCGCCGCAACGCAGGCGACATCCAATAGATAGGCAGAGTCGAGTTACAGTTTCAAGACCGGTCGGGGCCGGGCGCGGTCAGCGGCCTTCGTCGGCGTCGGGCGCAAAGCCGAGATCGGCCGGCAGCGGCGCCTGCGCCGACATCGGGGCGAAGCTTCCCTCCGCATGGGCGGCGGGAGACCGCGACAGGCGCCACAGAACGAACACGCAGAAGGCCGCGGCGATGACGACCGCCACGTACATGAAGGCCTGGGTGCCGAATACGGCGGTGAGCGCCGTCGCCAGCCCGGGAATGAGGAAGCCCGACAGCGACCAGGCGAACAGCATCGAGCTGGACAGCGCGACGAGGTCCGCCTTGACGGCGCGGTCGTTGGCGTGTGCGCTGGAGATCGAGTAGATCGATTCCGTCGCCCCGCCCCAGACCATGAAGATCGCCACGAGAACGGCGAAGGGCGCGCCGATCGTCAGGCTGGCGGCGATGCCTCCCGCGATCACCAGGAGCGACGCGGCGACGAGCACGTAGCGGCGGTCGGTCCGGTCCGAGATCCAGCCGAAGGGAAGCTGGATGAGGATCGTGCCCAGCTGCATCGACACCATCAGCAGCGACACCTGGCTCTGGCTGAACCCGCTGGCCGTGGCGTGGATGGGGGCAAAGCCGGCGACCATCATCGACAGGCCGCCGACCGCGAGCATGCCCGCCAGGCCGACGGGCGAGATGCGCCAGGCGCGGGCAAGTGCGATCGACGCCGATTCGGGCGGCGGCGGCGGCTTCAGGCTGGTCATGCCGACCGGGATGATCGACAGCGCGGCGAAGACGATGGCGATGATCGGCGCCGCTGGCGTGTCGATGTCGACGAAGCTCATGGTGAGCGAGCCGAGGCCGAGGCCGACGATGTAGCAGATGTAGAACGCCGACATGACGCGGCCGCGTATGGCGTTGCCGACCGCGTCGTTCAGCCAGCTCTGGGCGACGATGAAGAGGCCGCAGATGGCGAAGCCGTAGAGCACCCGCGACGCGATCCACAGCATGGGATAGGTGCCGATCGTGATCGCGGCGTTGGAGAGGATGATCATCGCCGAAAGCGTCATGTAGACGCGGGCGTGGCCGACGCGCCGGACCATGCCGCCGGTGAGGAAGCAGCCGAGGATGCCGCCCGCCGAAAGCCCGGTCAGGATCATGCCGGCCCAGGTCGGCGGCAGGCCGGCGGCGCCGAGGCGGAAGGGCACGTAGGCGAAGAGCAGCCCGTTGCCGATGGCGACCAGCGTCATCGACAGGATGACGCTGGCGATGGCGACGAGGCGCGGCGCGCCTTCCTCGTGCGTGGCGGCCCTGTGCGGTCTTTCGGCGACGGTCGTCATCCGACACCTGTAGCGTGCGGTCGGCCGGGCGCGCGACGCCAAAAACGACATGGGCGACCGGAACCCGGCTGGACCTACGGAATGGAGGGTTTGGCGCAGGCTCTACGGCCAGACCACTCGCGAAAGCACGGCGAAAGGGTTGTCGCCGCCTTCACTTCACCCCACTCTAGGGTAAACGGGGAGACCGACGAAACCGCAAAGGGGACACGGGGGAATGGGTCAGACGATCTATCTGGTAACGCTGGTCGGCACGCTGATCGTGTTGCTGGCGGCGTTCTCCAGCCTGATCGCATCGCGTATCGGCTCTCCGCTGCTGCTGCTCTTCCTCGGCATTGGCCTGGCTTTCGGCGTCGACGGCCTCGGCATTCCCTTCGACAATGCCGGCGTCGCCTATTTCGTCGGGTCGCTCGCCCTGGCGATCATCCTGTTCGATTCCGGTTTCAGCACGTCCTACCAGTCGTTCCGTCACGCCGCCGCGCCGGCACTCGTGCTGGCGACCTTCGGCGTGGTGCTGACGAGCGGCTTCTTCGCCGTCGCCGCGCATTTCCTGCTCGAGCTCGACTGGCTGGAAGCCATGCTGCTCGGTGCCATCGTCGGTTCGACCGACGCGGCGGCAGTGTTCTTCCTGCTGCGCGTCGGCGGCATCAACATCCGCGATCGCGTGCGTTCCACGCTGGAGGTGGAGTCCAGCTCGAACGATCCGATGGCCATCTTCCTCACCATAACACTCGTCGAGATCATCGCCGCCGGAACCGGCATCGACGAGATCGGCTGGGAACTGCTGCTCGAATTCGTCAAGCAGATGGGCCTCGGCCTGCTGGGCGGCATCGCCGGCGGCGCCGTGATCGTCGGCCTGGTCAACCGGCTGGACATGGAGCGGGGTCTCGCTCCGATCTTCGTGTTGGCGCTGTCGCTTCTGGTCTTCTCCGTGACGGGCGCCGTCGGCGGCAGCGGCTTCCTCGCCGTGTTCGTCGCCGGCATCTTCGCCGGCAACCGGCAGATCAAGGCCGCGCCGGCGCTGCGCAACTTCCAGGAAGGCGCCACGTGGCTGGCGCAGATCATCATGTTCGTGCTTCTGGGGCTGCTCGCTACGCCTTCCCAGTTCGGCGCGATCGCGCTGCCGGCCGTGCTGCTCGCGCTGTTCCTGTCCTTCGTGGCGCGGCCGCTTTCGGTCTGGATCAGCCTGATCCCCTTCGATTTCGCCCGCGGCGAGACGGCGTTCATCTCGTGGGTCGGCCTGCGCGGCGCCGTCTCCATCCTGCTCGCCATCGTACCGCTGCTCGGCGGCATCGAGGACGGCATGGTCTATTTCAACTCCGCCTTCATCATCGTGCTGGTGTCGCTGCTGCTGCAGGGCTGGACGATCAATCCGCTCGCCCGGCGCATGGGCCTCGTCGTTCCCAAGCGCATCGGACCCGTGGAGAAGGTGGAGCTGGAACTGCCCGGTACGGCCCGCCACGAACTGCTGGTCTACCGGGTGGTCGCCGACAGCCCGGTGGCGCGCGGCGAGCGCGTGCCGCGCTGGGCGCGGCCGTCGCTGGTCATCCGCGACGGCCACTCCATGCGCTACCAGTATGCGGGTCGCCTGCAGGAAGGTGACTACGTGTATCTCTTCATCTCGACCCGCTACCCGCGCCTGCTCGACCGGCTGTTCGCCAGCCCGGCGCGCGTGGAGGTCGACGACGCGGATTTCTTCGGCGCCTTCGCCATCGACCCCAGCCAGCCCGCCCGGCAACTGCAGGTCGCCTACGGCGCGCCGTTGCGCAGCGGCGAGGAGGACATGACCATTGCCGACCTCATGGTCGCCCGTCTCGGCGGCCTGGCCGAGTATGCCGACAGGGTGGCGATGGGGCCGGTCGAACTGATCGTGCGCGACACCGACGAAAAGGACCGCATCGTCTCCGTCGGCGTCTCGCTCGAGCCGGAGCTGCAGCACCCGCAGGTGCCGCTGTTCCTCACCGGACGCGAGCTGGCCGCCAAGCTCCGCGGCCTGTTCCGCCTGCGCCGCGGACAGAAGGAGGCCGCCGCGCCGCCGGTCCCTCCCGCCGCACCCGAGGGCCGGTCGGAATAGCTCCGCCGCGCGCTCTAAGGCCGCGCCCTTGCCGCTTTCGCTGACGGTCGCGGTTCTGTATGTTTCCGCCCGATTCCAGCCGGAGAGACAAGACCATGGCCGCCTTCAGGACCCTCGACGACATCGGCCACGTGAACGGCAGGCGCGTGCTTGTCCGCGTCGACCTCAACGTCCCCGTCGCCGACGGCAAGGTCACCGACGCCACCCGCATCGAGCGCGTCGCGCCGACCATCATCGAACTCGCCGACAAGGGCGCCAAGGTCGTCCTGCTCGCCCATTTCGGCCGGCCGAAGGACGGGCCCTCGCCGGAGTTCTCGCTCGAGCCGATCGCCCGCGCCACCGCCGACATCCTCGGCCGCCCGGTCGCCTTCGTCTCCGACTGCGTCGGCGAAAAGGCCGCCGGTGCGGTCTTCGCCATGATGCCGGGCGACATCGCGCTCCTCGAGAACACGCGCTTCTACAAGGGCGAGGAGAAGAACGACCCGGACTTCGCCGACCGGCTCGCCGCCAACGGCGACCTCTACGTCAACGACGCCTTCTCCGCGGCGCACCGCGCCCACGCCTCGACCGAGGGCCTCGCCCACCGCCTGCCGGCGTTTGCCGGCCGCACCATGCAGGCCGAGCTCGAGGCGCTGGAGAAGGGCCTCGGCAATCCGGTCAAGCCGGTCGTCGCCATCGTCGGCGGCGCCAAGATCTCGACCAAGCTCGACCTCCTGATGAACCTGGTCAGGAAGGTCGACGCGCTGGTCATCGGCGGCGGCATGGCCAACACCTTCCTCGCCGCGCGCGG
Source organism: uncultured Mesorhizobium sp. (assembly GCA_964371125.1). GTDB lineage: Bacteria > Pseudomonadota > Alphaproteobacteria > Rhizobiales > Rhizobiaceae > DUSC01. Next base: position 894 of record CAYJMY010000146.1, on the reverse strand, counting down.
CACCGATGTCGGCAAGTCGCTGTGCGAGCACGACCTCGCCCAGACCGCCCAGCAGATCATGATCGAGGCGGCGACCGCCGGCTGCGCCATCATCCTGCCCTCCGACGCCGTCGTGGCGAAGGAGTTCAAGGCCGGCGCCGCGTCGCAGACCGTCGCCATCGAGCGCGTCCCCGCCGACGCCATGATCCTCGACGTCGGTCAAAAGACCGTGACCACGATCGGCGAGTGGATCGACCGCGCCGCCACGCTGGTGTGGAACGGCCCGCTCGGCGCCTTCGAGATCGAGCCCTTCGACCGCGCCACGGTCGACGCCGCGCAGCACGCCGCCCGGCGCACGCGCGAGGGCAGGCTGGTCTCCGTCGCCGGGGGCGGCGACACGGTCGCCGCGCTCAACCAGGCCGGCGTCGCCGACGACTTCACCTATGTCTCGACGGCCGGCGGCGCCTTCCTCGAGTGGATGGAAGGCAAGGAACTGCCCGGCGTGAAGGTCCTCGAGGCCTGAGCGGACAGCCGCCCGGCGGCCCCGCGAGGGGCTCGCCGCGGCCAATTTACCAAGGCAGATCTTTCAATCGATTCGACTTATCCCGCGCCATTCCGTTCGCCGGCGGCCTCTGCTAAGCGGCCTCCGACAGCAAAACGGAGGCAGGACATGAGCGAACGGATTGCGGCCATGGCGGCGCAGGCGGCAAACAAGGACGGCTTCATCGCCGCGCTCGACCAGTCGGGCGGCTCGACGCCGAAGGCGCTGAAGCTCTACGGCATCGGCGAGGGCGCCTGGTCGAACGACGCCGAGATGTTCGACCTGATCCACGCCATGCGCGCCCGCATCATCAAGTCGCCCGCCTTCACCGGCGACAAGGTGATGGGCGCCATCCTCTTCGAGCAGACCATGGA
>CAYJMY010000145.1:0-12757 GCA_964371125.1 uncultured Mesorhizobium sp. | reverse complement strand
ATCTGGCCCCGCTCAGCCATGGCGCGCAAGCGCGCGACGAATCCCTTGAGGAGTTGACCGACCATCCGGTCGCTGATCGCGGCACGGGCCTCCGGATCGGTGGTCGCGGCCGCATCCAGCAGCGTCGCCACCGGATAGACGTCGGGGATGTAGTCGATCCACGCGGCGACGACGTCGAGGAGTTGTTCGGCATCGGTGCGCCGCGCCGCGCCCACTTCACGCAGGCGGGCGAGCCGCGGCGAAGTGGCATCCTTGTGGCGGACCATGGCGGTGAGCAGGCCGGTGCGGTTGCCGAAGGCGTAGAAGATGCTCTGCCGCGACACGCCGGCCGCCGCGGCGATGTCGCCCTGCCCGACATCCACACGGCCCCTCTCCGCAATCAGCCGCCAGGCGGCCTCCAGGATCGCGGCTTTCGTCTCGTATGAGATTTTTTTCATTTAACAGACGTAAACCTCGTGGTATTTTACATGCGTTAAACTAGACCCTCGGAGGCTCGCATGCCCATCGAACCAGCCTATCTTTTCCACATCGCCGTCGGAACCGCGGCGGTCACCCTGTACTGGATCACTTTCTCGCAGCGCAAGGGAAGCCCCAGGCACAAGCGTTTCGGTCACTGGTTTCTCGGCAGCCTGGGCATCGTATTGGCGTCCGTCGGCGGAATCTTCTTCCTTTCCGGCCGGACGTTCTCACCGCCGGACATAGTCCAGTTCAGCTATCTCGTCGTCTGCGTCGTCATGGTCTCGTCGACGGCCTTACTGGCAATTCGCCTGAAGAACGACCTCCCCGCCTTCCGCGGCGCCTGGTTCAAAGCCATTGGCGGCATCGCCTTCGCCATAGCGCTCGTCGTGCTCGCCGCGGGTCTGACGGTCCGCGATCCGATGCCGGTGCTCTTCTCGATCATCGGCCTGCTCTACGGTGGGGCCATGCTGCGCTTCGCCTTCATGCGCGCCGAGCCGCATCGCAACTGGTCCTTGATCTGGCACCTCAACGGCATGACCTTCCTGTTCAACGCCGTGCATGGCACCCTGCTCGCGGTCGTCTGGCGGTTCTTCTTCGATCCGGCCTCCGGAGACGAGGTGAACCTCGTCACGCAGATCGGCACCATGCTCGGTTCGCTGGCCTTGCGCCTGTGGTTCGGCCGCCGCTATGGCGCACCGCTCAGGCTGACGGCGCCGCAGCCGGCGCTGGCCACGGCGTGACGCCGCCGCTCAGGAGATGCTGATCAGCGCCGTCCCGGCGATGGCGAGCAGCGCACCCGCCCAGGCGGTGGCCGGCGGACGCTCGCCGCTTCGCAGCCACACCATCGGCAGCACCAGCACCGGGGTCATCGACGACAGTGTCGAAACGATGCCGACGTCGCCGCCGTGCAGCGCCGCCATCAGGAGCGACATGCCCAGCGCCGTGCCGAAGAACGTCGCGCCGAGTGCGAGGCCGAGCGCGCCGGGCTCGAACGGCGCCCGCGCGGCGCGGACCGCCGGAACCGCCAGCAGCGCGACGAAGAACGCCGCCGCCAGGCCCGAGCGCAGCGCCATGGCGGTGAACGGCTCCACGCCCGACGCCATGGCCGGCCGCGCGAAGAGGCTGCCGAGCGCCTGGCCGAGCGCGGTGACGACGCCCAGTGCCACGCCCGGCCACAGCGGCCCGGCGACCGGCGGCGCCGGTTCGACGGCGAGCGGCAGCGTCGCCGGTGCGACGACGGACAACGCGGGCCGGTCGATGCCGCGTTTCAGGAAGCGCCGCGGCACGCCGATCGCCAGCACGATGCCGGCGAGCACGAGAAGGATGCCGAGCCCCTGGCCTCCCGTGATCGTCTCGCCGAGCGCGACGTAGCCCAGCGCCAGCGAGAAGGGCGAGGTCAGTGAGAACAGCAGCGCGGTGATGCGCGGACCGACGGCGTAGATCGCGGCGAAGTAGGTCGTCGAGGCGATGGCGATGCCGAACAGGCTGGAGGTGGCGAGCATGCCGAACTGCCAGGCGCCGACGGTCTGCCAGCCGCCCAGCGCCAGCGAGACGAGCCCGGTCATGGCGAAGGCGCCGAGCATCTGCCAGCGCGCCAGCTGGAGCAGCGGCAGCCGGCCCTTCAATTCGCCGACGAGGATCGAGCTCAGCGCGATGCAGAAGGCCGAGGCGATCGCCAGGAGTTCGGAAACGGGCAAGACGGGGTTCCTTGCGGGTGGCCCGTCTATCCACCGCCGGGCGGCGCCGCGCAAGGGGCGGCGCAGCGTGGCGGGGGTTGGGGGCGGCGTGAGGCGGATCGGGGCGCGACATCCCGGTCGCCCGCCGGGATCCGCTGCCGCCTCGCTTCTTTCCTTTCCCCTTGAACTGCCGGCGAGGATGGGCCACTTCGTTCGCGAGCCTTCCGACGGACCGGGGACGGCGGCGCCGCGGCGCCGGCGTCCGGAGTGCAGCCTTGCAGCCCCTTTTCGACCAGGACCTGATCGTCGCCCGCAAGAAGCGCGCCTTGGCCGAGGCCGCCCCCGGCGCGGCCTTCCTCGCCGAGCGCGTCGCGGAAGACCTCGCCGACCGCCTCGCCACGGTCGAACGGCAGTTCGCCGAGGCGGTCGCCCTGCACTGCATCACCCCGCACGCGGCCGCGGCGCTCGCCGCCTCGGGCAAGGTCGGCCGGGTGACGCGCGTCGAGGCCGATGCCGCCTTCCTCGACGGCGGCGAAGGCCTGGTCGCCCCGCCCGACCGCGTGCCGCTGGCGCCGGAGAGCGTCGACCTCGCCGTTTCGGTGCTTTCGCTGCACGAAGCCAACGACGTGCCCGGCCAGCTGGTCCAGATCCGCCGGTCGCTGCGGCCCGACGGCCTGTTCCTCGGCGCCCTGGCCGGCGGCGGCACGCTCGCCGAACTGCGCGACAGCCTGCTTGCCGCCGAGACGGAGGTGAGCGGCGGGGCCGCGCCGCGCGTCATGCCGTTCGCAGACGTGCGCGAGGCCGGCGCCCTCCTCCAGCGCGCCGGCTTCGCCCTGCCTGTCGCCGACGTCGACACGGTCACCGTGCGCTACGATTCGATGTTCGGGCTGTTGCGCGACCTGCGCGCCATGGGCGCCACCAGCGCGCTCGCCGAGCGCCCGCGCCGGCCGGCGCGGCGCGAACTCTTTCGCCGCGCCGCCGAGATCTACGCCGAGCGCCACGCCGACGCCGACGGCCGCGTGCGCGCCACCTTCTCCACCGTCTGGCTGTCCGGCTGGGCGCCGCACGAATCGCAGCAGAAGCCGCTGCGCCCCGGTTCGGCGACGACCTCGCTCAAGCGTTTCCTGGAAGAAGGCGGGAAGGACCCGCAGTAGCGGCGGGCCGGCTCAGTTCTCGGGCTTCGTCCACGCCGAGTTGAGCTTGGAGGCGTTGTTGCCCCACAGATAGGCGAGGTCGTTGGCGACGCGGCCGACGCCGCCCATGATCACCAGCGACAGCACGACGAGGATCAGTGCGTATTCGACCGCGGTCGCGCCTCTCCGGTCTGCCTGGAACTTTCGAAAAGCGTTCCGCACCCGTGGATCCTCTCGCTTCGGCCCGACCATAGGCGGCGGCCTGTAAATAAAGGTTAACGCGACAGACTTAATCCGGCGTGAAGATGCCCGACGAACCTCAGCATTCGCCGTGGCGCACGCCGTTGGAGCGGATGACGCAGACCGAATCGGGAGACGGCTGCAGCACGCTCTTGCGGATCGTGTAGACCTGCGTTCCGCGCCGCGCCGTCGACCCTGTCGTCATGCGGTCGACATTGTCGGCGCTGGCCAGATAGCCTTCGGTGCCGCGGTCGAAGACCGGCGTCAGCACCAGCGCCATCGCCACCGCGGCCGCGCCGAACATCAGGGCGACGTGGATCGGGCTCCAGCCCTGCATGACGCCCGCCTCGCGCTGTTCGCCGCGCTCCGCCCGCCAATCGTTTTCCATGCGCGTGCTCCACTGGCCACGGCCGCCCTCGCGACCGCCGACACTGTCGCATCGCGGGTTGAACGAAGAATTAACGCTGTTTGTCAGAGCAGGTCGATCAGGAACGGGATCAACGGCTCGTCGGCCGGCGGCATCGGGTATTCGCGCATCCTGTTCGGCCGCACCCATTTCAGCGCCTTGACCTCGAGCGGCATGGGCGTGCCCCAGAAGCGGCGGCAGACATAGAGCGGCATCAAGAGGTGGAAGTCGTCGTAGGAATGGCTGGCGAAGGTCAGCGGCGCCAGGCAGGCGACCTTCGTCTCGACGCCGATCTCCTCCTTCAGCTCGCGCACCAGCGCTTCCTCCGGCGTCTCGCCCGGCTCGACCTTGCCGCCGGGGAACTCCCACAGCCCGGCCATCGCCTTGCCGTCGGGCCGCTGGGTGATGAGCACACGGCCGTCGGCGTCGACCAGCGCGCAAGCGGCGACGATGAGGATCTTCTTCGGCCGGGTCGCTGGCTCGTCGGACATCGTGTCAGCCGCCTCCGGGACGGCGGTAGTGGTAGCGGTAGCTCTCTGCGAAGCCAAGCGCGCGGTAGAGATGGATCGCCGGCGCGTTCGCCGCCTCGACCTGCAGCCAGGCGCGCCGCGCGCCCTTGAGCCGTGCCCAGCGCAGCGCCGCGAGGATGGTCCGGCGGGCGTGGCCGCGGCCCTGCGCCTCGGGCGCGGTGGCGACTTCGAACAAGCCGGCGAGGTCGCCGTCGTGGACGCAGATCAGCGTCGTCACAGGCCGGCCGTCGGCTTCGGTGACGAACAGGCCGGCTTCCGGCTTGATGGCGCCGATGATCTCCGACAGGCCGGGCCTGAGCGAGGCCTGCGAGCCGTGCACGGCGAGCGAGGCGGTGACGAAGCGCGCCACGTCGCGGACCGGGATCTGGTCGATGGCGCCGGCCGCCGCCGCCTCGCCCAGCGCCATGTCCATGACCAGCGATTCGTCGAAGCGCCTCCAGCCGTTCTGGTCGAAATGGGCGGCGAGCCGGTCGCCGGAGAGCGGCGACATGCGGAAGGTGAGCGGCCTTCCATAGGCTTCGAAGCGCCGCGCGGCGCGCCCGATGCGTTCGACGAGCCCCGTCAGGTCGCTGGGATCGAGCGGATTGACCGAGTTCAGCCGCTTCGCCGGGTGTCCCGCCGTCAGGCGGACCACCCAGGTGCCGTCATACTGCACCGACGCCGCCGGCCAGGCGCGGAAACCCGCCGCCTCGTAGCGGCGCACGCGCGCCAGTTCGGTGGTCGCGGGTCCGATCTTCGCGTCCTCAGCTGCGATAGTCGCCGTTGATGGCGACGTATTCCTTGGTTAGGTCGCAGGTCCACACCGTCGCCTTGCCGCGCCCGAGCCCGATGTCGGCGCGGATCGTGATCTCGTCGCGCTTCATGTAGGCCGAGGTCGCCGCCTCAGAGTAGTCCGGGTCGCGCTCGCCCTTGTGGGCCAGCCGGTTGTCGCCGAACCAGATCGACAGGAGGTCGCGGTCGGCCGGCTCGCCGGCCTTGCCCACCGCCATGACGACGCGTCCCCAGTTGGCGTCCTCGCCGGCGACCGCCGTCTTGACCAGCGGCGAGTTGGCGATCGACAGCGCGATGCGCTTGGCCGAGCGCGCCGATTTCGCCCCGGTGACGGTGACCTCGACCTGCTTGCGCGCCCCCTCGCCGTCGCGCACGACCTGCAGCGCCAGGTTCTTCAGGATGGTGTTGAAGGCGCGGCGCAGCGCCGAAAGCCGCGGGTCTTTCGGGTCGTCGATCCGTGGCGCGCCGCGCTTGGCCGCGGCACCGGTGGCGAAGGCCATCAGCGTGTCGCTGGTCGAGGTGTCGCTGTCGACGGTGACGGCATTGAACGTCTTGCCGACGCCGCGCGACAAGAGGTCTTGGAGGACCGCGGCCGACAGCGGCGCGTCGGTGGCGACGAAGGACAGCATCGTCGCCATGTCCGGCGCGATCATGCCCGCGCCCTTGGCGATGCCGTTGACGGTGACGTCCGCGTCGCCGAGCTTCACCGTCCGCGTCGCATATTTCGCATAGGTGTCGGTGGTCATGATCGCCTTGCCGGCCTCGGCCCAGCGGCCGGCCTCGGCCTCCTTCGCCATGCCGGCGAGCAGGTGAGCGAAGCGGCCGGCGTCGAGCGGCTCGCCGATGACGCCGGTGGAGGCGAGGAAGATTTCCGTCGGCTTGGCGCCGACCGCCTTCGCCGCCGCGTCGCCGGTCATCGCGGTGGTCTCGCGGCCCTTCTTGCCGGTGAAGGCGTTGGCGTTGCCGGAATTCACCACCAGCGCGCGGGCTTTGCCTCCGGGAAGGTTCTGCCGGCAGAAATCGACCGGCGCCGACGGGCACTTCGAGCGGGTGAACACGCCCGCCGCAGTCGTGCCCTCGTCGAACGCCATCAGCAGGAGGTCGGTGCGGTTCTTGTACTTGATGCCGGCCTGGGCGGTGGCGATGCGCACCCCCTCGATGGCCGGCATGCGGGGCTGCTTCTTCGGGGCGAGCGGCGAGACGGTTTCCGACATGGGGCCTCTGCGGAACGGCGCGGATTGTGTCGGCCCCGTTTGCCAAAGACCGGCCGCGCACGCAAGGCGGATTCCGGCGGCCAGTTCGGTCACTCGCGCGTCAATCGGCGAGCAGGAACACGCCGGCGATGCTGCAGACGAAGCCGATCGCCTGGTTGCGGCTGATCCGCTCGTTGAGGAAGAGGATCGCCAGGATCACCGAGACGGCGGGGAACAGCGCCACCAGCGCTGCCGCGACGCCCATGTTGCCCGCTACCGCTGCGCTGACGTAGCCGATGTGGCCGAGCATGTCGAAGACGCCGGCGAGCACGGCGAGCAGCACGCCGTGATGGAGCCGCGGGGCAGAGCGCGGCCGGCCGACGTCGAGGATGGCGGCGAGCCGCGGCCCGGCGCCTTCGGCGTCGGCCGTGCGGATGGCCGAGCGCCTTGCCGACGACCAGCAAAGCAGCGCCGTGGCGGTCAGGGCCGCGACCGAACGCGTCATCAGCAGCGCCCCGGAAGCCACCTCCGCCGGCATGATGCCGAGGCAGAGGTCGGCGACGCCGTAGCCGACGCCGCTCATGACGCCGAGCCGGACGGAGAAGCCGAGGCGGCCGTTCCTGTCGCGCATCGAACCGGCGATGAAGACGACCGCGAGGCAGCACAGCGCAATGCCGATTAGGTGCCACTCGGTCGTGCCTTCGCCGACGAGCAGTTCACCCGCCAGCGGTACCAGGATGCTGAACAGGCCGCACAGCGGCGCCACGACGCCGATCCGGCCGTAGGCGAAGCCGTGATAGAGCAGCATCAGGCCGGTCGCATAGGCGAGGCCGGCAAGGACGCTCGACGAGAACAGGGCCCCGGTCGGCATCGCGCCCCCGTCCATCAGGAAGTGCTGCAGCATCAGGACCATGGCCACCGTCTGCGCGATCGCCACGGCGCTGAACGTGGACAGCCGCACGGCCGCGCGGCTGCCGATGAAGTCGCCGGTACCGTAGGCGGCGGCGCCGAGCAGCGCGGCGGAGACGACTCCGATCTCGAGCATCAGGCGGCTCCGCAGGATGCCGCGATGCCGGACGCCCGGTCGATGTCCGGATGTGCGGTCAATATCTTCCCTCCGCGTCCGGCGCCGGCTGTCCGCCGGTCGGGCTCCTTGACGCAAGGTAAGGCTAGGACATCGCCGGTCCGCGTTCATACGCCATGTGGTGTATGGGATCGTCGTTGCCCCGGGCGGCTCAGCCGCGCTGCGCCAGGGCGTCGACGCAATCGAGGACGAGGTCGGGGCGCGTGTAGAAAAGCAGCTGTCCCTCGCCGTCGAGCTCGCGCAGGACCGCCCGGGGAGCGAAACGCCGGGCGAAGTCACGGACGGTGTCGATCCGCACGACCGGATCATGGCGGCCGTGCACCAGCACGATCGGCTGTGGCGAATCTTCGACATAGGTCGACCAGTCGCGGACCACCTCCTGCGCGTCGATCTCGAAGGCCTTGTGGCCCTGCGCCACGGTCAGGCGGTACCCGTCGCACAGGACCGGAAAGACTTCCGGCCGCCGGGCGACGGCGAAATCGAGGGGAGCGTTCTCGTAGAGCGCCTTCATGAAGGCGAACTGGCCGCCGGCGTCGAGTAGCGAGATGCCGGAGCGCAGGATCAACGGCAGCAGGCGCGGCGCGAATTTCGCCGTGTAGGCGACGATCCGTTGCCGGGGCGTCATGATGGCGAACTGGCGGGGGCTGACGATGGGAACGCCGCCCGAAACCGAGACGATGCCGCTGATGCGCTCGCCGAGCGCCGCCGCCGTGGCGAATGCGTAGATCGATCCGGCCATGTGGCCGACGACGGGACAGCGTTCGACGCCGAAATGGTCGAGAACCGCGGCGACGTCGGCAGCGAATTTCAGCGGCGCCGCGCCGGTCGCCGGATCGGGTCCCGACGCGCCGAAGCAGGGCCGCACCGGCGCGATCAGGCGGAGATTGCGCTTCTGCAGCTCATCCAGGCATCGAGCCGTGGCGCCGTGGCCGTCGAGCATGCCGTGGACGAAGAGGACCGGGCGCCCGTCCTGCGGGCCGAGCACGACGACGCCGAGCGTCCTGCCGCCCGGCCGGGCCAGCGCGATGCGTTCGTGCGGGATCTTTGTGGTCGGTGCCGAACCGTAGGGCCGGGACGACAGGTCGATCTGCGTCAGCGACGCGACCAGCCGCACGAGTTCGGCCTGCGTACGCACGTCGAGCTTGCGCAGGATCGACTTGAGCTGCGTCCGCACGGTCTTGGCCGAGCGCGCCCGCGTCGCCGCGATCTGGTCGACCGTCGCCCCGGCGGTGATGCCCCTGGCGACGTCGCACTCGGCTTCCGTCAGGCCGAAGACGCCCTGCAGGACCGCGCCGATGCGCTCGCTCCAGCCGATCTCGGCGATCGAGAGCAGCGCCAGAGGCGCCTCCCCCTCCGGGCGCGGAGCCCGCGCCAGGGCCAGCACCGGCGCACCGCCGTCGTGGCCGGAAAGAATGCGGCAGACGGTCAGGAGCTTGCCGACGGGCTCGCTGCCCAGCCCGGCAAGGGCCAGTTTCAGGCCGGCACGCCCGCTTGCTTCCAGGTCGAGGTCGTAGAGAGATGATCCCGGCCTGGCGCCGAACTGGTGCTGCGCCGGTCCGTTGCAGAGCACGATGCGGCCGTCGGCCGAAACGAGCATCGACGGCCGCGGGTTGACATCGAGCATGGCTTCCAGCGACCGGTTCGCCTCGGCGGGTCGGCCGAGCCGCTCGAGGATGGCGAAGGCGCGCAGGAAATGCCGCTCGACCTCGCTCCCCTCCGCCGAGACGGAGCGATCGGCCGGTTCGCCGCCCTTCTTGAGGAGAGATTCGACGTGCGACTGCCAGATCGCCATCAATTCGTCGTAGCGCGCCGGTTCGAGCACCGACGCATAGATCATCTCCACCAGGCCGGCGGACGCAGAATTCGTATCGTCGCGTGCGTCGAATGCTTTCTCCATGAACACCGCTTCGATCGGACGGGCCGGGGGGACTTCGTCGACAAGACCGATTTGAACCGCAAGCGCATGCGCACTGGCAAGCGAGCCTGCCGTAACGGTAGGTAAACTAAACGTTACCGTCCGTGCCGGCGCGGCAAGCCGACTTGCGGTCCGCCGACAGGTTCCTGTCGAACGCCGCGCGCGGATTGGCTAGAAGAAGGCCGATATCGCACACAACGCAGGAGCGGCAGGACGATGAACAGGTTTCTCGAGGGCAGGACGGCGCTGGTCACCGGATCGGTGCAGGGAATCGGGCTTTCGATCGCGAAGGCGATGGCCTCGGCGGGCGCGCGGGTGGCGCTGCACGGGCTGGCGGACGCCGCCCAGGTCGAGGCAGCAACCGCCGAGGTGCGCGCCGCCGGCGCGCCGGAGGTGCGCTTCTTCGACGCCGACATGCGCCAGGTCGCGGCGATCGAGGTGATGATGCGCGACCTCGCCGCTTGGGGCGGTCCCGACGTGCTGGTCAACAACGCCGGCGTCCAGCGCACGGTGACGCTCGCCGAGGCGACGCCCGAGATCTGGGACACGATCATTTCCGTCAACCTTTCGGCGGCCTTCCATACCATGCGGCTGGCGTTGCCGGGCATGGCGGCGCGCGGCTACGGCCGCGTCGTCAACATCGCCTCCGTCCACGGCCTCGTCGCCTCGGTCGCCAAGGCGCCCTACGTCGCCTCGAAGTTCGGCCTGGTCGGACTGAGCAAGGTGGCGGCGCTCGAATACGCCGACAAGGGCGACCGCCGCTCCGGCGGCGTCACCGTCAACTGCATCTGCCCGGGCTGGACGGAAACCGCGCTGATCGAGCCGCAGGTGATGGCGCGCGCCGCGGAGGTCGGCGGCGACCGCGAGGCCGGCGTGCGCTCGCTGCTCGGCGAGAAGCAGCCGTCGCGGCGCATGTCGGACCCGGCCGAGATCGGCCAGCTGGCGCTGTGGCTTTCCTCGCCGGTCGCGCACAACATCACCGGCACGGCGATCCCGATCGACGGCGGCTGGACGGCGCAGTAGAGGCTCCGCGCGGGGAAGCGCCGGAACGAGGAAGGGCGGCCTCTCGACCGCCCCTGGGTTCCACGGGGCGGCGCGGCCGCTGAGCCGCGCCCGGCCGATGCCTACTTCGCCTGCTCGGCCTCGACGGCCTTCTTCAGTTCGGGGTCGGCGATATCCACCGTCGCCTTGCCGCGCAGCGCCTCGACGAGGGCGAAATACTTCTCGCGCAGGATCATCGAGCGGAACTGCTCCTTGACCTGCTCGTAGGCCGGCGGCTGCTGGGCGCGCTTGTCCTCGACCTTGATGACGTGCCAGCCGAACTGCGACTGGACCGGCTCCTTCGAATGGGCGCCGACCTCTAGCGCGAACGCAGCCTGCTCGAATTCCGGCACCATCTGGCCGGGCCCGAACCAGCCGAGGTCGCCGCCGTTGGCGCCCGAACCCGGATCGGTCGACACCTCCTTGGCGATGGCCTCGAAGCTCTCGCCGGCGTCGAGCCGCTTGATGATCGCGTCGGCCTCCTCCTTGGTCTTCACCAGGATATGGCGCGCCTTCACCTCGTTGGTCGGCGGCGTCGCGGCGATCTGCTGGTCGTAGCGGGCGCGCACCTCCTCATCGGTGATCTTGCCGGCGATCTCGTCGTCGATCAGCGCCGCGTGCAGCGCCCTCTGCTGCAGGAAGGCCATGCGCCGCTGGAAGGCGGCGTCCTTGTCGATGCCCTTGGCCGAGGCCTCGTCGGCGAACATGCGGATCTCGATGATCGCCGAAAGCGCGGCGGCGCGGCGCTGCTCCTCCGGCAGCCTCGAGAACTGCTCGTCGAGGTCGGATACCGCCAGCGCGATGTCGGCCTCGGTGACCGGCTTGCCGTTGATCGTGGCGACGACCTTGTCCTCCTGGGCGAAGCCCGGCGCGGCCGCGAGCGCTAGGAAGCCGAGGGCGATGCCGGCGCGGACGAACGGCAGGCGGCGGAGGTTGAGGAACATCGGGCGTTTTCTCCGGTGGAAGCGGGGGGCGGGCAAGGGCCGGGGCTGGGGTCTGTACGCGCACGCCCGGCGGCGGCGCTCGTCCGTTGACATCGTCGGGGGCCCCTCTTATCTGTCCTTCGTCTTGGCGTCCAGAAGCGATTTCCGGGCGCTTTTCTGTTATGAGACCGGCGTTTCATACGTCTGTAGCGGGGTTCGGCCCCGACCCGGCGCCGGCTCGTTCGCATTGAAAGGACCATCGGATGGTCAGTCTCGGCGGCCTCGCGCGCAAGATCTTCGGTTCCTCCAACGATCGCCGCATCAGGTCCATGCGTCCCCGCGTCGAGGCGATCAACGCCCTGGAGAACGAGGTCGCGGCCCTCTCCGACGCCGAGTTGCGCGCCCGCACCGACAGGTTCCGCGCCGAAGTCGCCGGCGGCGCCTCGCTCGACGACCTGCTCGTGCCCGCCTTCGCCACCGTGCGCGAGGCGGCCAGGCGCGTGCTCGGCCTGCGGCCCTTCGACGTCCAGCTGATCGGCGGCATGGTGCTCCACGACGGCGACATCGCCGAGATGCGCACCGGCGAAGGCAAGACGCTCGTCGCCACGCTGCCCGTCTACCTCAACGCGCTCGCCGGCAAGGGCGTCCATGTCGTCACCGTCAACGACTACCTGGCAAAGCGCGACGCCGCCTGGATGGGCCGCGTCTATTCCTTCCTCGGGCTGACCACCGGCGTCATCGTCCACGGCCTGTCCGACGAGGAGCGCCGCGACGCCTATGCCTGCGACATCACCTACGGCACCAACAACGAGTACGGCTTCGACTATCTGCGCGACAACATGAAGTACGAGCGCTCCCAGATGGTCCAGCGCGGCCACAACTACGCCATCGTCGACGAGGTCGACTCGATCCTGGTCGACGAGGCACGCACGCCGCTGATCATCTCCGGCCCGCTCGAGGACCGTTCGGAGATGTACAACACCGTCGACCGCTTCATGGACGCGCTCGTCGCCTCCGACTACGAGATCGACGAGAAGCAGCGCACCGCGACCTTCACCGAGGAAGGCACGGAGAAGCTGGAGAACCTGCTGCGCACCGCCGGCCATCTCAAGGGCGAGCACCTCTACGACGTCGAGAACGTCGCCATGGTGCACCACGTCAACAACGCGCTGAAGGCGCACCGCCTGTTCACCCGCGACAAGGACTACATCGTCCGCAACGGCGAGATCGTCATCATCGACGAGTTCACCGGCCGCATGATGCCCGGCCGCCGCTATTCGGAAGGCCTCCACCAGGCGCTCGAGGCCAAGGAGCACGTCGCCATCCAGCCGGAGAACCAGACGCTCGCCTCGATCACCTTCCAGAACTACTTCCGCATGTACGGCA
>CAYJMY010000144.1:5444-13011 GCA_964371125.1 uncultured Mesorhizobium sp. | reverse complement strand
TCTATCCGACCTGGTGGTACGGCCTGCCGGCCATGCTGAAGGGCTGGCTCGACCGGGTATGGGCGACCGACGTCGCCTTCTCGCTGTCGGCCGACGGCGGCATCGTCCCGCGCATGACGCATATTCGCAAGATCGGCATCGTCACCACCTGCGGTGCCTCGTGGTTTCTGTCCCACCTGATCGGCCACCCCGGCCGCAAGACGATCCTGCGCGGCATCCGCGCCTTGTGCGGCCCCCGCTGCCGCACGATGTTCATGGCGCATTACCGCATGGACGCCTCGACACCGGAAAGCCGGGCGGCCTATCTGGCAAAGGTGCGAAGGAAACTGTCGCGGTTCTGACGGCGCCGTCTGGCTCTCCGCTTCCTCATCATCGACGGACAGGCTGGAACGCGGAAGCCGCAATGTCCCCGTTTCATCGCCCTTGCGACAGATTCCGCGCATTTCGCCATTTCCAACGAGTCGCGATTTGGCCCGAGTGGTTTCAGCTGCATCCAAGAACCGTCCCATTCTGCCATGTCGAGGCGGCTCGTCTTATCGGAAGAACATCGTCAGTTCGGGAAAGAACAGGACCAGCATCAGCACGACCAGCTGAATTGCCATGAACGGAATGAAACCGCGGAAGATGTCTGGCAACGTGATATGAGGCGGCGCCACCGATTTCAGATAGAAGGCGGCCGGACCAAAGGGGGGCGACAGGAACGACACCTGCATGTTCACGCAAAACAGAATGCCGAACCAGACCGAAACGAAGCGCGGATCGGCAACGAGCGGACCGAGAACGCCGATCTCCTCGACGGGCAATCTGAGCACGATCGGCAAGAAGACGGGCATGACGAGCAGCACGATGCCGACCCAGTCCATGAAGGCTCCGAGAAACAGGAAGATGATCATCATCAGCAGCAGGATGCCGAACGTCGGCAACTCCGCGCCTACGATGAGATTGGCGACATAGGTCGGGCCGCCGGCGATTGTGTAGGCGCCGGCCAGCGCCGTCGCGCCGAACGTGACCCATATGATCGTGCCGGTTGACCGGAAAGTGCGGGTCAGAGCGTCGCGAACAAGCGCAAGAGACAACTCCCCGCGGAGCGCGATGATGATCAGCACCGCCACCGTGCCCATGCCGGCCGCCTCGGTGATGCCGGTAACGCCGCCATAGATCGAACCGAGCACGACGGTCACAACCAGCAGCGGCGCCACCAATCCCTTGCTGACAACCCAGGTCCTGCGATCGCTATCGTGGCCGAATACCAGGCGTGGAATGGCAAAGCCGACGGCGAGCATCGCCGCGAAGACGGCGAGCGATCGCGCTGCATAAGGAACGTAGTCGTCCGGCTTGAGCAGTCCGAGCGCGTTTTGCACCTCTATCATCATCGCATGAACCAATGCCATGCCGCCAAAGAACCCGGCGATCCACAGCAGCAGCGTAATCAATGACTTGCGCTTCTGCACCGGTTCCAGATCGTCCTCGCGGGGCGCCGGTAGCGGCGCGAGATCCGGATCGAGGCGCGTTCGAACGATGATGTAGGCGATATAGGCGGCGCCCAGGATGAAACCGGGCACGAAGGCGCCCTTGAACAGGGCGTGGATCGACGTCTCGGTAATCAGGCCGTAGATGATGAGAACGATCGACGGCGGGATCATCGTGCCCAGCGATCCCGACGCGCAGATCGTTCCGATCGCCAGGTTCTGGTTATAGCCAAGCCTCAACATCTGCGGCAGCGCGATCAGCCCGAGCAGCACCACTTCGCCGCCGATGATGCCCGACATCGCGGCCATGATGATGGCCATGATCGACGTGACGATGGCGATCCCGCCCCGCGTGCGGCTGAGCCAGGCGGTCAGACTGTCGTACATGTCGCGCGCTATGCCCGAGCGTTCGAGCAGCGTCGCCATCAAGATGAACAGCGGCACCGAGATCAGCACATAGTCGGTGCAAAGCCCGTACATGCGCTGCGCGAGGATGTTGAGTGGACCGGTTCCGAACTGGCCGAACAGAAGATCGGGGCCAAATTTCATCACCAGAACGACCACGGCGAGGAAGCCGGAGGCGAAGCCCAGCGGCATGCCGATCGCAAGCAGCGCCAGCATGCCCACGAGCACGACGATCGAGATTGTGCCGATGTCCATCGTTCCCCATCCCGGTATCAGGTCGAGCGGTGCGTCCGCCCGCTATCGTTGCCGCGCGAACACTCTACCCGTGCCGCAGCGGCGGGTTGGCCTTTTCGCGTTCTTCTTCGATGCGCCGCAGCGCTTCCACATCAATGGCGGCATCGCCAAGCAGGTCGTGTTCCTCGTCGACCCTGTTCCAGTCATGGATGAGATTGGAGATTGCCTGCAGCGCCGTCAGGACCAGAACAATCAGGATAAGCGGTTTGATCGTTGCCGGTATTGGCGGATCCCATGCGGTTCCGAACGTCTCCCAGCGCATCAGCTTGGCATAGGCTTCGCCAAATCCGCCCCAGATCACGGCGCCGATGAAGGTCAGGAGAAAGAACAGCGAAACAATGTCGAAGGCATGCTTGAGCCAGCGTGGCGCCACGTCGTAGAAAAGCGTGATGCGAATGTGGCTGCGCTGCTGCATGGCATAGAGCCCGGCCAGCAGGTACACGGCGCCGGCAATCCACAAGGTCAGTTCGTTGGCCCACAATGTCGGCCGCGCCATCACATAACGCATCGCGACCTCGACCAGCATCACCAGCACGATCAGGGCCGGCAAGAGCATGGTGAGGCGGCTCAGGCCCCAGGTCAAAACGTCGACCCAACCCGTTCGTTCGTGCTCCAACACGTCCGCCTCCTCCAGCGCGGGGCCACACGGCGGGCCAATGATCGGCCCGCCGCAAAGGGTCTTGCCGCCTATTGCTCGATCAGGAGACCGAGGCTCTTCAGATAGGTCTTGTGGCTGGCGACAAGATCCTGGGCTTCTGGCGACGTGGCAAACTCGGCCCAGCTCGCCTGCGCCGCGGCGTGGAACTTGCGCCGGTCCTCGCTGCTCCAGTTGGAGATGGTGATGCCGGACGCCGCGAGTTCGGCGGCGGCTTCATTGTTGGCCTTTTCGCCGGCCAAAGCCTGACGCAGCGCCAGCTTTTCCATCGCCACCCGCATGATGCGACGGTGATGCTCGGGCATCGCGTCCCACTTGGCCTTGTTGCAGGCGAGGTGATCCGACGGCATCGAATGGAAGCCCGGATACGTCGCATGCTTGGCGATGTCGTAGAGGCCGATGCTCTTGTTGTTGGCGAGGATGGAGTAGTCGGCGCCGTCGATGATGCCGGTCTGCAGCGCGGTGAACACTTCCGAGAAATCCATCACGATCGGCTTGGCGCCGAGCTTCTCGAAAATCTTGGTTTCCATTCCCGGCGGCGAGCGGAACTTCCAGTCCTTGAAGTCGTCGGCATTGCGGATCGGCTTGGTCGAGGACAGCGATTCCTGACCGACGACCCACCAACCGATGAGCTCCATGTCATACTTGTTGTAGAGCTTCTGGGCGGTTTCCATGCCGCCACCGAGCAGAAGCCAGCTGAGCTGCTGATAAGGCGTGTCGTAGCCGCCCATGATGTCGCCGACGAACTGGAAAGCCGGGTTCTTGCCGGTCTGGTAGGCACCCCCGGTCATGTCGCAGTCAAGGATGCCGGTGGCAGCGGCGTCGAAGGTCTCGACCGATTTCACGACCGACGACGAATAGAACATCTCGATCTTGATCTCGCCATTCGACATGGTCTGCACGTCGTCGATGAAGCTTGCGGCGTTTACTCCCGAAAGCGATTCAGGGGTGTAGTGCGTCTGAATGCGCAACGTCGTGGTCTGCGCAAACGCGGTTCCCGCCATCAAGCAGGTCGCGGCAGCCGCCATGACGGCCTTGTGGGTCATCTTCATTGGAGTCCTCCGTTGAGGCCCTGCCAGTCGTCGACTGTCGTCTTCCTCCCGCTGACCGGGCATCAGACGTTAACAACAGGCTTCCCCAGCGGCAAGCAGTTTACGAAGAAAACAATAATTTCGTGAAAGCTTGTAAATCTCGGGAAAATGGCACACAAGATGGACAAGGGCGTGTCGAACGGGCGTCGATCAGGAGGCAATCGCGTGCCGGATTTCATCGATCAGAGATCAGTCTATGATTCGATACGCACGCGGCTCGCCGCGGGCGATCTCGCCCCCGGAAGAAAGCTCAAGCCCGACGAACTGCGCGCCGACTATGGATGCAGCGCCAGTATGCTGCGCGAGGTGTTGTTTAGACTGGCGTGCGGCGGCTACGTCGATTTCGAGGAGCAACGCGGCTTTCGTGTGCCGTCACCATCGCTGGAGCGGCTGATGGACATCGTGCGTATGCGGGTGCTCATCGAAACGGAAGCGGCCACATTGTCGATCGCCTCCGGCGACATGGAATGGGAAGCGCGACTCAACGCGGCCCACCACAAGCTGGCGCATCTGGAGGCTCGAATGCCCCATATCGACCACCTCAAGGAGCACGTTCCAATCTGGACCCGATTCGACCTGGAGTTCCACGATACGCTGGTATCCGCATGCGGATCACGCCTGATGCAGGACGCCCTCCACTCACTCTTCTATCGCTACCGGCAGCAACTCGTCGGCCTGGTGCACGGCTACGGTTTCCGCCAAGGGATCGTCGAAGAACACAAGGCAATCCTCGACGCCGCCCTGGCACGCGATGCCCCTCGATGCGCCGAGGCGATCCGAAATCACTTCGCATTTGTCCACGGTCTCTGACCGGTCGAGACGGAACGACATCGAGGAGCTGCCCCGGGATTTCGCCGAGAAATGGCCCGCTTGCGCAAGGCAGTAAGAAATTCGGCCGTAGAGCGCCAACGTGATGGCGGTCGAAGGCGGGCGGGGCGTCGCCGTCGCCCGTTCTGCCCGGCCCTCTCAGCGCAGGCCGCTCGGGATCAGGCGCGCAACGACGCGGTCGCTGTCGCGCTCGCTGGCCGCGAGGCCCGCGGCGACGGCGGCGCGGTCGGCTTCCGGCCGGTTCTGGCTCATCTTGCGCTTGCCCTCGATGCGCGTGATCGGGATGCGCACCCCGACGATGCCGCGCAGCTGCGCCCTGACGAAGGCGTCCGGCGCGTCGCTCACCCGCCACGGCTCGGCGCGCCCGGCCTCGTGGAGGTCCGTCACCCTTGTGACCACGGCGCGCAGCCGGTCCTCGTCGTCGTAGAATTCGACCGGCCCGTAGGCGTGCACGGCGACATAGTTCCAGGTCGGTACGACCTTGCCGTGCTCGCGCTTGGCCGCGTACCAGGACGGCGTGACGTAGGCGTCCGGCCCGGAAAAGATGACCATCGCCTCGCCGAGCGGTGCCAGCGTCCATTGGGGGTTGGCTCTGGCCATGTGCCCGTGAAGTACGCCGAACTGTCCTTCCCCTTCATCGAGGAAGAGCGGCAGCGGCGTCGCCACGAGGCCCTCGGCGGTCGCGGTCACCAGCGTCGCCAGCCGCACCGCGCTCATGATGCGGTGCAGCTCTGCGGGATCGTCTTCCTTGAAGGCGGGGGGCGTGTACATTGTGACTTCCGGTGCTGTCGGGCCGAGAGAACCTGACTGTATCACTGTCAATGCGAGGGGTATTCGGACACCCTCTGCCGCTCTTGTTGGGCCAGCCGGCAGCCCGCCCCTACCCCATCCTCCCCACCGCCTCGGCCAGATCCTTCGCCAGGTCGCCAGCCGGAACCACCTCGATCCGCTGCAGTCCCAGCCAGCCGGCCATCAGCGCCAGTTCCTCGGCCAGCGCCTCCGCCGTGTGCGCCGGCGCGTGCAGTTCGCGATGCGCGGCCATGACGCGCAGCACGCCGGCCTGGCGGTCGGCCTTCAGGTCGACGCGGGCGACGATCGCTTCGCCGAGCAGGAAGGGCAGCACGTAGTAGCCGTGCACGCGGCGCTCGGCCGGCGTGTAGATCTCGATGCGGTAATGGAAGCCGAACAGGCGCTCGGCGCGCGAGCGCTCCCACACCAGCGGGTCGAAGGGCGACAAAAGCGCGCGCGCCTCGATGCGCCGCGGCCGCTTCGCCGCCGGGTCGAGCCAGGCCTGCTGGCTCCAGCCCTCGACGCGCACCGGCAAGAGGTCCCCCGCCTCGACGAGTTCGGCAATGCGCGGCTTCATGTCTTCCGCCGGCAGGCGGAAATAGTCGCGCAGGTCCGCGGCGGTTGCGACGCCGAGCGCCCGCGCCGAGATGCGCAGCAGTTCGCGTTGCGCTTCCTCCGCCGTCGGCGTCGGCAGCGACAGGACTGCGCCCGGCAGCACACGCTCGGGCAGGTCGTAGACCCGCTCGAACGAGGCGCGGCGCTCGGCCGTGGTGATGCGCCCGGTCCAGAACAGCCATTCCAGCGCGTGCTTGGCCTCGCTCCAGCCCCACCAGCTGCCCTGCCCCTTGCCGCCGTCGAAGTCGGACGCCGCCAGCGCCCCGCGCGCGGCGATCTCGCCAAACACCTGCTCGACGAAGCCGGCGCGCTCGGCAGCGAACTTGGCCAGTCCGCCATAAACCCGTTCGCCGCGCTCGGCGCGCTCCATGCGCCAGCGCATCAGCGGATGGAGTTCGACCGGCAGAAGCGAGGCCTCGTGCGCCCAGTACTCGAACATGGCGCGCTTCTTGCCGCGCGCGTTGTCGTCGATCAGGCCGAGCGGATAGGGCCCGAAGCGCGAGAAGAGCGGCATGTAGTGGGCGCGCACCAGGACATTGACGGAATCGATCTGCAGAAGCCCGTTGCGCGACAGGAAGCGCTTCAGGTGCCGCCGCTCCAGCGCCGGATGCGTCCCGCGCCGCTCGCCAAGACCTTGCGCGGCGAGCGCGATGCGCCGCGCCGCCGCGGCGCCGATCCTGTCCTTCATGCTGTCGTCTTCCCTTCGCCGATCGTGCAGGCCGAACGCGCCCAGAGAACCCGCCAGCCGCCGCGGCGCAAGTCCCCGGGCGCATCTCGCCGCCGCGGCAGCGCCCGCGCCACCCGGAATCTGCGCCGCTGCTGACAAACAATGTCAGGGGCGGCCGGGCGGGCGCCGCCTCGGCGGGATCGCGCCCGCTCCGCGGATGACGCGCAGCGGGATTCGATTGGGCAGCCAGTCGACCTCGAGGATGGTCCGCGACGACAGCGCGAACTGCTGGCCGTTGGCCGTGAAGGCGAGGCAGTGGATCTCGCCGCGCCCGGCGGCCTCGAAGGCGGCGGCCGCCGCCTTTCTCACGTCTTCGATCTTGCGCGATTTCTCGGCGGCGGACCGGGTCAGCCGGATCGTGATCTTGACCATCGATGTTCCTTTCGTTTCGACGCACTCCTCCCGTCGAGGAGGACGGTGGGCATCGAAGCGATCGGGTCGTCAGGTCATGGGGCGTCCGGCGGCGGCAGCGCGATGCTGCCCGAAGCCGGGACCCTGGATTGCGATCGTGGCCGAATTGCGGGAGATCCCGGTACGAGGCGAGGACCGGCCTGCCGTCGAAAAACCGAATGAATGGCTGGACATGCCGGAGCGGTATGGCTATATGCCCGCCATCGCCGTTTCCGACGGCAGTGGGTGCGTAGCTCAGTTGGTAGAGCAGCTGACTCTTAATCAGCGGGTCACAGGTTCGATC
>CAYJMY010000144.1:0-5434 GCA_964371125.1 uncultured Mesorhizobium sp. | reverse complement strand
AAGATCAGCCGGAATTCGCCGACGGCTCGGCCGATTCCGTCATTGCTCGCAGTGCGACGGAGATCGCCATGTTGCTAGCGTTCCCGCGGCGCCTTGCTGCCGCAACGGTTATGGTGGTCTGCTGCGCCGCTATGGCGGCCCCGGCCATGGCTCAGCAGACCGGTTGGGGGCAGATTACGCTCAACAACCAGACGTCGATCGCCCTGGACCTCTATGTCGACGGAAATTACGCCTGCCGCGCCCTTGCGGGGCTGTTCTGCACCAGCCAGGAACGCGAGGGAAAACATTTGTGTACCGCCCAGGGCGAGGGCGGACACGCCGGACCATTCCCCTGCCCGATCAAGTCCGGCGAATCGTTTACCTGGACCGTGGCCGAGTAAGCAAAAACCACCCGCCGGCCAGGATCGCCGGAGGGCCATCCGCGGCGGCGCGTGCACCGATGGCGCGCCGGCCGGCCCCGCCCGCGCGCTTGGTAAACCCTTTCTTAGCGACTGATCAATTATTTGAGAGGTTCTGGGTGGCGCTGCGCCGGATGAACGCGCAGGCGGACCCGCCGAGGGGATAATTTCCGCGCCTATGACCGGGCACCTGCCGACGATCGGGAAGACGCGATGGCTCGCGGCCCTGATCGCGTTGAACGCGCTTGCCGTCGCCGGGGTTATTGCCGGCGTAGCCGTTGCGCCGACGGGGACGCGGATGGTGGTCGTGGCACCGCCGTGGAGCGAGCCCGGTCGCATCATGGAGATCGTCAGCGCAGCCGGCGGATCGCTGGTCCACGGCGGCGCCCCGGACTGGAACGTTCACGCCGCGAGCGGCGAACGGGCTTTCGCCGCTCGGCTGTTCGCCGCGGGCGCCATGATCGTGCTCGACGGAAGACTTGGACAATCGTGCTTCGACCTGGGGAACTCGAATGAAGCGTCTCGATGAAATAAGAAGAATGGCATCGGTGTTCGTCGTCGCCTTGATGTGGGTCGACGTCGCCCTGATTCTGGCGAAGACCTGGTTCACCGCCGAGGCGAACACGGCGGTGCTCGCCGTCGGCAGCCTGGTGATCGCCGGCACGGCGACGGCGCTGTGGGCCGTCGACCGGGTCGGGCAGACCACACGCTTCGTCTCCGGCGCCTCCCACGCCGCCCTCGTCGCCCTGCTCGTCTATGCCTTCACCGGCTCCACGCTGCAGATCGACATGCACATGTACTTCTTCGCCTCGCTGGCGGTGCTGGCGATGTGGGTCGACTGGCGCCCGATCGCGACGTTCACCGCAGTCACGGCCGTGCATCACCTCGTCCTTTACGTGGCGATGCCGGCGGCCGTGTTCCCCGGCGAGTCCGAATTCACCCGCGTCATCCTCCACGCCGTCATCCTGCTCATGGAAGCCGGCATGCTGTTCATGATCACGCGGATCGTGGCGCGCGCCCTGAACGAGAGCGAGACGGCGCTGGCCGACAGCCAGGCGGCCCGGCAACAGGCGTCCGAGCTTTCCCACGAGGCCGAGCAGGCGCGCGCCGCCAAGGAGCGCGACCAGCAGGAGCGCGCCGCCGCCAGGGCTGATGAGACGCGGCAGATGCAGGCGGCCGTCGCCGAACTGGCGACCGGACTGAACCGCCTAGCCGAGGGCGATCTGACCGTCAGCCTTTCGCAGCCTTTCGTCGGAGAACTCGATCGGTTGCGGGTCGACTTCAATCTGTCGGTCGAGAAACTGAGCGAAATCCTCCGGCAGATCCAGGGCAGCGCCATCTCGATGGACGAGAGCGCCGCCGAGATCCGCTCCGCGTCGAACGACCTGCTGAAACGCACGGAGCAGCAGGCGGCCGCGCTGGTGGAGACGTCGGGCGCCTTCGAGGACGTGGCGACGTCGGTGCGTCTCGCCAGCACAAAGGCCGAGGAGGCATCGCGGATCGCCGCCACCGCCAGCGCCAGCACGAGCCGCTCGCGCGGCGTCGTCACCAACGCCGTCCAGGCGATGAACAGGATCCAGGACGCCTCCAACGAGATTTCGCAGATCACCGACCTGATCGACGGCATCACCTTCCAGACCAACCTGCTCGCGCTGAACGCCGGCGTCGAGGCGGCGCGCGCCGGCGAAGCCGGCAAGGGTTTCGCCGTCGTCGCCCAGGAGGTTCGCGCGCTCGCCCAGCGCGCCTCGGGTGCGGCGACCGACATCCGCAAGCTGATCGAGAAGTCCGGCGCCGAGGTCGACCAGGGCGTCAACCTGGTCAACGCCGCGGGCGAATCGCTGGAGGAGATCTCGGTGCAGGTCGCGCTGATCAACGATACGATCGGCGACATCGCCACCGCCTCGCGGACCCAGGCCGAGAGCCTCGGTGAGATCAAGGCCTCGGTGAACCAGATCGACAAGATCACGCAGATGAATGCCGCGATGGTCGAGGAGAACACCGCCGTCACCCACCGGCTTGCCGGCGAGGCCTCGGGCCTCTCCGGACTGGTGCGCCAGTTCAGGCTCGGCGGGACGCGTCCGGCCGGTGCCGGCGACGCGTCGCGGCCGGCCCCCTCGCCCGCCCGCGAGATGATCGCGTCGCTGTCGAAGGCCTTTTCTCGCAGCTGACCGCCTGGCCGACGTTCGCCGACGTCGTCCGACACGAGCGTCGGCGCCCCGCGCCGGCGCTTTCGTTTCGGGATGGGGCCGCGCTGCCTTCTGCGCAGCCGCGCCTTGCGGCCTCACACGAGCAGCGTGCCCTCCGCGACCTTGACCGCATGGCCGCCGATGCGCGCGGCGGCAATCGCGCCCTTCTCGACGTCGAGTTCGAGGCGGATGCGCGAGGGCCTGCCCATCTCGATGCCCTGCTCGAGCCAGTACCGGGCCGATCCGTCCAGCGGCCGGTCGAAGTGGTTGACCGCGCCGGCGAAGGCGGCGACGGCCGAACCGGTCGCCGGGTCCTCGGGGATGCCGAGATGGCTGGCGAACATGCGCGCATGGAAGGCGCAGTCCGCATCGGTCGTCTCGCGGCAATACACGAAAGCGGCCGGCGACAGCGCCTCGACCGGCCCGGTCAGCGCGGTCCACGCCGCGTCGTCGAGGTGCGCCCGCGCCGCCGCGGCGAGATCGCGGACCGGAACGAGCACGTAGGGTACACCCGCCGACCACAGGCCGATCGTATGGTTCTCGAAGCCGACCTCGTCATGGTCGAGACCGAGCGCGGCGGCGACCGCCTCGGGCGTCGCGGAGAAGCCGAGGCGCTCGGGAAGACGCGGCAGGTCGAACTCGGCGAAGGCCGCACCCTTGCCTCGCGACACCGCGCAGCGCACCGGACCGACGCGCTCCTCGAGCACCAGGATGCCGGCGCCGTTGCCGTCGCTCTCGGTCAGCGCGATCGCCGTGCCGACCGTTGGGTGGCCGGCGAAGGGCAGTTCGTGGCGGGGCGTGAAGATGCGCACGGCGGCGCGGTGGCGGGCGTTTTCCGGCGGCGACACGAAGGTCGTCTCCGAGAGGTTGAACTCCCCGGCGATGCGCTGCATTGCGTCGGTGTCGAGGCCATCGGCGTCGAAGACGACGGCGAGCGGGTTGCCGGCGAGCGCCCTGTCGGCGAAGACGTCGTAGACCGCGTAGCTGCGTTTCTTCATCGGCCTGTTCCCTCCGCGATGGATCGTCTCGCCAACATGAGCGAAATTTAATTTGTATTCCCGCGCCAGACGCATGATCTGTCGGGTGCAGGGACTACTAGAGCCACAATACAGGGGTCCGCAATGGACCAGATCGTCACCAGGCCGCGAGGAGAGCCCGCGACGACGCGCAAGGCCGAAGCGCCCGACGTCGCCGCGGCATTGCGTCTCGACAGGAAGGGCCGCGGGCGCCGTCGGCGCTGGCCCTATGTGTTGACCCTCGCGCTTGCGGCCGCCGGCATCGCCGCCGGCAGTTATTTCTATGCCGGCCAGACCTCCCAGCGCGTCGCCTATGCCACGGTTGCCGCAGAGCGCGCCGACCTGAAGGTCGAAGTCTCCGCGACCGGCAATCTCCAGCCGCTGACCAAGGTCGACATTTCCAGCGAACTGTCCGGCGTCGTCCGCTCCGTGGCGGTCGAGGAAAACCAGCGCGTCCAGGCCGGCGACATCCTCGCTGAACTCGACAAGACCAGGCTGTCGGCCCAGGTCGAGCGGGGCGAGGCCTCCGTCGAGGCCGCGCGGGCGCGCGTAACCGACGCCCAGACGACGTTTCGCGAGACCGAGAAGGCGCTTGCCCGCGCCGAGCAGCTGGCGCAGCGCGGCATGACCACCGATCAGGCGCTGGAGACCGCAACGGCCGCGCGCGACCGCGCCGCCAGCGCCGTTGCCATCGCCGAGGCCAATCTCGCCATCGCCGTCGCCGAGCTGAAGCTGCAGCAGGCCGACCTGGAGAAGAGCACCATCTACGCCCCCATCGACGGCATCGTGCTCACCCGCTCAGTCGATCCGGGCCAGACCGTCGCCTCGTCGCTGCAGGCGCCGGTGCTCTTCGTCATCGCCGCCGAGTTGGAGAACATGGAGCTCATTGCCGCGATCGACGAGGCCGACATCGGAACGGTGAAGCCCGGGCAGAAGGCGGTCTTCACCGTCGATGCCTTCCCCGACCGCAAGTTCGACGCCGAGATCCGCGACATCGCCTACGCCTCGGTGACGACCGACGGGGTCGTCACCTACGATGCCCGGCTCGGCGTCAACAACGGCGAACTCCTGCTGCGCCCGGGCATGACGGCTACCGTCTCGGTCGTCACCCGAGAGGCCAAGGACGTGATCACCGTGCCCGCTGCGGCGTTCCGCTTCCGCCCGCCGGCGGTGCAGCCGCGCGCCAGTTGGAGCCTGCAGAGCCTGTTCATGCCGCGCATGCCGCGCTCGGGCGGGCAGCGCGCGACGGCGGTGTCGACCGACGGCACGCGCACGCTTTACGTGCTCAAGGACGGACAGCCGGCGCCCGTCAAGGTGAAGACGGGATCGACCGACGGCGAGCGCACCGAGATCCTTTCGGGGCTCGAGGCCGGCGACCTCGTCGTTACCGGCACCACGAGCACGGCCAACTGAGGGCGGGCGCGTGAACGGGTGGCCCCTGATCGAATTCCGCGACGTGTGGAAGACCTATGGTCGCGGCGAGGCCGAGGTACATGCGCTCGCCGGCATCGATCTCACCATCGAGGCCGGAGAGTTCGTCGCCATCATGGGGCCGTCCGGCTCGGGGAAGTCGACGGCCATGAACATCATCGGCTGCCTCGACACGCCGACGTCCGGCCGTTACGCCTTCCAGGGCGTCGATGCCGGCCGGCTCGACCGCGCCAGCCGGGCCGCGCTGCGCAACCTCTACATCGGCTTCGTCTTCCAGGGCTACAACTTGCTGGCGCGCACCACGGCGGCGGAGAACGTCGAATTGCCGCTGATCTATCGCGGCGTCGGGCGGGCCCCACCCCCCCCGCGGGCGCAGGGGGCGCGAGATGAGGTGGGGCATACC
>CAYJMY010000143.1:0-13034 GCA_964371125.1 uncultured Mesorhizobium sp. | reverse complement strand
CGTCCAGACCGTGCCGGCGTTGTGACTGGGTTGAGCAAACCATCCGGTGAAGGAAAACCATCCGGTGGAGGCCGATTGTCCTCGTCGTCGCGTCGCCTGCCGCCGGTTCGTCGCCATGGTGTTTGCTTCGGGAGCCCAGTGGCTGTACGCTCAATCCCTTATCACCTGCCATTCGGGTGAGTCTGACATCCTGCGACGCAGGCCCTGAGACTCTTCCTGCCCTATCGACATCGCACGGAAAGCTTCTGCGGTTCATTCGAATCCGATTTCACTTGCGGAGTACGTGCCTTGCGCCATCTGTTTCGTGGAGTCGTGGTTCTCGTCTTGCTCGGGATCGCCGGCCTGATCGCCGCTATCGCGTCGGTCGCGCTGCCTTTTCCGCCAATGCCGCCGGAGACGGATGTCTTCGGCTTTTCCGCGGAGCGGGATAAAGGCTCCACGGAGCTGCCACCGTTGCAGCAGTTCCGCGCGCGTGACGGCGATGTGCTTGCCTACAGGTTTTACGATTCGGCAAGCGAGCGGATCCTGGTCTTCATTCACGGTTCCTCCTACCATGGCGGCGGCTATCACGACCTGGCGACCTATATCAGCACGGCGGGAGCCGCCAAGGTCGTCCTGCTGAACATGCGGGGACATTATTTCTCGGGGCGGCGCCGGGGCGACATCGAATATATCGGCCAGTACGAGGACGACGTCGTCGCCCTGATCGGGGAACTTCGCAAGCAGGGCCGCAAGGGACCGATCGTCCTGGGCGGCCATTCGAGCGGCGCCGGCTTCTTGCTGCGTTTCGCGGGAGGGACGGGTCCCGCGCAGGAGGCAATTGCGGGCTACATCGCGCTGGCTCCGATCATTCCGCGCACAGCGGCGGTGCGTGGCGGCGACGCGGGCGGGTGGAACGTCATCCATCTGCCCCGCATCCTAGGACTCGTGGCGCTGAACATCGGCGGCATTCACGGCTTTGACGGGCTTCCGATCATCGCCTTCAACAAGCCCCCTAGCGCATGGAACGGGACCGAGACGCTTGCTTATTCCTGGCGGCTCAATGTCTCCTATCATCCGCGAAACGACTATGTGTCCGACGTGAAGGCTATGCCCTCCAATGCGCTGATCCTTGTCGGCGAGAAGGACGAGGCCGTCGACGGCGCCGCGCTGCTCGATCTGCTGAAGGTCTCTGGTTACCGGGGCAACGCGGAAATCCTTGCGCAGACCACGCATTTCGGCATTTTCCACGATGCCGCGGCGTTGAAGCGGACGGCTGACTATGTCGCTGGTATTCAGGAACCTTGAAGCAAGTGACACCTTGCTGACGCTGCGGACACCAGTCTCATAATCAGGGCAGATCGTATGGAAGCCCTGCACCCGTCTCAGACGTACATGTGAACGAGTGCAAAGCCCGGCGTCGAGGCTGTGGCGATGTTGACCGGCGAAGGGCCGTGAACCGCGCCGGGTATGATGGAGGCTGCAAGCCTTGGGCGGCTGGAGCCATCATCAGCAAGGCGACGAACAGGCTTTCTGCCGATGCCTGCACCTGCGCGGTGCGCCACGTTCTCGAGCGCGAGAAGGATCATTCATGTCGCCACGCGGCGCGACGGAAGAGTCGGCCATGGCGGCGCGATTCAACCCAAACAGCCTCCGGCAGCCGCGGTGCGGTTCGCTGTTGAGGAACAGAGGCCACGACCCAGCTGCCAGCACATCCGCGCGAGGTCTAACCGACACTCACCCCGAAGACCGCTCCGATGCCGGCGGTAACGCCCATGGCGAGGGCGCCCCAGAAGGTGACGCGGGCTGCCCCGCGCAGCACACCCGCACCGCCGGCGCTTGCGCCGAGGCCCCCGAGGATGGCGAGCGCAACCAGGGTGGACCCGGCGACGAGAACGCTGGTTCTCTCCGCGGGAGATGCGAGAGCGACCAGCACGGGAATGACCGCGCCCGCTGCGAAGGTCAGGGCCGAGACCACGGCCGCCTGCACGGGACGGGCGGCAACGGTCTCGGAGATGCCGAGTTCTTCGCGGGCGTGCGCCCGCAGCGCATCTCGCTCGGTCAATTGGACCGCGACCCGCGCCGCCAGTTCCCTGTCGAGGCCGCGGTCGACATAGATCCGCGTCAGCTCTTCCAGTTCCGCCCCCGGTGTCTCGGCAAGCTCCCGCCGTTCCCGGGCAAGGTCGGCGTTCTCGGCGTCGGTCTGCGAACTGACGGAGACATACTCGCCAGCCGCCATGGACATCGCGCCCGCGACAAGGCCCGCAAGGCCCGCAATGAGGATTTCGCCCGGGCCAGATCCGGCAGCCGCGACACCCACCACGAGGCTCGACGTGGACACGATGCCGTCGTTGGCGCCGAGCACGGCCGCACGCAGCCAGCCGATACGGTGGACCATGTGGATTTCGGAATGCGAAAGGCGGCTCATGTCTGGTTCCCTTTCGGCTGGGTCGGCTGGTGTCCGGTGGCGGCAGGCCCGGGCGACCATGTCCCTGCCGGAGAGATGCGCAGCGCACGGAGCGCATTGAGGATCACGGCGACGTCGATCACCTCTTGAAGGAGCGCGCCCTGGACGGGCGTGAGGTAGCCCAGAGCGGCTGCGACCATGCCCAGCACCGACAGGCCGATGCCCGCGACCACGCTTTCCAGCGCGATGCGCCGCGCGCCGTGCGCGATCTCGATCCCGGGTCCGCGCCTGTCGACACGGTCGACCAGCAGGACGACGTCGGCGGCTTCGGCAGACGCGGCCGCACCGCGCGCGCCCATGGCGACGCCCACATCCGCCGCCGCGAGTGCCGGCGCGTCGTTGACGCCGTCGCCCACCATCATGACCGGTCCGCGCTTGCGTTCGCTGAGCACCAGCAACACCTTCTGGTCCGGCGTGAGGCCGGCGCGGATGCCGTCGAGTCCGAGGCCCTCGGTCACCCGTTCCGCGACCTCCCGGCGGTCTCCGGTCGCCAGCAGGATCCGGCCGATCCCCTGGTGACGCAGCCTAGCCAGCATGTCGTG
Organism: uncultured Mesorhizobium sp.; assembly: GCA_964371125.1. Taxonomy (GTDB): domain Bacteria; phylum Pseudomonadota; class Alphaproteobacteria; order Rhizobiales; family Rhizobiaceae; genus DUSC01. Next base: position 10,046 of record CAYJMY010000143.1, on the reverse strand, counting down.
CGTGCCGTCGCGGAGCGGGTCGGCCATGACGAGATGGCCGGCAAGCTGGCCGTCGATGCCGACGCCGACGAGGACCGACCCGGCGGAGAGTGCCGGGTGCTCTTCCGCGGCCCCGCCGACGCGGCCGGTGACGAAACCGTGCCCGCCGACCACGATGGATCTGCCTTCGACCTTTCCCGTCAGCCCTTCACCGGGAACTTCAGTGACGTTCGTCGGAACCGAGAGCGCCAGGCCGCGCTCCCGCGCCGCGGCGACGATGGCCTGCGCCACCGGGTGCTTCGTCGCCTGGTCGAGCGCCGCGGCGAGGCGGAGGACCTCGTCCGGGGCCAGTTCGCCGTGGCTGTCGATCGTTACGATCTGCGGCCTGCCGTCCGTCAGCGTGCCGGTCTTGTCGAGGATGAGCGTCTGCGTCCGTGCCATCGCCTCCAGTGGCCCGGCGCCCTTTATCAGCACGCCGAAGTGCGCCGCCCGCGAAAGGCCCGCGACGAGCGCCACAGGGACCGCCAGGATCAGCGGGCATGGCGTGGCGACGACGAGGACCGCGACCGCGCGGATCGGGTCGCCCGTGAGCCACCATGCGGCAAACGCGATGGCGACCGTGACAAGCAGGAAGCCGAGCGACCATCGGTCGGCCAGCCGCGACATGGGCGCCTTCGACCGCTGCGCTTCCTCCACCAGCCGGACGATGCCCGCATATGTGCTGTCCTTCGCCGGGCGCGTCGCGACGAGGTTGAAGGCCTCGCCTGCGTTGGTCGACCCGCTCATCGCGTCGCCGCCCGTCTCGACGCGGAGCGGCAGGGATTCGCCGGTCAGGGCGGACGTATCGAGGAAGCCGGAGGCGGACGCGACAGTGCCATCGACCGGGACAATGTCGCCCTGCCGGATGAGGAGGCGGTCGCCGGGCACGATGTCGTCGAGCGGAACGTCTTCCAGGCCGCCGTTCCGGTAGCGGGTCGCAGTGCGCGGCACGCGCGCAAGCAGGTCACGCATCTCGCGGCGCGCCCGCCCTTCCGCGAAGCTTTCGAGAAACGTTCCCCCGGAATACATGACCGCGACGACAGCTGCCGCCAGAGTCTCTCCGAAGAGGAGCGCGGCCGACATAGACAGCGCGGCGACGATGTCCAGCCCCACTTCGCCGCGCGCCAGGCTCCGCACGATTTCCAGCAACAGGGCAGCGAGCACCGGGACCACGCCGACGAGCCAGACGGTCGAGGCCAGGTCCGGCCGTCCGCCGAAGTAGAGGGCGAGCCCTCCGAGAAGCCCGCCGAGGGCCATCAGCAGCAGCCCGGTCTTCACGCGGTCTCCGTTCGAATGCTCCATGCCCCTCAGCCCACTGCGGTCGCTGTCGCCGGCTCGCCATGGGTGAACACCCGGCCGACACGGCAGGTGCGGATGCTATCTGCTTCGTCCCGAAGCAGGAATAGCGCGTCGATCCCGACCCTCCGCGCTACTTCGCCGCCCTTGTCGGGACCGAGTACCATCAGCGCCGTCGCCCAGGCATCCGCCGCGGCGCAGGAGGGCGCAAGCACCGTGACCGAGGCCGGCGCGTCGAGAAGCGGCGCGCCGCGGCACGGGTTCATGGTGTGCGAGAGCCGTCTTCCGCGAACCTCGACCCAGTGGCGGTAGTCGCCCGAGGTGGCAACGGCGCAGTCCTGAAGGGAGATCACCGAGTGCGGCGCGCGCCGGTCCGGGTCCGGCCGTTCCACGGCAACCGTCCAGGCTTCGCCGTCCGGCCTCGACCCCATGGCCCGCATCTCGCCGTCGATGCCGACCAGCGCGTCGCGGACGCCGAGCCGCGCGAGCGTCTCGGCCAGCCGGTCGACACCGTATCCCTTGGCGATGCCGTTGAGGTCGAGCGCGACCGTCACGCGCTTGCGCACCGATCCGTTGTCCAGGTCGACGGCCTCATATGCCGGAACGCGACGCTCCGTCATCGCCGTGCGGATCAGGTCGGGGGCGGCCGCGGACGGGCCGAAGCCCCAGGCCGAGACGGCATCGCCCACCCCGATGTCGAACGCGCCATCCGACGCCCTGCCCACGGCGAGCGCCAGCTTCAGGACCTCCATCAGCGCGGCCGGAACGGCCACCTGCTCGCCGACGGGCGCCCGGTTCAGCCGCATCAGGTCGCTGTCGGGCTTCCATGTCGACATCTGCGCGTCGACCTCGTCGACCGCCGACTGGAGCGCCGTGCGGGCCGCTTGGGCATCGAAGTTCGGCGGTGCGAAGAACAGTGCCGACCAGCGCGTGCCCATGGTCGGCCCGTTGAGCGCGTGACGAACGAACTCAGTAGACGTCTTCGACATAGCGTCCGTCCGCCCTGAGCGAGGCTGGCGACATGCCGTGAGGCTCGAGCATCCGTGCCATCGCCTCGGCGACTCCTCCCGCCATATCCCGGCCGCCGCAGACCATCACGCGTGCGCCGTCACGGATCGCGCGGATGACCTGCTGCTTCTCGGAAGCGAGAGCATCCTGAACGTAGCGCGGCCGCTCTCCGCGAGAGGAAGCGGTCTTGAGCCTCCTTAGCCTTCCGTCGGCCACCCAGGCTCCAAGTTCCTCACGGTAGAGGAAGTCGCTGTCCCGATGGCGCATGCCGAAGAACAGGTGGATCGGCCTGCGCGTGTCGTTGGCCCGAATGAATCCTGCCAGCGGCCCGATCCCGGTGCCTGCCCCGACGAGGATCAGCGGCGCGCGATCCGCGCCAGCATGGAAGGCCGGGTTGCGGCGGAGGAAGGCAGCGACGGTTTCGCCCGGTTCGAGCGCCATCAGCGCGCCCGAGCACAGGCCTCCGACATGCTTGCGCACCACGATCTCGATGAAGCCGTCACTGCTGCCGGACGCCAGCGAATAGAAGCGCGGCACGGTCGAACCTTCCGGCACGACGCCGATGAGGTCTCCGGCCTCGAAGCGGGCGAAGCCCTTGCCGACGAGGCGCCCCCACAGAGACGCGCGCGGCACGGCGAAGCGCAGGATCGCGGTCGGGGCCTGGACCTCGTGACCGTGATCGCGGCGGGACACCAGCGTCAGCGAAGACGTGGCGGGCCGTACCGGCTGGTGATCGAGTTCCAGATCGATGCCCAGCGCGTCGCCGAGCGTGCGCCCCCAGCGCGCGAATTCCTGCGGCGACTGGCGGTCCACGGTGTCCAGCGGGAGCAGCGTCTGCCACCCCTTCGCCTCTGCCGCCGCGTCGACGGCCTCGGCATAGGCGCAGAAGGCCGGGAAGCTGCGGTCGCCGAAGCCCAGCACCGCCAGCGGCGCCCCCGGAACGACGGACAGCCCGGCAAGGCGGTCGAGGAATCCCTTCGCGGACGCAGGCGCGTCGCCGTCGCCATAGGTCGCAGCGAGCACCAGATAGCGGCGCGCCGCGGGAGTCCGTGCCGGATCGAAGGCCGACATCGGTGCGACGTGCGCCTGCTGTCCGGCCCGCATCAGGGCGCCGTGCAGCGTCGCCGCGAAGCCCCAGGTGCTGCCGCCTTCGCTGCCGACCAGGATGACCGTCTCGGCGCGCGCCGGGGTGACGTTGCCGCGGATGCGCGGCCGTCTACGGCGGCCGGACAGCCAGATGACGACGCCGGCCGCGCCCATCGCCGGGACCGCGAGCGCCATCAGTCCGAGAACCAGGCCGAGCAGCGCGGCGCCCTGTCCGGTATGCAGCATGTAGATCGTTTCAGACGCGCGTTCCCAGCCGCTCAGATCCGACCAGCCCAGCGTCTCGCCCGTCCCCCGGTCGATGTAGCCGGTGCCCTCATCGGTCTTGAGCGTGAAGACGTCGGTCTTGTCGTCGGGGTAGGGAAAGTTCAGCGCGCGCAAGCTGGCGACGGGGGTGGAAGCCAGCAGCGGCATTTCCGCGAGCGGCGCCCCGATCGTCTCGCTCGTGGTCGCCGGCAGCGCCGGTCCCGTCGCCTGGTCCGGCACGAAGCCGAAGGTCGATGCCGTCATCCAGAGGGCGGTCGCCGAGGACAGCAGGAGGCCGAGAACGGCACCGCGCGCGAGCTCGACATGGATGCGTCCCGGCATCGGTCCCCGCAGCGGGGAAAACCATCGCCTCCAGCCTCCGGCCCTGCGGGCGACCAGCACGATTCCCGAAATCGAAAGCACCAGCATCGCGGCCGCGCCGGCGGCCGAGACGATCCGGCCGGTGTCGTCGAGAAACAGCGACCGGTGCAGGTTCGTCAGCCAACGCTCGACCGGGTCGGGATCGGCCGCGGCCACGCCGGTTCCGGTCGCCGGGTCGACAACGGCAGACCCGGGGGTGCCGTTGTCGAACCAGTAGGCCGTGATGCGTCCGGAGGGCGCGCGCTTGATCTGCTCGACGCCCGGATATGCTGCCTGGATGCGCGTCGCGAGTTCGGCAACGCTGATCGTGTCGTCGGATTGCGGCGCCGCCAGCCGCTCCGCCGCGGGGAACACCGAAAGGGCGGCCCCGCTGAGCGCGAGCAGGCTGACCAGGGCCAGTGCCACGAGACCAGGCCAGCGGTGAAGAGCTCGGATCATGGCTTCCGACCTCACATACCGAAGCCGAAGCTGGCGACGTAGCGGCGGCCCTGAACGGTCTTTCCGGCTCCCGCCGCCGTCAGCGGGACGGCCACCTCGTTCGGGCTGTCGCGCATGTCTTCCACCGCGGCGTCGACATGCACGGTGTAGCCCGCGTCGAAGAGGGCATCGGCGAGGTCCAGCGTGATCTCGAGCTTGCGCCCGGCCCCCACGCTGGCCCCGGTGATGCCGTTGATCTCTGCGATGTTGCCGCGCGTCGCGCGGTACCAGTCGGTGAGATGCTCGTAGTATTTGGACTTGCCGCCCGCCATCCACAGCGTCCCGGCGTAGGCGCCCTTCGCATCGGTGACGTAGATGGCGAGGTAGGCGCCGTCGCCACCGTAGTTCTTGAGCGTGGTGGTCAGCGTTACCGGCCGCGCCATCGCGATGCCTGGAAGGGTGAGCGCGGTGGTGAGCGCCAGGGCGGCGAGGATCTTTTTCATGACGGTTCTCCGAAGTTTTGCGGGGCGGGCGGCGAGCGGCTCAGTTCACCTTGACCTTCGGCGCCGGGCCGTTGCCGAACAGGCCGTTGTTCGGAGGCGCCATCGTGCCCGCCGCAGCGGGGCGGGCGCCGCCGCCGCGGTAGCCGTCGTCATCGTCATCGTCGTCGTCGTCATCATCGTCGTCGTCGCCGTAGCGGTCGTCGTCATCGTCGCCGCGGCCGAATCGGCGTTCATGGTCGCGGTCATGGCGGCGGTGATCGCTCGCGAACAGCAGGGTCGCGCCATCGTCGGAAGCGTCCGCGACGGCTTCGCGCGATTCCTGCGGCCGCGCATCCCAGTGCATGGCGCTCCAGGCGGGTATTCCCGCGCCCGTAACCAGCGCGGTCGAAGTGATCAGGATTGCAAAGGTCTTTCTCATGGCAGTTCTCCTTTTCTGCTACCCTTTCTTTTTGAGAGGCCCGGCTGATCCCTTCCTGACGCAAACGGACTTTCTGCTTCAGCTTGCCGTCAGGAAACGAAAGACCCCGCCGAAACGGCGGGGTCGGCATGCTCGATTTGCGATAGGAATCCCTCAGGCGACGTCGTCCGGTCCGGCTGACCTCTTCCGGCCCGTGACCATGGCCCGGGCGAGGTTTTCACGGTGGCGGAACGAGGCCAGCGCCACGCCGCCGAGATGCAGGGCGACGAGGAGCAGCATGGCGTTGGCGAGCGTTTCATGGACCTCCTTGAGAGGGCCGTCGGCCTCGCGCTCGCGATCCTCGCCATCGTCGTCGTCGGCGAGCGCCGGAGCCACGATCGCCAGTTGCCTGGAGACGGCCGCGGCGCGCTCCGGCTCCGCCATGAGCCAGCCCGTCAGGGCGGTTCCCGATAGCGTCACGAGGATGGCGACAACCATCGCCGCACCGGCCGGATTGTGCCCGAGATAGCGGCGCTCGCGCCTTCTCACGACGTCTCCGACATAAGACAGGGTGGCGGACGGACCGCGAACGAACTGGGCGAAGCGGGCGTAGCGGCCTCCGGCGAAGCCCCAGACGATGCGGAAGCCGACCAGCGCGGCCACTGCGTAGCCCGCGATCTCGTGGACCGGCTGGAGTTCCTCGGCCGTCAGCCAGGCCGTGACGAAAGCGGCGACCAGGCCCCAGTGGAAGATTCGAACGAGCGGATCCCAGACCGGGACGACGTCGGTGCGTTGCGGCGCGGCGGCGGAAGAATCGATGGCAAGCGGATCAGTCGTCATGGCGGCTTTCCCCGTCACGGCGGCGATGGCCGTTGTCCCTGTGCTCGATCTCGAGGATTTCCAGGGTTCCAGGATGGACCGTCACCTCGATCTGCTGGCCATCGGCGTCGGTGCCGACGATCTCGTAGCAGCCGTCGTCGATCTTGATCCTGCGCACCGTCCAGCCGAGATCGGCCGCCATCGCGGCGACGGCCTCCCGCGGCTTCCAGTCGGCCATCGGTACGAAACAGTCGTCGTCGGCGAGCGCGGAGCCGACGGGAAATGCCGCGACACACGCGAGAATTGTCAGGGCGAACCGCATGGCGCATTACTCCATTCAAGTGGACTTGCGGCGACCCTGCGGGATCAAACTTACGCCATCCTGAAGTTGGACAGCGTTCTGCTTCAGCAAGCCGTCAGGATCGGCGGTCAGTAAGGACAGCGGCCGTGGAAGGACGTCTGGACATGCGTATCCTACTGATAGAGGACGATGCCGTGCTGGGTGCGGCCGTGCGCGACCAGATCGCGGCGGACGGGCACTCGGTCGACTGGGCGATGCGGCTGGACGCGGCGCGCGACGCGATGGCGAGCGCTGGCTACGACCTCATCCTGCTCGACCTGATGCTGCCCGACGGAAGGGGTATCGTCTTTCTGAAGGGGCTGAGGAATTCGGGGAACGTCACGCCCGTCATCATCCTGACCGCGCTCGACCAGGTCTCCGACAGGATCGAGGGGCTGAAGGCCGGAGCGGACGACTATCTCGTGAAGCCATTCGACCTCGACGAGCTTTCCGCTCGCATCGGCTCGGTCGCCCGCCGTTATTCGGGCAATCCCAATCCCATCATCCGGCACCGGGCGCTCGACATCGACATCGCGCGCCGGAGTGTGCACCGCGACGGCAAGCCCGTGCAGCTCACGGCCCGCGAGTGGGCGTTACTCGAAGCTTTCCTGACCCGGCCGGGCCAGCTCCTGTCAAAGGTGCAACTGGAGGAGAAGCTCTACGATTTCGACGCCGAGGTCGAGAGCAACACGATCGAGGTCCATGTGAGCCGCCTGCGCAAGAAGCTCGGCACCGACCTGATCGAAACCGAACGCGGCCTCGGCTACAGGCTCGCCCCGGCATGAAAGCTCCCGGAAGCCTCCAGGGCAGGCTCCTCCTGTCGCTCGGCGCGGTCCTGCTGGTGATCTGGGTCGGCGCGGCCTGGACGACCGCGGTCCTGCTGCGGCACGAGATCGAGGAGGTCTTCGATTCCTCGCTGCAGGAAACCACGCAGCGCCTGCTCCCGCTGGCCGTCGTCGACATCGTCGGGCGGGAGGAGGGAGACGTCGCCAGCCAGACGCTCGGGACGATCCGCAGCCACGACGAGCTCTTCACCTACGTGGTCCGAGACGACAAGGGCGAGGTCCTGCTCCAGTCGCACGAGGCCGATCTCTCCGCATTCCCGCCATATGGAGGAGCCGGCTTCGGCCGGACCGCGACGCACCGCCTCTACAGCGAAGAGGCCCTCCAGGGCACGATCCGTATCACCGTGGCGCAGCCGCTGGCGCACCAGGACGCCGTCATCCGCGAGATGCAGATGGGCCTTGGCCTTCCGGTCTTGCTGGTTATCCCCGCTGCATTCGCGGCGGTAGCCTTCGCCGTAAGGCGGAGCACCCGTCCGTTGCGTGCCTTCAGGGACCAGCTGGGGACCCGGACCGAGAAGGACCTCTCCCCGGTCGCCGCCGGCGACCTGCCGAGCGAAGTCGCGCCGCTGGCAGCCACCATGAATGCGCTGCTGGAGAGACTGAGCGCGGCCTTCGAGGCCGAGAGGAGCCTGGCCGCAAACACGGCCCACGAACTCAGGACCCCTCTCGCCGGGGCGATCGCCCAAGCCCAGCGCATCCGCAAGGAGACCGCCGAGCCTCAGACGGCGCAGCGCGGCGCCGACATCGAGGTCACGCTGAAGCGGCTGGCGGCGCGCGCCGAGCGGCTCATGCAATTGGCCCGCGCCGAGGGCGGACGGCTGAAACTGGACCGGGAGACCGACCTGCGCGATACGCTGGGCGTGGTGATCGGAGACATGCGCCGGAACGAGCCGTCCGGGCGCATCCTGCTCAGCCTGCCCGATGCGCCGGTCATGTCGGCCGCCGATCCCGACGCGGTCGGAATCCTCTGCCGCAACCTAGTCGAGAACGCGCTGCGCCATGGCAGCCAGTCCTCCCCGGTCGAAGTGGCCCTTTCGAAGGACGGCCTTCTGACGGTGTCCAACGACGGACCCGTCGTTCCCCCTGAGACGCTGGCGAGGCTGGTGGACCGCTTCGAGCGCGGCGGCAAGGCGGGCAGCGGGAACGGCATCGGCCTGTCCATCGTCTCGACTATCGCAGACCGTATGGGCGGCTCGCTGACGCTGGCTTCGCCGCGGCCGGGCAGCCGAACGGGGTTTCAGGCGAGCGTTCCGCTGGCGAATGCGGAAAGCGCCGGGACGAGGACATGAACCGATTTCAATCTGCCCCCCCCGCAACGGTAGCAGTCGAAGGCCCCGGCCATCTTGTCCGGACATTGGAAAAGCAGAGGCATAACGACTGCTCCTCGCGCTGAGTTGCCCACGCTGCAATAGCGCAAACCTGGAAGTCGCCGGTCTGCAGACTGCCCATAGAGTGCCGGCCGGCAAGGCGCCAAGACGCGACCTGCCGGGATCCGACCAGCGATCGCAACTCCGCTGGCCGGTGTGTTCGAAATTGCTATAGGTTGGCTCGAACATCTTCCTGCAACGGAAACCCGTCATGACGCAGTTCAGCGCACTCGAGGATCCGACGCCATATCTGTTCTTCACGGGCAAAGGCGGCGTCGGCAAAACGTCGCTGAGCTGCGCAAGTGCCATTGCTCTGGCAGATCGCGGCCTGCGGGTATTGCTCGTCAGTACCGATCCGGCGTCCAATCTCGACGAGATGCTGAGCGTCGACCTGTCGGACAAGCCGAAGCCTGTTCCCCTGGTGAAGGGGCTCTTCGCGATGAACATCGATCCCGAGGCCGCGGCGGCCCAATATCGAGCCCGCGTGCTCGATCAGCTGGGACATGGTGCGAGTGAGGCTGAGAAATCGACGGTGCGGGAACAACTCTCAGGCGCCTGCACGACGGAGATTGCCGCGTTCGACGAATTCGTCGGCTTGCTCGCCGGTGATGCACCGGACTTCGATCACATCGTTTTCGACACCGCGCCTACTGGGCACACCCTGCGGCTACTCAGTCTGCCGAAAGCATGGACGGGCTTCCTCGAGAACAACGAACGCGGCGCCTCATGCCTTGGACCGCACTCGGGCTTGAAGATGCAGGAAGGTCGTTTTCGCCAGGCGTTGCAGTGCCTCGGGGATCCTGCGCGAACCACGATCGTGCTTGTGACCCGCCCCGACCCAGGTGCGATCCGCGAGACGGCGAGGACGTCGAGCGAATTGAGTGCGCTTGGGCTCTCCAACCAGCTCCTGGCGGTGAATGGCAGGTTTCATGCGGTCGATGAGCGGGATGCGGTCGCCTCGACAATTGCACGAGTGCAGGACGATGCGCTTGCCGCGATGCCTGCGTTGCTGGCCAGGCTGCCGCGGGACGAGTTCCCTCTGCTCGGATTCGACATGGTGGGACTACAGGCACTTCGGGCGTTGATGTCGCCGACGGTGCCGCCGCCGCCGACCGTCGTCGAGCCGGACGCGCCGCTCGATCTTCCGCGCATCTCTCAACTCGTCGACGAGATCGCTGCCGGCGAGCGCGGTCTTGTCATGGTCCTGGGCAAGGGTGGCGTCGGCAAGACGACCATTGCCGCGGCAATCGCGGTCGGGCTTGCGGCGCGCGGCCACGCGGTTCACCTGACCACCACCGATCCGGC
>CAYJMY010000142.1:0-13128 GCA_964371125.1 uncultured Mesorhizobium sp. | reverse complement strand
CCACCACATAGTCGTCGGCCGGAAGATAGAAGGCGCGGTCGCCGCCGATGCGGAAGTCGATGCCGGTCGCCTTGATGAGGGCATCCACGCGCGGCTCGATCAGGCCAGGCGGCGGTGGCGGCACCTCGGTGGCGATGTCCTCCGGCAGGTCCTCGCACTGCGCCGTGTTGAACACGGTGAAGCGCTTGAGGAACGGAATGGCCTGCGCCTCCTCGCCGGCCTCGAAGGCCCGCTGCTTTTCGTCCTCGGGGACGAAGCGGTCGGCATAGACGACGGTCGTGCCGCGTTCGCCCTTGCGGACATGGCCGCCGAGCGAGAGCGCCTGGCGGAAGGTGACCCAGCCCTGCCCGGGGAAACCGTGCTGGACCACGGCTCCCCACAGGATCAGGATGTTGATGCCGGAATAGGCGCGGCCGGTGCTGGCGTTCCGCGGCAGGCCGAGCGGCGCCTTCGCCGCCGAACTGCTCCAAGGCTGGACCCATGGGAAGTGCCCGGTCTCGAGCTCGGCGATGATCTTGCCGGTGATTTCGTCATAAAGGTTCGTCCGGTCGGCGCCGGCGCGCGCATCAGGAGGATGTGTGGACATCGCGGTTCTCCGCGACGGGCGCCGGGAGCCTCTCTCCCAGCTCTCAACCCGTCACGGCAAAGCCGGGCCGCACTCTCACTCTGAAGGGGGCGTTGCGGGGTCTCCCCGCAGAAGGGGTCGGCCGAGACCTCGGCTCGGCCGAAGGGGAAGGCTTTCCCCTATCAAAACCGCGAATGCGGCAATACGACTTTCAGGAAAACCGTGTGTGCCGGTCTGTCTGTATCGAATAGGCACGGATCAGGTCTGCCCTCGATTCCAGCGCGGCGAGCAGCTCTGTGTCGCGGGTGCGAATGTCCTACACGTCTATGATGGCTGAGCCCATGCTAGCCCTCAGCGAGTGCTCCATGCGTTTCGAGAACCTTCATGAGAACGGTGTTCGCCGCGTTGAAGTTGTCGAGCTGTCCTTCTAGCTTGTACTGCCACTTCACGCCATGGAACAGGTTATTGCGATAGCGGAACACGATGATGAGGACGGCGACGAGGCAATCTCGCGGATCGCTGTCAGATCCATCGACAACAGCACGGACCAGCGCTTCCTGATCATTCTTCCGCAGGTGCAGATGATTGAAGTGATACGTGAAGTCGCCGTCGGCGAAATAGCGCTGGCGGAAGTATGCGAGCTCCGGGTCGAGGGACAGAGCATCGAGCGTCCCTGCCTTCTGCCAGGCATCCACCGCGTTTGCAATGGCGGCCGCACTGCCCTTGGTGTCGAGGATGCGCGACTCGAACAGGCTCCACAGCAGCGAGAAGTCCGAGATGGCACTCTGCTCGTCGCCTGACAGATGATTGAAACCTGGAGCCGTCGCCTTAAGCCAGTTCACTACGTTGGTCATGCGCGTCCATGTACCTGAATAGATGCGCGCAGTGGAGGGGTGTCGCCGGCATCACCTCGGGGGAGCCAGCCGAACCTAAGAACGAGGTGGAAGAATCGTCCAGTTTTGATGACCCTGGACCGTTTGCACTTCTCGCAAACATCGTTGGAAAGTACAAAACCGGGAGGGCATCCAAGCGCTTCCGGAAGGATATGCTCAAGGGATGGCTCGAACCTGGCGGCCCCGCACTAGATGCACGGTGCAGGATCAAAAGATCGGCGCCGCAAACTCGCGATCATGTCTTCGGCGACGGCCACAGAACCCTCCATGAGCATAGACTCAGTTCCAAACAAAACGCTGGTCGCGGCGCACAGTGGACCTCGGTGGTACGTCAGCCAGCCAGCCGCGAAGGATGAGGGCTTTCGTGAAGCCTGTCCAAAATCACAGGGCCAACGCCAGATAACGTCGTGAAGCAGGAGGTGCCATTGACCGGTACAAGGTTGGTCATCGACAGCAGCAAGCTGCAGTCGGTCGAGTTGCGCGAGTTCCTCAGTGCAAGCGCTGCGAACCTAGCTGTGCTCCCCGACTTCGCGTGGTTTGAAGTCTACAAGCAGGAAACCGTGGATGCGGTCCTCGCTCTCCTCTCGGTCATTGGCGAGTTTCCCGAGCAGATCATTGTTCTGAAATCTGGAGGAGAGATCGCGAGACTGAACCTTGGCATTCCGAGCGACACCGCGGCGATGGAGCATCAGGAAATTGCGCCGCTGATCCGGGAAATGGCCGACATCATGAACGGACCTCAGCGCGACGATCCGGTCGTCTTGCAGCAACTGAGGAACCTATGGAGTTCCGCTACCGTCAGTCTCGCCGGCATGCATGAGGGAGCGCTCGACATCGTGACGTCGCTGCCTGAGATGTCTGAGCAGATGTTTTCGCAGCACGAGTTAAGGATCATCCGGACCAATGGGCGCTACACTGAGGAGATGTTCGCTAGCATCTTCGGTGCCGCCGAGCAGATATGGGAGACATTGGCGGATGGGCATGGTCTGAAATGGCGACCGATGCCCCGCGACCACGTTATGCGCGCCTACCTCTTCCGGTACGCCGTGGGCCTCGTCATCTATCTCCTCTGGTGGATCGGGACTGGCAGCCCGAAGCTGGAGCGCGTCGACAGGATACGGAACGACCTGATCGACTTGAGTTTTGTGGTGTACGGGACGTACTACGACGGGGTTCTCACCGCCGACCGTAAAGCGGAATGGATATTTCTGAACCTATCTCGGGCACTCGAGGCGGCGCAAATGTATTCCGCAGACTGACGGTGCACGCGCGGAGCCAAGCGGCGGCACCGGCACGGCTTTCTCACCATGTTTGGCCGGCCTCGAGTCTGAAGAATGCGTCAAGCGCGCGCCGCAGCCGATCGCCGTCGCGAACCTCGCATTCCCAGACAACGAGAACGCGATAGCCTTGGGATTCTAGTGCTGTGATCTTTTCTGTATCGCGAGCCTGGTTTCGAGCAAGCTTATCGGCCCAGTAGCCGGCATTGGACTTTGGCGACGATGCAAGCTTGCAGCCTGCGTGTGAGTGCCAGAAGCAGCCGTGGACAAAGATCGCCCATTTGTGAGTCTTGTTGGCAATGTCCGGTTTGCCCGGAAGGTCGTCGACGTGATTGCGGAAGCGAAGTCCGAGGGCATGCAGGGCCGATCGGACAAGTATCTCCGGTTTCGTATTCTTGGAACGGATCCGCGCCATCACTTGCGAGCGCGTAAGCGGGTCGCGCATCCGTCGTGGAAGGATTTTGGCAACCGGGGACGGTTTGGCCACTCAGTTCCCCCTTGATAGCGGTTGAACCGCACCTGCATTTGCCGCTAAGATGATCGGAAGGTCATCCAGAGAGAAGACGCAGGTCGACGAGTCCGCGCGAAGCCTTCCGTCGGATCTAAGCCTAGCCGAGATTACCCTCCATTGTGCTCCTTTCGGCGAAGCGGTGAAATCGCCGTGAACGCTTCGGCGGAGAACGAGTGGGTGAACTCCCGGTGGTAAGGCTGCCTGGTGGACGGCGAGATATGCGGTGTAGAGATCTCCATCCTGGCCCAAGTCGATCCGCTCAAGCACGCCGACGGCCGCTGTCTCAGGCAACGAATCGGACCCGGCGGCCGCCAGCCAGGGCCAGAAGGCCGGACAGAGCGCCTGGAAGGGGCAGTCGCCGCAAGCCTCCTCACCAGGCTGCGCAAGCACTTCGGGCGGCCGGCATGAGGCAAGGTAGCTATTGAAGTCGTCCAATGCCGCAAGCGCAGCATCGGCTTCCGTTTCACAGGCCGTGGGCTCGAGAGGTACGCTCATAGTCTGGCCGGATGCGGCAACAACCCGTCCCTCAACTGGCCATTGTCCCCGTGCTTCCGCGAGGATGGCCGCATAGAGCCGCAGCTGTCGGCGGAACCCCTCAAGAATCGCCGCCGATCCCCTCCAGGCCGCATCAGGGATCGAGGACTTGTATTCCGTGAGGACGCGGCCATCGAATCGATCAGGCCGTCCGGCAAGCCGGCCTCCTCTTGCGACCAGCAGCCGTTCCGCCAATGGAGTGCCGCCGCGCGGTGCATCGCGCTTGCTCCCGGTAGTCGCGATGGCACTCTGCGCCGAAGACATCGCCCGCTGACGCACGAGAAAATAGTTCGGCCAGCGCTCCGGCACCGCGTAGCGCGCATCCAGCGGATGAGTGGCGGCCGCTTCAGCTGCCTCCGCGACGGCCGCCATCCATGCCTTTTCTGCGGCTGCTTCCGTCGCGCCAGGCCGCGCTGCAGCCTCCATCACCCTGTGGAATGCCGTTCCGAGCCAGGTGCGCGGGTCATGCAGGATCCAGGTGTCCGCTGCTTGCGATGCACTCAAGCCTCCTCGCAGGGCGCACAGCCGCATGTGGGACCACAGCGTCGGACCCGTCCGGTCGAGAGGCGTGAGGACAATCTGGCCGCGCATGCTAGACCGGCCGCCGCAACGCCTCGAAGACGGAGATGAAACTGCGCTGCGGATCGACCCGGAGACCACGGCCGCGCTCGGCATCGTCCCATGCAGCGGCGAGTTCGGGGCCCACAGTTGCCCTGTCTGTGTTCCACAGCGGATGCGTTACAATGAGGGCTTCAGTTCCATCCGTCAGGGCGGGGAGGCCGCCGAGCACCGTCCGGGTGTAGCCGGGCCTCGCCGCTTCCAGCGTGACACCCGCGAGATCGGCGACGCGGCTCCACCTCGGGGACGATAGTAGCAGAGGTACGGCCGGATCGAGAGCTAGCTGCGCCATGTCAACAGCGAGGCGCCAGTCGAGCAGATTATGATAGGCGAGATTGCTGTAGCTGCGCAGGCAGTCTGGACAGGATGTGTCGCAGGCGTCCGCATGAGCATTAGCAACCAGATGATCGTGAAATTCGCGCGGTGTCGGCTGCGCGATCATTTCCAGCAGCTCCTGCGTTACCACCGGAGTCCCGAGGTGGGTGGCATAGCCCGCACCATTTTCTAGGGTGTCGGAGAGGAACACCTGACCCACGACGGTGCCGAGGGCAGGGTCCTCCTGGCTCCGGATGCCCGCCTTCAGTTCATAGTCCTGAATATCAAGGTACACGGCAGCGGCGCGCCGGAGCATGAAGGCTAGGGAGTATAGCGCTGCCCGTCCCTGCGGCGTCCGTGGATCGGCGCCCCGTCCTGGCCCGTAGTCGCGAATGCCCAGCATCATCATGTCCGTTTCGCTGATCGCCGCGAGCGCGCAAGGCACTGCTGGAGCAGTCGGCACGAGCGGGGCTGCCGGCCGCCGTCCAACTGATGCGGCCCATTTCTCCTCGGCGGCATTAGCGGCCGCGACGTCGATCATCGCTTCGGCGCCGAAGCGGCGCTCCTGCGAGAAATGGAAGAGCCTGCCTGCATTGTCGTTAACGACGTGCAGCCGGCCCTGACCAGAGCCGACGTCGAAATTGAGATGCGGCGCAATTGCGAAGGCGGGCCTTCCCACTTTCGGCCGCGCTGCACGGGGTACGAAGTCGAATACGCCGTCATAGTCGCGGGCTTTCGTGAAGTAGCTCACGAAGCCCTTGGGCTGCCGAAGATCCATAGGATGATAGTCGCGGTCGTTGGGGCCCGCGGGCGAAGCGCATACTGGGCAGGTAGGTACGTCGGGAGTTGCGGTCTCGACATGCTGGCAATTGCCGCAAAGTCCAATGCGGACGGATGGCCCCAGCGGATTGGTATCCTCAACGGCACGGGGTCCTTGTGGCCGATAGTGAGCGACACCAATGGCAGTGTGAATAGTGCGCTCTTTGACGGTCTCGGCGCCGGGCGCGAACATGCTGACTGCCAGCTCGAGGTCTCGGTCAAGGACCTGTCGTGGCGGCCAGTTCGACGGCTGTTTGTGATAGAGCAGCCGCGCGCGGGTCGGAAAGCCGAACATGGGAAGGATGCCGCGATTTGCGAGGCGCTCGCTCAGAGGAATCTGGATGAGGCTCTGGTCCTGCGTCGCAGCCGTGATTTCACCAACGAGCCGAGTTGCGATCCAGTTGATCGCGGCGGGCCGCTGGGCAGCATCTCCTGCGAGACGTGTGCCGACGAGCAGCGCGTTGCAGATGTGTGCTACAGCCGCACCATTGTTTCCGATCCATTCCTGGATGATGTCAGCGACCGTGGTTCCCGTGTAGCCAGCAGGCGGATTGGGCGGCGGAAGTGTCCAGGCGTCGTAGGCGCCGAATTCGCCGTGCACGCTGTCGCCGGCGGTGCCTGTGAACAGGTTCAGTTCTGAAAAAGCCCGCCGGAGCACTTCTTTCGCCAGGACGCGTAGAAGAATCTGCGGCCGGTTCGTATCGACGTAGGGTGGCGGCGGCGGGTCAGCCGTGATCCGCTCGGGACGCTGGAAGTAGTAGTCGTCGTGACTGCGGCCGCGGCACAGGGTGAGCGCGAGCGAAAGCGCAGCACCGCGACGTCCTGCACGCCCTACGCGCTGCTGGTAGTTGAACCGCATGGGGGGCATGTTGGCCATCATCACCGCAAGGAGCGAGCCGATGTCGACGCCGGCCTCCATGGTGGTAGTGACGCTGAGAAGGTCGACATTGTCCGTGAGAGCCAGCTCAGTGCCTACCGGGATGTTCTGGAACAGTCGCTGGCGGTCGCGTGCGAGCAGCTTGTCGGTCTGGCCGGTAAGCTCTGCACAGTTGAGACGGAAAACAGGGCCCGCGCTCACTGCGAGCCACCGGTAATAGTCCGCTTCCTGACCCGCATCGTCGACGCCGATGTGCAGCGGCGTACGGAGCTGGCTATGGCACCCGCTGCAGATGCCTCCGCTTGCGTGTAGATGGATGCGTGAGCAGCGGGCGCACTCATAATAGATATCGCCCGCGTCGGCGACGAAGAGGCCGCGGAAGAGAAGCAGGCCTTGATCGAATACACCCGCCCTGGTCAGAAGGTCCGTGACGTCGCGCTCGAAATCGGCAACGACTAGGCCGTTCAGGAGAGCGACGGCTTCAAGATAGTCCCGTGCGTATTTCGGAAGTCGCGTGTCATCAACTGTGGCTCGATGGGTATCGATCCGCCGCCGCTTGCCCAGCATGCGGATGCAGCTGTCCGCTGCCTCCTGGACGATCGCAGACGCGCCGGCGTAACGCATGCGGTCGAAGGTGATGTAGCCCAGCTTCAGCGATTCAAGGTCACGCCGTCCCCCGGAGAATAGTGTCTCGGCAACGGCTTCGCGGGCCGCGACCTGGATGCGCGTGCGGTGAGCCTGCTCCTCTCCTGAAAGGGCGGGCCGGTAGTCTGGGGGGAACCGGGTCCAGTCGAAAAGACGCTGCCATTCGCCCTGATGCTCATCGAGATCGGTCCACATGACGCTGCGGTCGACACCGCCGGGATTCATCCCGGTAATGAGCAGGCGGCGCGATGCTTCGTCCTCTAGATCCGTGACGCGGGAGAGGCCTGCTCTCGCGCGTGCCAGCACCTGAACCGCGAGCTGCTCCATCGTCAGGCCACCGACAGCGGACGGCAAGGTGCGCATAACAGGATGCTGGGCGGAGAGAATGGCCTGGGCCTCGCTTTGCCGTGAAACCGCAAACCGGCCGGCGAGCATCGTTTCTTCCGGGGTCAGCGCGCCGCCCTGCGCCTGGCGCTCGAAGAGGAGCACGGCGCGCGCGCTATCGGCCATGCCGTCGACCAGCGTCTGTCGCAAGGCGTCGAGCCAATGAGACTTGGCGACGCCGACCGCAAGCTTGGCCGCGTCCTGCCGGCTGTCGGAAAAGAGGACCAGCTTGCGGCGAACATCTTCGGGCGGCGGACCGGCTGTTGGCTGAGGCGGTGCGATCTCGCGCAGCAGCGAGTCCGACAGCACTTGCGCAACCTTCTGGAAGCCGGTGCGCTGGGTCCGGATCGGAGCCGAACTGGCCATTCCGCTCCAATTGGCCTCGCAGTGGGGACAGACCGATGGCCGCTCGTTGCGGGCGCTGGGAACGGCCGCGCGGGGCGGCACGGGATTCTGATGGAGGTCGGGAACATGGTAGATCCAGCCTGTCGCGTCCGCGCGCCTGCTCGCGACCTGGATCTCCCCAGTGCGGTGGTCGAAGGCAGCCATACGCCATCTGCGCGTAACGCCCTCCTGGACCCAGCTGTCGCGCTGCGGCTGGCGCAGTGTGCCGTCGGGCATCCGAGCCGGCCAGTAGATGGCGTAGTTGTCGTAGTCGCGGTCGTTCGCCGAATGATCCGGAGCTTTTTCGATGTTCGGATCATCGGGGACCAGCGACCAGACGTTCGGTTGCAGCGGCAGCGTGCGGCGGTAGCCGCCGAGGAAGATGTCGCCGCAGGGCTCGCAGTAAAGCATTTCGAGCACGCGCGATCCGCAGGCACAGGTGGTTGTGGGGCGGTCGAATAGGCGCCCCACAGGGATGCTTGCGTCGGCCCAGTGGGCCTCGCTGCACTGGGGGTTGCTGCATGCCCAGACCCCTTGGACGTTGCGGAAGAAGAGGTGGACCCTGACAGGCAGCAGCGGTGTGCTGCCGGAGGATTGTGCAGGCGCCATGGCCGCCACAATGCCTGCGGCGGCGGCCGTCGCATCTTCAGGGGAGTCGGCGGGAAAGAGCGTGGCACCGAGCGCACTGAGCGTTTGTGGAACAACGGTCGGATTCTCATCCGACCCGCCGTTGCAAGCAGCGCGAACGGCTTCGGTAACTCCGGCTTCGACCAGCACAGCCCCCAGCTGCTGTGCTTCCGGCAGGGCCGGATCGGGCACCGGGAGACCTGCCGCGGCCGCGAAAGTGCCGGCGGCGGCGGCGAGATGTACGCCGCCACCATTGGCGATTTGATGCCCAAGGTTTGCCAGAGAGGCCCCGAGGCCGCGCAGCCGATCCGCGGCACCCGTCGGCAACGGCAGTGCGCCGCCTCTTATCAGGCTGAACGGGCGTGACCGTCCGAAGAACTGTCGCAGATAGTCCTGCGCACGAGGCCCGTCTTCGCCCAGAGACGCGCTGGACGCCAGAATGCGCAGCTGGGGATGGTCCGGATGCAGCCCGAGGCGATCGTACAGAACCCGCAAGATGTAGCCCACCTCGGTGCCTGGGGTACCCCGATAGCTATGGAGCTCGTCGACGACGAGATGGAAGATATTGGCCTCATCAGCCTCCAGCCACTGGCGGGTCTGGTCGAAGATCGGAACCTCGATGTCCCGCATCAGCATGATGTTCAGCATGCTGTAGTTGGTGATGAGAACGTCTGGTGGTGCATCCTGCATGTCCCACCGGCTCCACATCTCGCCGCCATCGAAGCGGGGAAAGAAGCGTTCGGCGTCGGTGCCCGCAACTCGCGCGGCCAGCCCGCTGAGCCGCTGCAGCTCGGTGCGCAGATCTCCTTCCGCGCTATTGCGATCGGGCCGTCCGGCGATCGGGGTCCAGCCGGTATAGCGGCCGAACCAGAAGCGATTGCCTGGACGGTTCGCTCCGAGCCAAGCGCGTACCCTATCACCATCGAGGGCCAGTCGCAGCCGGGCCATCTGATCTTCGGCAAGGGCGTTGAGTGGGTAGAGAACCAGCGCACGCATCGCAGGCAGGCGGCCTCCCTGCTCATGCGCGCGCTGGGAAATTCGTGGATGGTATCGCCGGTTCCCCGAGCCAGGTGGTGGCGGCATCGTCCACCAGTCGTTCCGTGGCGCAGCTGGAAGCACGGGCCAGGCGGCGGACTCTCTAATGAGCGCGGCGAGAACAGGAAGATAGATGGACTCGGTCTTTCCCGATCCTGTCCCGGTGAGAATGACGGAATCGTCGCCGTTGGCCACGCTCGACCGCAGCATTTCGACCTGGTGTGTATATAGTTCAATCGGAACGCCACCTCGGGGCAGAAAGAGGCCCTGCTCGGCAATGCCGGCAAAGTCGCCTACCGCCGACGCCGTCCAGCCGGCGGCTGAACCAAGTACGCTGGTGACAGCGGACCGGACGTCATGTCCGCTGCCGGCGTAGGGCGGTTGCGGTTCGATAAGCGGCTCGCGGTAGAGGACGCCATCGCGGTCAAGCAGCTGTCGCCGTGCCTGGACGAGTTCCTCAAAGCGCAGATCGAAGGGGCTGTCGAAATAGCGCAGATATGCGCCCTTCAGGCTTTGGAATGTCTGGATTGGATCGCTCATGCGAGTCTCAGCCCTGTAATGGCAAGCGTCAGTCTCAGGATTTCAATCGGAATGCCGGTGAACGAAATTCGCCGGGCGGCCGCATCGTAATGCGGCAGCACCCCACTGCAGAGCGCAAGGGCCCGGGCGATAGGAGCTGGTGGAAGCAGCTGGCTGGGGAGGTCGAGTGTTTCCGAGCCGGCAGACCAGAAAGCCGCCTTGAGCTTCGCGGCGGCAGCGAGACGGCCCGCCCGGTCGTCAATGTACGCACAGTTGGTTACGCTCATCTTCAGGAGGCTCACCCAGTCCCAGTCGCGCTTGATGCGGAAAAAACCGGAGTGGGCGGCCGAAGCCTCCGCGATCGTGGACTCGACCCAGCCGATCCGTGAGCGAGAGAAGCGGCGGACTCTTTCCACCCGCCCGCCAACCATCGGACACGGAGTGCGCGGCCAGTCGCGGATGGTAGGAGTGCAAGCCAGAAGGGTAAGCGCGGCATCAAGCTGCAAGGGAATGCCCGCCGCAGCCGCAACAGCCGCGAGCTGGCCATTGTAAGCCCCTGTCAGCCGGACAACCGCGGGACGCGCGCTGGTCGCGTTGATTGTGAGTTGCACACCCCCGCTTGCGCTGGCGCTTGCGAGCGAATCCAGGACGCCTGGCGTACGGGCTCCGCACAAAACCGCAAAGACCGGGCCGTCTGCACGTTCGGGAAGGCCAGCGAGCACCGGCGGTGCAATCTTCCAGTTGCCATTTGGCAGCACTTCCAGATGCCCGAGCGTCGCGAGGTTGTCGGCAGTCCGGCGAACAGCACCAGCATCAGCAAGGTCAGCGGGTACGTCGCTCAGCCGGCCGGACCGGCGAAAGGACATCCATTCAAGCAGGCGGTCGGTCATGTGCGAGGCCTCCTGTTCCTAAGCTGGCGAGCACGCGCCTTGGCCTTCCGCCAGGCATCCTCGCCGAGTGCATCGGCCTCGACGAGCGGCAGGCGTCGTGCAGTCGCATTCCGCACTGTGGCAACCCACTCTGCGTCATGCCGCTTGGATGCGTTCTGTGCCGGCACCGGGCCGAGCCAGACGACCCGCCCTTGCGTCCGCCTCGGTCCTGTCGCCGAAAGAAGGAACGCGGGCGGTTCAGCCGTGAGGCCTACAGAGACGGCCAGATCGTCGCGCTGCCTCAGCGGCGTTGCACCCGATCTTGCGCCTAGCGCTACGAGCGTGGGCCGGGCCTCGTGGGCGATTACTGTCTCGCCAGCCGGGCCAAGGATTAGGGCACCGCAAATTCGCGCCCGAGCCCAGGGACTCTTAGCGTTTTCTCCAAACCGAGTCGGGTAGGCATCCCAAAAGTCCCAGCCGCCATGCAGCCAGGGGTCCGCTGCGATCTCATACGAAACCGACGGGCCCGGTACGACGTCGACCATGTGCTGGCCAGGGGTGTCCCATCCAGGTGCGACCCACGTGCCGTCGGAAGAAATCGTGGCTGGCTGGCCGCCGATCGTCACCGAAGCGCCGCCTGGCGCAGGAGTGATGGAAATCCTGGGCGGATGGCCCGCAGCATAGACCCGCTGCCGGATCGCGAGACCTCCATCAAAGATGATCTCAAGGCCTTCTCCCGGGTCGAGGGGACGGAGGCCGGCCGGAAGCGGCGGCGCGGCGGAACGCATTGGTGTATAGCCCGTGAGCACTATCCAGCCTTCTGGAATGCCCTGCCAGTGGTCGAGCAGCTGCGGAGCTGTTGATCCGGTCGATTCCGCGGCGACGCGGACGGCCTCCGCGTCGGTGGAACGGCAAAGCAGGGTATGTGCAACGCCAGCGCTAACCGCGCTGACTGAGATTAAGTCAGGCTCGTTGGGGTCCGCGGCAAAAACGTGAACCTGTCGTGCGCTGCGCAGCCACTGCAGACGCTCAGCACTGGCAAGGCGGAGTTCGCCGTCCAGAAGCTCACTCGTCCACGGCAGATCCAGGTCGTCGTAGCGTCTCTCGTCATACGCCTCCACCGCGGGGCTGCCGGCTACCTGAACGGTGACGCGTGCGGGAAATCCGTCTGGACGTGTCAGCACCACAGACAGCCTTGCCGTGCGGCGGATCGGTTGAAGGGACAGCCGCAGCTTGGCTTCGGCTGGTGGACGAGCTGCCGGCTCCGGGGCACCCACGGAGGGTTGGGCGGGTGGATCGCTCGCCGCAACCGTCCGGCGCTTTCCTCTGCGGTCTCGATGAACGGCAGGCTGTCTTGATCGGGGTCCGAAAGGGGCGGGAACTTCCGGCAGTGGCTCGGTTGTCCCCAGAGATGGGGGCTCCTGGCCGGCGATGTCGGTAGTTTCTGTCTGGCGCTCATCGACGGCCGACGGCGCGGACCCTCCAGTAGCATCGACGCCGGCTTCCAACACTCCGTCCGGCGCTTCCTGGTGAGAGGAACCAGCCCGCTCTTCGGCGAGACTCGCCTCCGGGAGATCGGGGGCATAATCTGCCGCCGTCAGGGTGGTGTCGTCTGGCAGAACTCCTGCGTCGTCCGCCGCTTCCGCCGGGACGGCAACATCGTGACCGAGGGGAGCGGCGGCCTCATCGGCCACCCCGGCCGCCGGGTCTGAACCGTCTATTTTCTGAGACAGGTCACCGGTGTCGGCGGGCAAGAGGTCCGGCTCGGTCCGGACCATTCCTGCGCTGGTGAGCATCGGAGCCAATGATGTTGCGGTGGCAGCTTCCGTCGGCGACTCTGGAGACTGGTCGGAGACGCTCGGCGCGGACGGCTCCCCGTTGGCAAGTTCCCGGTCGGCGATAGCCGGCGCCGGGTCTGCCGCTTCCGGAATGCCCGGAATCTCCTCCACGGCAACCTGAAGTAGCTCGCCGATGTCGGCCGGCAAGATATCCCGCTCGACGCGGACCGCGCTGGTGCCAGTTGGCATCGGATCCATTGACGCTTCGGCTACCGCCACCGGCGTCGAATCTAGTGGCTGGCCTGAGATGGCCGCATCGATCGGATAGGATCCGGTGTTGGCGGCTTCCGGCTCCGGAATGGCCTTGCTTGAGACTGTGGGTCCCGGGTCGGCGGGTGGCACCTCCATGGGAGCGCGTATTGCAGGCCCGGCGGCGCCAGCCTTCAGATGCACGCCCCCAAGGTGGTCAGCTCTGTCT